>CAYUZF010000246.1:3489-7345 GCA_964449615.1 uncultured Aureispira sp.
GGCTTGCTTTTTAGGAGCAGGCGGTTGTTCTTCCTCTTTGCTGTCAGAAGCCGTGTTTTTGCTGGCGTTTTTGTGGTTGAAGACCAATTTTGGCCGTTTTTTCGAAGGCTCTGTGGTAGTTTTTTGGTCTGTTGTAGAATCGTTGGCTGTTTTGGTAGCTGTTGGTTGGGGGGCTGCAGTGGTCTTATTAGAAGCAGACGACTGGGCGGTGGCGGCTTCGTCAAAACAGGCATCGTATAAGGCGCGGATGGAAGCTAAAAAAGCGTCTCGGTCTACGCGGGATACAATTTCTTGGTTTTCTATAAGATAGGCGTAAAAGCTGTTGACTTTGTCCAGCTTTTGTTTAACGTTTTGGACGTTCATAACGGTTATTAGTAACAACGGTGAAAAATCAAATGGTGTGGAAGATAGGAGTTTTTTTGCAAAAGGCCTTATAGCTGCTACCAATCTGTTTGGCGCTCCCAATAATTCTGCCCCATAATCTCCTCTAAGATAGACAAGTAACTTTGATAGCGCAAAATGCTAATTTCTTCGGCTTCTACGGCTGCCTTGACGGCGCAGTGCGGTTCATTGACGTGCATACAATCGCTGTACTTGCAATCCTGCGAGTATTCAAAAAATTCTCTAAAATTATGCGCCACGTCGATTGGCTCCATATTGATAAAACCCATTTCTTTGATGCCTGGGGTATCAATAATATGCCCACCGCCATCCAGCTCGTACATTTGCGCAAAGGTCGTCGTGTGCATGCCTTTGCCCGAATAATCGGACACTTCTTGCGTCTGTAGGTCCAAATTGGCATCAATACGGTTGACCAAAGACGATTTGCCCACTCCCGAATGCCCCGATACCAGCGTCGTTTTGTTGTGCAGCAACGCTTTTAATTCGTTAATGCCATCGCCTGTTTCGGCAGAAACCAGTAACGTCTCGTACCCAATTTCACGATACATGGCCTTCAAGCCGCCGTATATTTCCAGATCATTTTGAAAATACAAATCCGACTTATTAACGATGATGTAGGTAGGAATATTATGAGACTCTGTAGTCAATAAAAAACGATCGATGAACCCCGGTTTGAGCAAAGGGTATCGAATGGTGACGATCACAAAAGCTTGGTCGATGTTGGCCGCCAGCAAGTGCATGTAATGTCTTTTGCGGGTCGATTGGCGCAAGACGTAATTCTCCCGCGGGTGCAGTTTGGAAATCATGCCCGTATCTAAACCCTCTTCAGGGTCTACCCAAACACGGTCACCCACAGCAATGGGGTTGGTCAATTTAAGTTTGCCCAATCTAAATTTTCCTTTGATTCGGCAAGGCATAGCGCGCCCATCTTCTAGCAAGACCGTGTACCATTTGCCTGTTGATTTGGTTACAATTCCGTCCAAAATAGTGTAGTGTTGGTGTCTGTATAATAGTGTAATTGCTGCTCGACAGCGTTAAGGTCGCGTAGTTCCCGACCGTTGCACAACATGCCCTTAGGGGCAAATCGTTCCCTGTTTATCCAACAAAATAAAAGTAAAAGAGTTATTAATAACGTTCACTCTCCGTATAAATAGGTGTTGACCTGTAAACTTAACAGATTTATAGGGACTTCTATTTTTAAACACGTTCTAAAAATACTACATTGAGGGAGCTAAGAAACAACCTCTTTTCAATCCGTTACTATAAGTAATCCGCTCAAACAAAACACACGGTACATGGCACAGCCTATTTATTTATTTTATACAGAAGCCAATTCAGCAGAAGCACAGCAAGTTAGCAACGATCTTCAAATCTTGCAGATTCCTTGTATTAAAGACGCACCTGCCAAAGACAAAGCCCAGCAATTGATGCAAGACCCCGAAGGCATTGCCTTGTTGTTGGTCAGCGATAACTACCTCAAAGATTTATCGGAAACGCGGCACTTGGATCAATTGTTACGAGAGTTGCCCCTTGAGCGTTTGGTGCCTGTCATTACCCACGGTCGTCGACCCAAAAAAGGAGAGCCAAGTCGTCAAGAGGTATACCCTACGCGCATCAAAACGCTCAACGATGTTATGTACTACCGCGATTATTGGTACGAGGCATGGATTGCTTTGCGCAAAGCTGCTAAAAATGTAGAAGGAGCAGAATTGGTACAAATTAACGATCAAAAAGAACTGGCCAAACGCCTTTCAGTCGGCAGTATTTCCAACCATATCCGCAGCATCAACCAATCAGAACCCATTGAGTGGGAGGCGCTTTATGCAGACGACTATCAATTGCTGAGGGTACGCACAGGTGTTCAACCCGACAAAAATTATCAAGTGGAAACGCCCGTTGCTAAGGAAGACGACACGCAAAGCAAGGAAGACGACACGCAAATTCCTACCATAGACCTTCCTGTGGAAGACCACCGCGCCGATGCAGCAATGCAAGAAACGACGATTCTGGAAAAGGCCATTGTAGAAGAATCCAACAAAGAAGCAACCCAACCGCCGACTACGGTAGCCGATGTAGAAGTACCTTCTGGCGAAGAATTGGAGCAGGCGCAAAATGTGGATAAGGAGGAAGCTACCGAAGAAGTGCCCAGCGAAGAAACAACCGAAGAAGTGCCTGCGGTAGAAGAAATACAACAGGTAGATTTATACGAAGAAGAAGCCTTGCAAGAAATCGCTACAGACGAGGAGGAAGCGAACGAAGCGGAAACAACGGAGCGTATTCCTATAGCAGAAATAGCACAGCCGCAAGAAGAGCCCGAAGAAGAACCGTTTAATTTAGAAGAAGAGTTAAACGACTTAGACAACCTAGAGGCACAAGAAATTTTGGCGCGCTACGACATTGAGGAAGTGGACAACATTGATGTGTTGTTTCACATAGCCGAAAGCCTGACGGAAGAGGACGAAGACCAAGCCGCACAGCACAGTTACGAGCGCATTTTGGCGCTAGATCCGTACAACGGGCGGGCCTTGATTTGGTTGGCGCGTTTGTTGGCTGTTCAAGAAGGGGACGAGGCGCAAATGGAAGCCGCGCAGCTGTACCGCAAGGCCATTATGGTCAACGATGAAAATCCAAATTTGTATTATGAATATGGCCTGCTGCAAAAGCGCGACAAAGCTTACCACAAAGCCAGCGAGTCTTTTAGAGAGGCATTGCTCTTGGAGAAGCGCTACGAAGAGGCGTATTATGGCTTGGCGCAATGCCTCCGAGAAATGGGCCGCAGCGAAGAAGCCAAAGCCAATTATTTGCAGGCTTGTATTTTAGATGCCGCGCGGTTTGAAACGGCAGAAAACGACAATTACTTTAAGGTAATCCGTGCGCGCAACGAAGAAGAAGAGTCCAGCGAATCCGAAGAGCTGGAAAGCGAAGTGTTGGAAGAAGAAGCACACCCCAATGCCAACACGGTTGTGTTTGTAACAGGGGCAACATCGGGGATTGGGCGCTCTATTGCAGGGCAATTTGCCTTGAGTGGTTACAAAGTGATTTTGGCGGGTCGCCGCAGCCAGCGCCTCAACGATTTAAAAGAATTGCTGGAAAGCCATTTAGAAGAAGCACAAGTCCACTGCTTGACGCTGGATGTACGCGATTTAGACGCTGTAAAGGCTGCCGTAGAAGGCTTGCCCGAAGATTGGAAAAACATTGACATCTTAGTCAACAACGCAGGCTTGGCCAAAGGTTTTGGCCCCATACACGAAGGAGAAATCGACCACTGGGAAACCATGATTGACACCAACTTAAAAGGCTTGCTGTACATCAGTAGAGCGGTGACTCCTGGAATGGTAGCGCGGCAGCGAGGGCATGTCATCAACATCGGTTCGGTAGCAGGCGTGCAGGCCTACGCGGGCGGGGGCGTCTATTGTGCGACCAAAGCCGCAGTGGATTCCTTAACGCGCTCCAT
>CAYUZF010000247.1:0-1847 GCA_964449615.1 uncultured Aureispira sp.
TAATAGCCGCTTGGGTCTTGGCATCGAAGGTATCCCCCTCTCCCATTGCAGCGCGCTCCAAAATAAGCGTTAGCGGCAGTTCAAAGAAAGTCGTGGTACGTCGTAGGGCTTGCGCAAATGGTTTTCCATCGCTTTTTACGTAGCTGATAAACAAGGTCATAGGTTGGCGCTGTCCCGTAGAAGTATCCAGCGGCTGCAACTGTTGCAACAGCACCAAAGCCAATTTACTAACTAAAAACGCTGCTTGATGTGCTTCTCGCTCCATCAGTTTAATCCATGGTTTGGCGTTAAGCCGCTCACACAAATAACTGTAATTTCTGGTAAGCGCTACAGGAACCAGTACGGCATTTTTTTCTTTCAAAAACACCTGAATCGCTTCGTCCCAACCAGTTTTTCGATTAGAGACCATCGAATCGGTTACTAGGCAAACAATAAGCGTCTGCTCCGCGTTTTGCCAATGGATGTTCGTTTGCAAATTATTCACCGTAGAAATAAAATAAACAGGAATGCTCATTCCGCGCTCGGTAGGCTGTTGGACGCGTCGGTGAAACGTGGAGAAAATTGCTTTTGCCAATTCTGAACAGTACTCAGCAGGAGCGTCCTCGTCTGCGCTTTCCCAAATCACATAGAGTTGGAGCGGATATTGAGGCAGGGTTTTGGTAGTCGTTATTGGAAGAATAGTTTTAACTTCTACCTGATTGGTGGCGTGTGGCTTTTTTCTTTTGAATAACAGTCGCGGTTCCAATACGCCACAACCATAATTCAAGTTGCGGCCCAACGTTCCCAAATCCATAGAAGAAGCGTGCAGGTAAACTCTCAATTCTCGGTAGTCGCCAAAAGGCAATGCACGCCGTTGTTGACGGCAATAACCGATGAACAAGGCCAGTAGTCCTGCAACAAATGGCACTGCCATAGACGTCCCATTCCAACGGGCATAGGCATACTTGGGGTAGGCAGCTGGCGCAAATGGATGCGTCGATAAAACAGCCTGTCCAGGCGCAACGACATCAACCTCCTCCCCTTCGCTGGAGTACGGCATGATGTGCAAGTTTTGGTCAATCGCTCCCACCGTAATTACTTCTGGACAACGGGCAGGATAATGGATGCCCTGTTCGTACTCGCCGCTGTTGCCAGCTGCTGCAAAAATATAGATGCCCTGCTCCGATGCAGCGCGGATAGCCGCTTGAATTTTTCCATTGTCCTCTTTACAAGACAAACTGATGGACAACAAATCTACCTGCTGCTCCATGGCCCACTGTATCCCCTGCACCAGCGCATCGGGATCGCCAACACCCTTATCATTCACTACTTTTGCACTGTAAAGGTCTGCTTCGGGAGCCACCCCTATAACCCCTTTCCCAGTAGCGCGAGCCGCTAAAATGCCAACAACGTGCGTCCCGTGTCCGTGTACATCCACCGCCCCAAAAGGACTGTTGGTAAAATCTACTGCTGCTGCAATTGCCCCTTCTAAGTCGGGATGTGGCGCTACGCCTGTATCCAGCACAGCAATTTTAACACCTGCCCCACGGCTTTTCTGCCAATAGGCAGGAATGTCAAAAAGCCTAAGCCCCCAGTCAACCACTTGTTCGTTGGGCAGCGTATTCAACACCGTTTTGGCACCCGAAGCCGCACAAAGCACCAACGGGCTGTTTTTTCCAGCAATACTTTTGGAACCGTGTTTATCTGAATACGTCATCTTTTGAGTAGTTGTAAATTGACAAATAGGGGCTAGACTAAAAACAGCTAAGGCTATACGTTGGGGTTTATGGCATCGTGGTAGCGCACCACCAGCATGTTGTTACTGCTGTCTATTCCGAGTGACAGAATTTCCTCTTCTAGCAGTAAAG
>CAYUZF010000247.1:1857-7341 GCA_964449615.1 uncultured Aureispira sp.
AAAGTTTGCAGTCCTGTGCGGTCGGTTCTGTTGTGGCGGATGTCGTCTGAGCCGATGAACAGAGCGTGGAAGCTGTCTTTGGGCGCAATTTTGTGGTTGGTATTGTTCATATCCGCCCATACATCTGCCTGCGGATCGTCAAAGACAATGCTTGGCAGCGTTGTGCTGGCATCGTACTTGATTTTCAGCTCCAATCTGCTGGTTCCAAAATTGGCCAAACTGCCTGTTTCGGCCTCTAATTTTAGTTGTCCATTCTCCCGCGTCACGCCCAGTTTCACTGCATTCGCAGCCAAATCAAAGTTGTGTACCGTTGTTCCATTATCCTTTACGGTTAGGGTATTCGTATCAGGATTAAAGCTCATTGAATTAAAATTTGCCATTGTGTTGTAATTTAAATGTTAATGAATTAGTTCGTGTAATAGATCCTAGGTGCGCTTAATCACATTGGTAAGGCAATTCAAGCTGCCCTGGTAGCGTATAAAGGGGTTGTAATCGGTTTGTAGCTGAGTCACTTCGTAGTCGAGTTGCGCTTCCCACAACTGTTTGACTTGTTCGTCGTATTTTTTCAAATCGGTCCAATCGCCGTAGGTCTTACCGTCCTTGCCGCTGTGCTGGGCGTAGTTGCTATTGCTGCCATAAGAGGGCAAATAAACGCGGCGGATACGCGTGTCTTCTTCGTCAAAATATTGCTCTACCAAACAGTTGTTGTAAGTAGCCCAACACCAGTAGCGGGCGGAACGCTGTTGGCCGTCTATGGACTGTTGTTGGTCGTAATAGGTTAGCGGAAGCGGGCAGCGTACGATTTTGAAGCGTATGTTGAGCGCGTTGAGTTTGGTGCGTATGTCCTCTACAATGACCTCAATAGCCGATGCCGTTTCTTCTACGATTTCTGTTGTCAACTCTTGGATATCTGCAGGCGCTTCTTCCCAGCCTTCAAAACCAATGCAAGGCTCGCCGATCACCAAATACTCCACTTTGCGCCTACGCGCCCCGCGCCCTGCTAAGGTGCTGAACAAATCAATATGAAACAGCACTTGGTTGTCAGCGCCTGCTTGGTAATAGTTGTACACACCGTCCTGCGTTCTTTGGGCGCGCTTCCATTTTTTGGTAAAAGCCGTAGGTTTAGACGATAGAACAATAAGAGGTTCGTTCAACCAGCGCGCACCAATTTTATCCAGCAATTCTCGACAAGAATCGTGTAGACCAATCAACGTAAAGCGTTTAGAACTCAATACATTCCCTCCTACAAAGGGCAAATTAGAAACCTGAAAATGAAAATCTCGATTGCTAGAAGCCGTTAGAAATTCTTTGGTCGCCTCCTTGCTACTTGTATTCATATAGGACTCTACTAGGTAAGTTTTATAAGTCTGCTCTACCTTGTAGCGAATGGCGAGGAAGGCGTCCTGTACCCAGGGAGAGAGTGTTTTTTGTTGGAAAGGGATAACGATGGTACTCCAAGTCGACCCCTGCCGTTCTATGCACTCCTGTAGAAATTGCACCAACGCTTCGGGCAATTCATATTCCCGTTCTATAACCAACATAAAATGTCTAGGCGCCAACGCTCCCATCCGTTGCATCAACTCTACCAAAAAATTAGTATAGCCGTATGGCCGACCCACTTTAAATTCCTGTTTTCCAGGCAAGTAGAAAACAATGGTGTCTATTTTTCCATAGACCGAAGAAACCAACTGCGGGTCGCTGCCTGGTGGCAACAAGTCGTCTATCCCTACAGGCTTTAAGGCCAAAGGTCGGTCGGGTTCTAGGTAAGTCCAAGCTTCAAACGCAGTGGGCAATATTTTGGAAGGTAATCGACGCATGTTGCTAAATTTTCTTTTTACACAATTCTAAAATCAGACACTCATTCTCATATTCCAGCTCTTCTAGGGCTTCCCAAGCAATAGGAATATTTACCAGCGGGTAGCTCTCAAAATCAGTCGTAGCGTACGCAGCTCCTGTCAACTCTTGCACATGTTCTTGCACATCCCGCCAGCAAGTTGCTAGATCCGCTTTCTGCTGAACCAAGTACAGATGCAACTCAAAATCTCCTTTCCATGCCAATGGATATTCTCTGGCACTCATCTGTCGCGTATTGCTATAGCTAACATGTACCGTATGTCCGACCCACTGCGGCAAGCGATCTACCAAAAGGACTACTTGATCGTCGATTTTCACGACCAACGGTAGAATATAAAAGCTTGTAAAGGGGTCGTAAAAATCCTTAACCTGCGCCGCACAAGCACTTTTGAGTACCAGCCGTTTGATTTTCAGTTTTATATTGGTCATTTTATGGTTATTTAGTAACTTGCAACAACACCCCTTACTGGTTCTTATTCTGTCTCATCCTTGTTGCTCTTAACGTTGACACAAATATGAGACAGCCCAGAAATTTATCCAATACAGATAATTTTCAGTTTTCAGAATTCCAACTCCACGATTTCATACCCACTTACACCAAGTTTTTATATCTTACCTATCCAATATTTTCACAAATGGATATAAATGGTAAAATCACATGGCCTCACAGAAAGAATTATTTAGATTGATTAAATCTTTGGAGAAAAGTGAGAAACAGGCGATTGCCTTAGAGCGGAAAAAGAAGAATAAACTCCCCAATTATTTATTGCTTTACGACTGGTTAGAGGAGCAAAATGGCGACGCCGACAGCTACGACCGAGCGGAGGTAACCAAACAAATAAACAAGCGGCAAGCATCCAAATGGAAGGAAAGTACGATACGCACTGCAGAGGCACAACTTTACGATAAAATCATTGAAATATTAGCCCTTACAAAACTAGGAAAGTCACCTATATCAACTATTAATTTGGATATTGCCAAAGCAGAAGTACTCAAAAATAAAGGCTTCTACACCCAATCGTTGGATCATTTATCGAAGGCATCCGACAATGCTTACAAATACCAAAAGCACTCGTTGATCGTAGAAATTATTCCTAGAAGAATTGATGTTATTTTATTAACTAAATATAAGAATAGAAAAGAACTTGTTGAGGAGGAAAACGAAAAATTAAGGCGCGCGAGTGCGGTTATTCAGCAAGAAATTGATTACAGAAATCTAAACGTTCGGCTATTTCTACAATACCAAGAATCCAGAAATCCAAACCACATCCCAAGTGACCTAAAAGAGGATTATTTTCAATTAATGGCTAAAAAATTTCCAGAGGAGGGTTCTTTTTTTGCCCAATACTACTTTCACAGCATTCAAGCTATATGGGCTATTATTCACAAAGACCCCCGAACGGCTTACGAACAACAGCAAGCGGTAGTGGATATTTGGTTGCAGGAGGAGCCTATTTTGCAGACTAATGGACAATCTTATTTGACACAACTGGCCAATTTGACCAACTACGCCATTACGGCCAAAGATTTTAAAGCGGCCAAAGCAGCCATAGGCCTCTTAAAAAATTTCAAGCCTACCAACAACGACGAAGAAGCCGAGCAACTACAAGATTATCTGTTTTACAAACAATATTTATTGCTCAATGAGGAGAAATTTCAAGAAGCCAAAGCACTAATTCCTGAAATAAAAGACCTATTGATCGCCTCCAACGAGCTGGAATGGGATGTGGAAGGGCAAAAAGCTACCGTGCGCTACAAACGGATCAACCCTTCTCGCCTTTACAATTTTTATTACAACACCTTGATTACCCTTCTACTTTGCCATGAATACAATGATGCACAACACTGGCTGACCCAGCTGGACTATTTGTATAAAAAGAAAGAGCCTAGAAAAGATGTGATTCAGTTCATTCGCATTCTGCAACTCATCATTAGCTACGGACTGGAAAGCGATAAGTTTATGGAGCGTATGTTTGATAAACTCTACCGCCAAACAGAGGTCAAGAAAAACATGAGCAAGCTGGAAAAAGAAATGTTCTATTTTTTCAAAAAATTATTAAAAACAGAGGCTTCTACCGAGCGCAAAGACAAAAAGGACAAGTCCTTTGAAGAATTGCTCAACACCATCGAGCAACTGCCCGAAGCAGACAAAAAAGTGGTAGGCTACGAAGAAATTGTACAATGGATCAAGAGCATTCTCCACAAAAACACACGCTAAACAGAACGCCTAAAAGAGTAATAGCGCCCTTTTTGCTACCAAAAACGCGCTTTCAAAACCGTTGTTCTACTCTACAAGACGTGCGTAAAATCCTGCCAATACCGCGTTCGTGGCAATTCAGCTTCGCAGCTTACTTCCTCATTGCTGATGGGATCGCGAAATTGCAACTGCCAAGCGTGCAAACAAATGGCTAGCGGCAAATGAGATTTTTTAGCGCCGTATTTGGCATCGCCAATAATGGAGCAACCAATATGGGCAAGTTGGGCGCGAATTTGATGAAAACGCCCTGTTGGCAGATTTATTTTTAGCAAATGTCCGTTAGCGCCTGATTTTAGCAATTCGTAAGACAAAGTACACTGCTGGCTGTCCTTTACCTCTTTGTCGAAGACATCCGAGCGTTTTGCTTTTTGATTTTTGACCAAATAATGGCGCAGCGTTCCCTGTGGATGCGGCGGGGCTTTTTCTACAATCGCCAAATAAGTTTTCTGTATTTTTCGGCGGCTCCACTGCTCGTTGAGCTTTTTAAGACTGCTGCTTTTCTTAGCAAAAACCATTGCCCCACTCGTAACGCGGTCTAGGCGGTGCACCACCCCTACAAACGGCGCTTTTTTGGGCTTCTGCGTGGCTTTCAAGGGTCTTTTTGTTCCTTTATTGCTAAATTTTACTTGATTGTTTTCCAACGAATAGGGCTTGCGAATACCTGTCTGCAAATACTCCTCTACCAACGACTCGACCGTAATGCGTTCAAAAGGGTTGCGCTCTGTGATGAGGCCCGCCCGTTTGTTGACCACAATAAATTGAGGCGTTTCTTCGATGATTTTTAGTTTTTGAAACATAGTATAGTTGCTATAGATTGGTAATCGTTCTTAAAACAGAAACCAAAGGTACATAATTACGTTTAATAAAGTTGCCTTTCTTTTTAGCTGCTGCTGCAATTACTACAACTTCACCAAAAAAATTAAACCAACCACTATGCGTTTTGAGGGAATTATTTTTGATTGTGACGGCGTCTTGGTCGATAGCGAAGCAATGTCTATAGGTATTTTGCTCCGATTGGGTAAAACCATCGGCTTTGAATTGGATGCTGCCCTTGCCGTAGAACAATTTTCGGGCGTAGCGTTGCAGCAAACCCTACGCTACATGGAACAACAGAGCGGTCGAAAATTTCCCAGTAATATTGTTCAACACTACCGCCGTTTAACTTATGAAGCTTTTCGCAAAAATATTCAGGCTGTTCCTGGTGTTCGGGTGCTTTTGGAAGAACTGGCGGTGCCGCGCTGCGTGGCTTCCAATGCCCCACAAAAAAAAATCCGTCTCAATTTGGGTTTGTTGAACTTGCTGCCTTATTTTGGGAAGCACATTTACAGCGCTTACGATGTTGAACGCTGGAAGCCTGATCCTACCTTGTTTTT
>CAYUZF010000248.1:0-7305 GCA_964449615.1 uncultured Aureispira sp.
CTTTGGTACATTTGTCCTTCGGATGCACTCGTTCATGCCTCGAACTAGAAAAAAAATACCTCACTTTTTATTACACGGTTTCTTTTGTGTGACTACTTAACAAATTTAATAGGAGCAGGGGCATAGGCTTCGCCTTGAAGTTGTAGGTAGTATAAGCCTGTTGGCAAATCGTAAACGGGGAAGCTGGTAGTACCATCGTGTGCATTGATGTTACTAATGACTTTCACCGCTACACCATTGCTATTGAAAACGCGAAGCGTTACCGTTCGGGGCATTCTGGGATCTTTCCAAGCTACGGTTACTACTGAGTTGGCGGGGTTGGGTGTGATGTTGAGGCGAGCACTAGGCCCGAAAGTAGCGTCAACATCATCGTCGGGCTCGCAGAAAAACTCAGGCTCAATAGAGATGCAGAAACTGTGTTCGCAGACCTCTCCGTTGTCATCTACACGTGTTACATGCATACAAAGATCGCCTGGTTGTTCTAGGTGTGAGAATGCAAAGGTGTTATTACCCGTACTTGTACCCAATACAACACCGTCAAATGTCCACGTTACTTGGTCGCAATCGTCCGATAAATTTAGAGGGAAGACAAAGTCATTGGGGCAATCTGGTTTGTAGGTAAAACCTTTTTCTACGTTGTTATAAAAGTCTTCTTCACACACACAGCTTTTACTACACGTTGGAAGGAGTACATCTATAGCACCCTGGCCACAGTCGACCCCATCGGCATCTCCTATAGCGTAGTTAATCGTAATGCCGTTTCCACAAGAACCATTCGGAGTGAAGCCAACATTATAAGAAGTAGCCCCTGTCAAATTCACCAAACTGGGGGAGAAGGTACCACAGCTACTAGAAAGTACCATGGAACCAGATGCAGTTGTTGTATTTATGGTTACGGTATAGCCACCTCCATCATTACAAGAAGCACTGGCGCCTGTCACTTCGGGACAAGGCGTTGTTTGAGCAGAACGCAAGCAGAAATCATCAAAAGCCATGTAGTGACGGCCATCAATGCTGTTGTTGTCGCTGTGCGTAACGAAAAAATGGGTGATGCCCCCTGCAGGGAAGTCAGTTGCCGCAGAATTGAAAGTAATGGTTTGCGTGGTTTTGTTGTTGTTGCAAGTGGAAGCATGAACTGGAATCGTTCCTAGTAATACAGTATTGGAGGTACCAAACAAATCCATATTGCTAGGCAGGTAAGCGCTGGTAGGATTGAGGCCGTAGCCATTGGAGGGGTTGGTAATGCCGTAAACAGCAACTTCCGCGTGGCGTACACTACTCAAACAAGCCATGTCAAAACTCAAATCATAATGACCCGTATTGGGAGCAATAGCAGCGGCCAGCGTTGCTTGAAAACCTTCGCGGTAGGTGGTTCCACCACCGACCCAGTTAGCAATCCAGCAACTTACATAGTCACCAGAGGCAGGACTTGGAGGTGTATAACCAGGGGGGGCGTTATTGGCAGCGTAATAATCTGCCCCACTAAAATTAGGACTGCTCCATATGCGATCGAAGCCTGTGGCTAAATGAATATCCTGATGACTGCTAGTAGGCGTACCCAACTCTACATCACCATTAACCACCCAACTGGCAGGGCAAAAATTACTGGTAGGAATACAGAAATTATCAAAACCCATGTACAATGCACCGTGAAGCGTCGTGTTGTCGCTGTGGGTTACAAAAATATGCGTCATACCATTGGCTGGAAAATTAGGAGAATTGGTATTTATTGTTAACAAGTGATTGGTTTTGGCGTTGCTACAATTGGTTGCAGATACGGGAATCGTGCCAATTAACTCCGTATTGGCGGCACCAAATAAAGCTAGATTACTAGGTGTAAAGGCACCTGTAGGAGCATTCGGAGCATCACCACCACTAGGATTGTATAAGGCGTATACGGCGATTTCGGAATTGCCCCACCCGCCCAGGCAAGCAGCATCAAAAGTCAAGTTGTACGTCCCTGAATTTTTGGGCAAGGTAAAGGCGATTTCTGCTTGGAAGCCTTCGCGGTAGGTGGTGCCTCCGTTGTGATGGTTGGCAATCCAGCAGCTCGCGTAATTGCCCGTTTGGGGCGTGGGTGGGGTATAGGGGCCTGTGGTAGCGGTATAATAATCTGCCCAGCTGTTGTTGGCCCAGATTCGACTAAAACCAACTGCATTGTCAATATCTTGGTGAGCCGTGGTAGGCGTCCCATTCTCTAAATCGCCATTGATAAAGATACTATTGCTACAGCGCAACTGTTGTGCGTTGGTCGTAACTGCTGTTAAGCAGCAAAAGAGGAATAAACTTAAGATCATTCTCATTTGTAAAATTTTTTTGATGAAGATAATTTAGATGAAGCAACGGATAGGCAAGGCTGCGCCCTACCTAAAGAAAGTTTAGGTCAATAGGAAGTACCATGGTTACGCATGGGCAATAACAAGTTAAGTCTTAACGCAGAAAGGTTAAAACCCGACTTAGACAGAGCCTGTCAATAGCATGAACTATTGGTGTATTGTGGTAACTATGTTGTGGTAAAGGTGCGGCGTAGACCGCGTGTATATGATGTACAGGTTAAGGGCCTGCATGAAAAGAACATATTATGTGTAGTCACATTTTACCTTCTAAAAATGAAGAAAGCTAGTAAGGGGATTTGATAAAGGTGTATAAAGGTGTTTTAATAACGTTATACGAATATAAGAAAAGCAAAGGAGTAATTCAAGTTTTGTCAAGGTTTTACAGTGAGTTATTACAAATTTTGCATGAGAAGGTGTCTTTTTTGTTTATTTGTAATTGGCTAAAGGATATGAATTTATGAGTTAGTGATTGGTGTATGATTGAATTATTAGGGCATAAAACTATGCTTTAGGGTGCTTTATAGGCCAATTTATTTGATTGAGTCAACGGTTTTGCAAGGTTAGTTTTAAAGTAAAAAAGTCAAATTGTTGTAACTTTGAGGCGTAAACAGACAGGAACTTTTTTTCAAAAAAAACTAAAAAAGAACAACATTGGGATGCATTACTGCTCGTTTTTTCTTCCTTATCCAAAGGAAATCTTCGACGTATCGCTTGTAATTTAGCGCGACTATTGAGCTTAAAAACTAGAACCAGTCTCCTTTCTCGCTAACATTCTTAGGGAACCATTATTACAAAAGCAATTATATAGCCCAAGAAAATACTGGCTACCACCACAGGCCAAAGCAGTTTTTTATTCCACTGCTCAAAAGCTTTTAAAATAAAAAACAACATCAAAAAAATAATCAGGGCTGTTGGCAAAGCAAATAAAGATAAGATCGCGTAAGCCAAAGGGGTAGGAGGCGCCGTTGTCTGTGCTTGAATGTTGGCGGGTGCGCCGATTGCTAACAAGATGACCATAATATCTGAAAGTAGACGTGTCAAAGACTTCATGGGTGAAAAGTTTTTTCTGGGGATATAAAGAGCGCTATGGGGGTTGGATAGCAGCGGTGTGTACTAGTAACATAGCTCTAAACGATAAGAAAGGACTCAAAAGTTCGTGAGCCGTAGATAAAATGCAAGCGCCTGCTGGCGAAAGGACATAAAAAAAGGAGCTATTCCACAGGAATACCCTCTACAACAGCTCAATTTATTTTTTTTAAAGGAAATAGAGCTGCTGTATTGCTGCTCGTCTTTTAACAGAATAAGGGACAAACCTCGGGTAAGCACAAATACGTCCAGTGTTGTCTGTCGAACAGCAGCTGGGTGCTGTTGGCGTTGCGCTACAAATTGCCCGCCGTTGTTGTAGATAAAGCAGCAGCCCAAACACAAAAAGGCCTTGTTTTTTATTACTGTTGCAATAAAAAACAAAGCCCAATATAGATAAGCCGTACCGCTTAGTAACTAGTAAGAGGCAGTTCCGCGTTCTTCCAAGCGTTGCAACAACCGTTGTAGGGTGTTGTTGAAACGCGACAGGAGCAAAGAGAGCTGTTGCTCTAGCATTGCGTTGCTGGAAGGCTGTGTGTAGTTGTTGATAAACAAATGCGCGGTATACTCCAACTTGGACAAGCGCCGTTTAAACCGTTCGTCTACATTGGACGCCCGCACGTGGTCTTGCTGATCCCAATACTGGACGTACCGACGAACCGTTTTTTTGAGTTGCCGCATTGTCTGCGGAATTTGCTGGTGGGCAGGAATGTCGCTGCTCGCTTCTGCGTGTAGCTTCGCGGCCCTTCCGCCCAATAAATTGGTCTCCATCCAATCCACCAACTGCTCTAACTGTTGGTATTTGTAATTGAGGAAAGACTGGGACAAGGTAACTTTTGGAATAGGCCTCGGGCCTCCTTCAATAGTCTCTTGATAGAAGATTTTTAGGAACGCTTTAAATTGGGAAAGTGCGTCCGTGAGAATATACTGTGTGTTAACCATTTTTATAAGGAATAAAATTAGTTAATAATTAGGATGGGTGTAATGTATAAAACACAGACAGGGCGGCAAATGTTTCGATAAATAGAACTAATTGGAGAGAAAGTTACCAATTGGTACCTATGTATCAGAAGGGAGAATTCCTATGATGGGAGAGAAATTGTACAGCTGTTCGGTTGGGTAGAGTGGAGTAGCAGCATCAAAAACAACTATTTCTTTTTAGGATTTTGGGTAGTAGACTGCATATTTTTTAAAAAGGTTAGGTGCTTTGTGATTAGGTTTTGTTCTTGTTTATTGGTTGCCACTTCCATTGCTGTTCTTAAATCTTTTTCAGCTTCGTTCAAATACTCTCTACACATCTGCCACGCTCTATTTTTTGTGCTAGGAGTATTCTTATACTGCTTGGCTGTTTTCATACATTGTTTGGCGATATCTATCCTTGATGTTGCTCTTTTTTCGAGCAGGCTAAAATTCTTAGAAAGTCTAGGATAATTTAGCATAGCTTCGCTAATAAATTTGACCACTTGCTCGGTCTTTCCTAGTTTCTTGAGCCCTGTTACCGCTTGTACGATTTGATTTTCTGCCAACATACCCGACATAGCGATGCGCAAAACCTTTTCAGCAAAAAGGCTTACTTTTTTAGTCGTTTTTGTTGAAGTTAAGGCTTCAAATATCTTAAAAAGCGTACCAGAATTGATAGACATTAAGTCTATATCTTTTTCCTCCAACAACTGATACAACGCAGTTGGATTTCTGGTTAACGATACGGTTTCAGCGAATAATTCTAGCGCTCTAAAATTGTACAAGTCCTGTTCTAGTATTGCTGTTAATTTTTCCTGTGCTAAAGTGTGGTTGCCTAAAATAACATGATCTTGTATAGTTTGCAAGGCTCTAATAATCTGATGCCTAGGGTGTGCAGGAAGAATACAAGTGACATTTTCTGGTTCTAATTCAAAGCGAGGATCAGGGCAACCCTCTTCACGCATTGTTCTAATAATAGTAGGAATGCCTTGCCCCTCATTTTGTGCAAGTTGCATTTTATTAAACAAATAGGCAAAACTTTGATTGCGCCATTTTGGAGAAGCTAGGCCTTTTCTAAATTTTTCTTTGTTTACGCCCCAATGCAACGCACCAGGGGAACGTACTTCTATTCTATCAGCGAATATAGTAATTCGATTAGGTTCAGGCATTTCGTAATCTCTGTGGACAACAGCATTTACAACAGCTTCTTGCAATGCTCTAATAGGATATTTTACTTGGTTAGGTTTAGGATGCTCTTTGTCAAATGCAAGATAAGCTTGGGCATTTAGCAGCTCTATAGCACGCCTGGCTTGTTCAAATAAAGAACCTACGAGCAAATGGCGTTCCGCAGTTGCTTCACTTCTATCGTTTCCTTTATATATAGATAACACAGTATATGCCTCAGGATAGAAAGAAGTAATGCTGTCTTCTTTTCCGAATAGTAGAAGCGTAAAATTTTTAGGACGAAGCGTTTGATCGAGCTTTAGAGTACCGAACAAAGGAGGTACAAAGGTTGCAATTTTAGTAGTTGCAGAGAAATATGCTTCTAGCGGTTTGTCTGGGTACCATAAACCCATTTCTTGTATGTAATTTTTAAACAACAATACACTAACATCTACCTCAGATGCTCGTGGATGGATTCGCTTATCAAAATATTCTAGCTGGTGTGTTTTTATTAACAATTGTTGTAATACGCCGTTACGAGCTTCCTTAGTATGATCTCCAATTCTAACGTAATGGCAATTGGCGCCACCGCTTCTATAAGTATGTGCCCGTCCTGTGGCGTGTACTATAAATACCAGTATTTTAGTCGCCTTATCTTCGGGATTGTCTAATACGGTAATGCTAGGGGATACGGAAGGACGAATACGTTCTAGGCAGCCTGTAGTTACCTGACCTTGTATTCTAGCTAAAGTAGCGGCAGTCAAACCAGTATAAAATAATTTTGGAAAGCCATGCTCATCTTTTCCTTCTTTTGCCCCACAGACCACATAACCTCCACCTGTATTGGCAATGTCGTTGGCAAAAGCACTGACTGTTTTTATGATTTTTTCTGCTACCTTTATATCATCCCCATTTTCTTTCCACTCTACCCGTTCACTCTCACGAGCGGCCAATTCTTTCAAGTTTATCTTCATATCCCTGGTGTAGGTGTGTTAGTGAAATAGTAATAACCTGTTTTATTAAAACAGTCAATGGATCATTTGAGATGCCTAGTAGGTAAGTAAAAGTATTGCTATAAATCGAACGCACAAAAAAATCCAGCAAAAAGCTTTGGCTCTTTGCTGGATGAATAGTCGTTTCTAAAAAGAAGAAAAGGCAGTCCTAATAACTGGCTTCTATTTCGGTCGTAGGAGCCAAGACATAAATATTTTGGTGGTTCTTTTGCTGCTCAACAGCACCCAAATTGCGATTGCCGTACCAACCTCCGTTCCCACGGCAGCCTTTGCGTTTTTTGTAGGGGCTGCTAGCGCAAGAAGTTAGAGAGGCTATACAGAAAACGACAATTAGCAATACAAATAGATTTTTCATGTTTAGAATTGTTTTTGGTTAGTAAGGACAAAAGGTCGTATTGTCTTGGGGGGACAGTTCATAAACGGAATAAGGTTGGTGATTGTAACCCTAATAACGGAAAAATGTTAGAAAAATTTTGCCAAACGCAAAAAAAAACAAAACGATTGTACAGATATTTGACCCTCTCGGCGACTTTCTGACTCCTCTAGGGCGGTTTGGTAGGGTCGAAAGAGTTTTTATTTTGATTGGCAAGCAGTTGTAACCTCCTCCTTATTTTTTACAGGTATAAAAAAATCCAGTAAAAAGCCGAAACTTTCTACTGGAGGTAGATCTTTGAAATTCTACGAGCTAAGTCTTCTATTAAGTAGTCCCTCAACTAAAGCGTAGCGCTCATGAACGAAGGGAACTAAAA
>CAYUZF010000249.1:0-1227 GCA_964449615.1 uncultured Aureispira sp.
AACAGGGCACGCCGCACTCTGCAACGACCCACATTTAATCATTAACGCGCCCAATGTTTGGTACGAAAATCATTTGGTAACCACCGAGGGATATGCCAGTACTGGCGTGTCTATGCCAGGGGTGCCAATGGTTTTAATTGGCCACAATGCCGACATCGCTTGGGGCATTACGTTGAGCTATGCCGACATACAGGACACGTATATTGAGCAATTTATTAGTGAAAACAGCACACAATACCGCTTCCAAGATCGCATTCTAAAAGCCACCGTTCGCCACGAAAAAATACGCGTAAAGGGGGAAAAAGAAGCCGAAGAATGGATCTGCAAAACCACCCAACACGGACCTGTACTGGCTTTTCTACCAGAAAGTAAAGGGCTGTCGCTCGCTACCAAAGCCCTGCAAGACAACGAGATGCTGGCGGGTTTTTACCATTTAAACAAAGCAAAAAATTGGAACGATTTTGCCCGTTCGGTACAGCAATTGACTATTCCATCCCTCAACATAGTCTACGCAGATAAGAAACAAAATATTGGCTATTATATGTCTGGGGAAGTGCCTATACGAGAACGTTCTAAAGGCTTGCTTCCAAATCTGGGGTATACGGGCAAACAAGAGTGGACGGGTAGCGTACCTTTTGAAGAAATGCCGCACGTGTACAATCCAAAAGCAGGGTATTTTTATACGTGTAACAACAAAATTATAGCAGACGATTTTCCTTACGACTTAGGAGAAGTTTGGATGAATGGCTACCGCGCCAAGCGGTTGAGCCAATTGCTGGCCTCCAAAGAGCGTTATCGTTTGGAGGATTTTGCCGAGTGGCAGTTGGATGTGCATTGTTTGCCAGGTTTGGCGTTCGCCGAATTGGTTGCGGCACAGAAAGATACCGCAGCTTTCAAGGCATTGCCCGCTCGCGTACAACAAACGGCAGAACTGTTGCTCAATTGGGACGGCAACCTAACAGCCGACAGTCAAGGCGGAGCCATTTATCAAGTATTGAAACAAGAATTGATTCGTCTAATATTTTCTGAGCAATCGAGTATGCGAGGCAGAATCAGCCAAAAAGAGGTGGGTTTATTCTTAGTGTCTGAATTTTTTGGCCACGACGTTCCCAGCTTGTTGCGGCTTTTTGAGCGCCCAGATTCTAAATGGTGGTCGGATACGCCCGCGAATACTTTACTCAAAGCCTTGCAACAAACAGAAGCTTATTTGACGGAAAAATTGGGGGC
>CAYUZF010000249.1:1237-5677 GCA_964449615.1 uncultured Aureispira sp.
CAAACTGCATCCTTTTATTGCCAAGCATCCACTAGGAGCCAAAGATTTATTAAATGGCATTTTTGATGTGGGGCCGTACCCTGTTGGCGGCGATACCGATACGCTTTGCCAGTTGGCGCAGATTCCCGAAGAAGAGGTGGGCAACAGTTCTATGATCGGGCCTTCTTTTAGGCAAATTTTGGATCTGGGGGATTGGGATAATTGTTTATGTTGTGCCCCGTTGGGGCAAAGTGGCAATGTTGTTTCGCCGCATTACAGCGACCAGTTGAATAATTTTCTGAAAGGAAATTACAAACCAATGTTGTGGAGTAGGGAGCGGGTAGAGGCTGCACAGCAGTACCGTTGTACTCTAAACCCACAGAAGTAGGGAAGAGAAGCAAGGGGCAACGACCATCGCACAACGCTGAAAGGTTGCCCCTTACTTATAAAAACCCTTACTTATAAAAAAAGGTCTAGGCAATACCGTAATTGGTAATTCTATGCTTGACGCGATACAACGCGATAACCTCTTGAATATCTACCTCGTAAGGGGGATAAATTTGGTTATCAGAAATAAGGCGAAGACCAGTAGTTTGGTTGTCTTGTTTGATGTTTTGAACACGCTTAGTAACTACGGAATCTTCGGTAACAATAACATAAACAGAATTGTCTTTGATAGAGCCGAAGGGGCCGCTTTCTACTTGCTCACAGATCACAATATCACCATTGGTAATATTAGGCAACATGCTATCGCCACTGATTTCAATAGCCGTTAGATCACCTTCAAGGCCAGGAATAGAAAAACGCTGTACTTCGATAGCGGTTTGGTTGGCATCATCGTAGTCCGACTGCTGGGCACCCAGAGAATTTCCCGCCATCGCTTGCGCGTTGACCAACGAGATGTTCTTTTGGCCTTCAAAAATTTTCTCGGCCAAAGGAATGTGGATGGCTTCTTCGCCTTCAAACATTTGTTGACTACCCCCAAAAAGGAAATTGGCGTTGATTCCATAGACTTCAATGAGTTTGTTCATTTGGTCTAAGGTAATGTTGCGTTTACCTTTTAAAATACTATTAATAACGTGGTTGTAAGTTCCCAATTGAGCGGCAATATCAGATTTACTCTTGATTTTTCCCTGTTCTTTGAGCGCGTCGTAGACCAATCTAAAACGTTGGTTAACAATATTATCAATGAAATTGGACATGTTTTTCAATTTTTGTTGCTTGGATAGTAATGGCAGCACCTCAATTAATCGAATACGGCCAGCGTTTTGTTGAAAAATGCTTCAGGGGAAATCTATTTTTTAAAACAAAAAGTTTTACCTTTGTAGCAGTACTAAATTTAAGTTTGCATTAATTTAGCTCAACTTATCAGTAAAGTTAGGAAAACTATAGCATAGATGCAAACATTTTTGTTTGTTTTTGAAACATAAAAATGCAGTTATGTCTTGTAAAATCGTATTGTTGACCTGTTTAGCCTTTTTATTAAGTTGTGGTTCGAGCGAAAAAAACGTGAACGAGCGCGAAATTTATAAAAGCATTGGCGGGCAAATACGCACCGAACGCCTAAAGCAAGGCATTTCGCAGCAGCAATTAGCGGACGAAGTAGGCCTCACACAATCTAGTTTGAGCCTTATAGAAGATGGCTTGGCTGCCCCAATTCACAACAAGTTGTTGGATATTGAAGCCTACCTCAACATGACCGTAGAGTTGGAAGGGCCGCACAAGACCATTCGGGAGTACGTAGAGGCGAAGGGACTTAAATAACGATGCTTAAAGGCGGGCGTTGAATAGAATACGGATGATTAGACAACTTTATCGCTGACCAATTGTTCAAACAAAAAAGCAATAAAGGTGTATTAAATGTTGCAACATTGAACGACATTGTATATATTTGTGAACAGCTCCTACAGAATCTGCTAAAATCAAACAATTATTATGAAAATCGAAGAGGAAATCAGACAAACAAAACCGTTCCCCAATCCACAAACCAAAGCTTTGGTTAATTTGGCCTTTACGGCTTCTTGGATAGATGGTGAGCAAGCTAAGTTTTTGAAGCCTTTTGGAATTTCCATACAACAATACAACATATTAAGAATTCTTAAAGGCATGCGGCCAAAGCCTGCAACGGTCAAAATTTTGATTGAACGGATGATCGACAAAAATTCCAATGCGTCGCGTTTGGTGGACAAATTACTAAAGAAAGGGCTCGTAGAGCGCAACGCTTGTTTGCAGGACCGCCGCCGTGTGGATGTACTGATTACGGAGGCGGGGTTACAGATGATTGAAGAAGTGGCCGCAGCCATGGAGAACAGTCCTATGTTGCTGCATTTGAGTAATGAGGAAGCCAACCAGTTATCGGATTTGCTGGACAAAATGAGAGGGGCTTAGAGCGCTTTTTTTTGTCCATATAGATGTATGAACATTTAATGACGGAGTATTTTAAAAAAATAGCTGTCGTTTTTTACTTACCATTATAAAAACAAACAAAGATGAGTCAAGCAGTAATTATTAATGAGAAAGTAGTTTTAGTACTTCGAATTTTATTGGGTTTGGGGCTAGTAATTTTCGGCCTCAACAAATTTTTAGGGTTTATGCCACAGCCGCCTGCCCCTGCAGAGGGGGCTGCTTTTTTGGGTCAATTGGCGGCATCGGGCTATGTGATGACGATTGCAGGCATTGTTTATTTGCTGGCGGGCGTTTCTTTTTTGACCAATAAATTTGTGCCCTTGATGGCCGTTGTATTGTTTCCTATTTTGCTGAATGCCTTTTTGTACCATGCGCGGTTTGATCCCGCAGGAATTGCAGGGGCAGCCGTCTTTACTACACTCAATGTGTTGATTATGATAGCTTACAAACCTGCGTACAATGCTTTGCTGAAACCTTAGTAGAAACAATCTTAGCACATTATTTATAAAAAAGCACAGCGGAATGGCAGATAATAAAATTCATTTGTTATTTTAGCAGCAGGGCAGCACCATTAGCACAAAGGTATTTTTTGTATCCTTTAAGAATAGGGGTTGTCCATTTACAATACCATTTTGCTCATTAAACTCTAGTTATAACAGTGGGATTTGATAATAAAGACAGCCGTTTTGATAGTGTCTACTCTCAAAAGGTAAAAGCGGGAAAGCGGAGAACTTACTTTTTTGATGTGCGCAAAACCAAAGGCGCGGATTATTACATTACGATCACCGAAAGTACGCGTCGTTTTGAGGACGATTCTTACGCTCGCCACAAAATTTTCTTGTACAAAGAAGACTTCAACCGCTTTGTAGAAAGCTTAGTAGATGTAGTGGATCATATCAAGACTGATTTATTGCCCGATTACGATTACGATGAGTTTGCACGCCGCCACGAAGAGCGAGAAAAGGAGTACAACAACGATTACAATAAGAATTACAATTCCGACAAGGAGAACAGCAGTTCGGAAGACGAAGAAGTAGGAGAGTGGTAACAACCCTATCTTTCTTTAAACCTATTGCGGCTTTCTCTATCAAGCGAAAGCCCACAAAAAAGCGAAAAACCAACTACTGGTTGATCGCTTTTTTGCTGTTGCTCAAAAATCAAAATTCTCCCTGCATTTAAGGAACTATTTAACGCGCTTTACCAACAAAAATGCGCATTCTATTGTTAAGAATACCTACCACAACAAGTTATAAAAAATTTAAGGCTGGCAGTTTATTTTGAACAATAGCAAAAAAAAGAGTATTTTAGAGCCCTACTTGTTGTAGTTTGATCCCTCCAACCTTCCCTCCAAATTCAAAAACTATTGTCCAAATAGGACAGAACGACGCTGCATCCATTCAGAAAAGTAAGGAACAATTGTTATCTTTAAGTACTGAAGAACATTCTATTGTCGTTGTAAAGTATAAAGTGATTCTTTTTGCAAGAAGAGGACTTTATAAAATTGTTTTATTGAGCGCCTATAATACAAAATCATGAAAAAATTACTGTTGTTAACTGCCGTTGTCTTAACACCTCTTTTGACAAA
This sequence comes from uncultured Aureispira sp., assembly GCA_964449615.1. Lineage (GTDB taxonomy): Bacteria > Bacteroidota > Bacteroidia > Chitinophagales > Saprospiraceae > Aureispira. The sequence continues at coordinate 5,208 of CAYUZF010000249.1, forward strand.
AGCGCAATTTAATTGGGGACACAACTACTTTGAAGTCGGTTTAGGCGGTGGTGTAATGAACTATTCTGGCGAGTTGACGAGTTCTATCGTAGATATTAAACATTTGCACTTTGGTGGGTCTGTTTTTGGTCGTTACAACATGGGCAAATTCTTGAGCTTTCGCCTTCAATTAGCGTTGGGTTCTATTTCGGGCAACGATGCTGATTCACCCGATTTGCGCAACCGCATTCGCAACTTGGATTTTCGCTCGCACTTATTTGAAGGAGCGTTGCTTGCAGAAATCAACTTGATGGGGTTCCAGCCCAGAGGGCACGAAAAAATGTTTTCTCCTTATCTTTTTGTAGGTTTAGGTGTTTTCAATTTCAACCCTTACACCACCCACTTCGATCCCAACAGAGACGGAGAGCGGGTTAATTTGAGCGAGTTGAACACCGAAGGACAGGGAAGTAGCACCTTCTCCAACCGCCCTC
>CAYUZF010000249.1:5806-7304 GCA_964449615.1 uncultured Aureispira sp.
ACTTTTACCGATTACATCGACGACGTAGGGCAGACCTATCCTGTTAATGCGTTGACTGGAGAGCCTTTCTACGACCAGAGCCCTTATTTGCCAGGGGAGTACGGTGATAAATCTGCTCAGGAATTGTTCTCAGACAAAAGTTACACGTTCATCCTAGATGATTTGCAAGAACGTGCCGCTGCAGGGGATCCTAATTTAGATGCAGAGTTGGCCGCAGATATTCAGAATATGACGTTGAGCCAGTTCTTAAATACTTACGGAGATTACTTAAACGAGCAAACCCCTGCTACGCCCGATTCTAAAGAAGAGGCCGCTTTGGCAGAATACAACAGTTATATCAATGCGCGTGGCGGAAATTTATCTCGCGGTGACCGCTTGAACGACATCTACTTATTTACGCAAATTACTATTTCTTACAACTTTATTGAGAATGGTTTGGTAGGTGCTAGAAAACGCCGCAAGCGCAAAGCAGGTTGTAAAAGTGCGCAGTTCTAATAGACCTTCCCCTTACAATTGTTAGAAAAAATATAGAAAACGAATGTGTGCAAAACACATTCGTTTTCTGCGGTTAAGGTAGGTAGAATTGCTTTTTATACGTTCAATCAAGCAATTGCGAAGTCCTTGTCTCTCAAAACATCGTCAACCTTTACTAAGCTGTGTTGTTAATTTTATAGAACTGTATTGCTTTTGTAAAAGCAGCTCCTCTATTGTTTTACCAACCTCAGCACTATGATAAAATATTTACTTCTCTTTCTTTTAGGCATTCTAACAACGGTTCAAAGTCAAGCGCAACGCGCCCCTGAATTGACCAGTAAAGCGCGTTTTGTGGTGCGGCCTTATTTCTTCGTTCAGTACAATCTTTACCACTGGTACCAGCAGCCCATAGCGCGCAGCGACGGCCAACCCGAAAGCGTCGGTCAAGCGCTAAACGTTTTGCCAGGTATGGGCGCAGGGCTTATTTTGGGCAAGAAAACGACGCTTCTATTCTCTGTAGAAACAAGCTTGCAATACATGCCCTTCAGCATGGATTTGGCAGGTGTGCAAGGGGTAGGCGCTTTGTCTATTCCTGTTGTGGGGCATTTTAGAATACCTTTGCAGAAATTTTTATTCTTGGAAGTAGGAGGAGGCATGCAGTGGAACAAAATCAACGTCCACCATGCCGAAGAGCCACAGCCATTTTTTCCCACCTATGTAGGCGAGCTGGGCATCGGTATCGAAGAAGCTGCCTTTGGGGTTTTCTTCACCCGTGTCGGCCACCACCCCAGCCAAGCCCTCACCTTAGACGTCGGCATAAAATTCGGATTTCATGGGGGGCTATGGGACTAATTAAACCAAGCAGCCAAGAGGCTGCTTGGTTTAATTAGCCGAACGCAGAGAGGAGCGCAAAGCAAGCCAAGAGGCTGCTTGGTTTAATTAGCCGAACGCAGAGAGGAGCGCAAAGCAAGCCAAGAGGCTGCTTGGTTTAATTAGCCGAACGCAGAGAGGAGCGCAAAGCAAG
>CAYUZF010000250.1:0-7301 GCA_964449615.1 uncultured Aureispira sp.
CACAAACGCGCTTATATGAGTTGGAAACGGGAGTGGATTTGTTGCGAACAAAAGGAAGCGTTGTTGGACTACGTCAAAGGCTCTTTTAAACGCTCGGCAACAGGCGATTTGCGCTATTTGCCCGATAGAGGCTACCGCAGCAACGATCATTTCTACAAGGCCAACGGCTATTATACAGGTTTGTACACGTGTAATATTTGGGCCAACCAAGCCCTCAAAAAAGCACAGGTAAAAACGGCGGTTTGGTCTCCTTTTGACAAAGGCATTCTAAAGCACCTCAAAGGTTAAACCTTCTCTACGATGGGCTGCAAAATCCAAAGGCCGTATTTATTGTACAAAATATCCTCTTTGGAATAGCGGCGGTCTTCTTCTTGGTTGATCTGAAAGGAGGGACTGTCGGACGCAGGCAAAAAGCTTTCGCCTGGACGGATGTGGGGTTGCTCCAAAATTTGATACAAGCAAAAGGCGTCTAAAGCATAAAGTGCGGTTGGGGTATCTACGGCTCCAACAATGGCATCGCGCAAGCCCAAGTTTTGCATGCCACAGGTATAATAGACATCGCCCTCGGCGTGCAGCTTGGTCACTAAGCCGTCGTATAAGCGCGCATCGTCTTCCAATCCGCAGAGCAGTTGCCAAGTGGCTGGACTAAAAGCTTTGCCTGTGGTTTCTATCTTGACACCCAAACCGCCTGCCTGCAACAGCGCTTCGCTAGCAGCCATTATGCGCCGCCCATCTTCTAAGCTGCCTCCTTTGCCAATAAGATAAATTGTATACGTGTGTTTATCAATGGCTTGCAGCTGCGCTTCCTCAATGCGTCCTAATCCCCATTGTTCAAAAGAACCCCGCATGTTGCTGTCTTGCTCGTAGATTTCCACCCCAAAACTAGTCTGTGTTGGCTCATGCAGCAAGGCCACCCCTGCATAACTGTAATTGGACAATTCGTTAATAGCAGCCACTAGCGTATCTTGATCCTTCCAGTTGCCTGGAATGCCAATGACAATAGTTTGTTCTTTCTTGAAGTTGGGAGGTGTAGACACGGCAAAAGAGTATATGGTGAAGTAGATAAAGTGAATGGTATAAGCTGTTGCTGGTATAACCTACAGCGCTAGGACAGAGTTTAGCAAAAGCGAAAATTACTTAAAAATAACAGCTCAGATCGCTCTAAGATAGCCCAAACAAGCACAATCGTAAGATATTTTTGTCAAAATGTAACTTTGTTCAATCTTTTTGCCCTCTTTTGGAGTTATACAGTTGTATTCCCGAAGTTCGTTCTACACCAATCTTCCAGATTCAATTGTCATCTCCTTATTTGTTCATCCATCAATGGCTTCCTCACCATATAGTATAGGCGCTGTACCGAAGCCATTCCTAATTTTATTACTATGATTGTCGTTTTAAAAAATACATTTTTAGCAGGTTTGTTGGTATTAATTGGTGCTTCTTTTGCGCAAGCACAGCAATTAATTGACCGTTCGGAAGAAACGTACTTATTGCACTGGGGAGTTACTTTTTCTACGGGGTTGTCCAGTCAAATGGAATCTGCTGTTCGCCAGCATCCCAATGCTGTACCCGAGCAATCTAGGTTAGAGAACGTGCGTTACGGGCCACGTCCTGATATTACGCTTGGGATCTTTACCGAACACGAAATCAAAGGAAAACCTTGGGCATTTCGCTCTTCGTTGGTGTACAACCTGCGCGGTATTCCAAGATTGGGCCTCAACAATGGCAGCGGAGACGACGTGACTGCTGGTTCCATCTTTTTGAATGGGTTGGCCTTAGACGGGTTGATGTTCTTTAAACCCAACCCGAGCATGATGATTGGGGCAGGCTTCGACATAGCGCAGTATTTTCTTACCAAAACGATCAAAGAGAGCGACAATGCCGATTATGTGGAGGGGTTGCAAAGTTATCGTGGCGTCAAGGTGGTTTTTGCTTATCATTTGAACAACCGTACGGATCTCAATCTTTATGGTTCTTTTGGCAACAGCTTGATTGATAAAATGCAGGTTGATAATGTCGGGGGCGGCATCTCGCTTACGCACAAAATTGCTGGGCGCAAAGTTAAGATGGTAAAAGAGAAATACAACATTGATTACAATACTCCTGATTTGTAGGCCAACCCACTAGGTTTTGCCAGCAACAGCAACTGCTTTTATAGACTCCGCTGTCCAATTCTAGGGCTGCGGAGTTTTTTTGTGGGTGCTTTTCTACAAAAAGCTGTATCTTTCCCGATAGTTTTGCAAGCAAGCCCCCCGACTTCGTTTGTCAAGAACTGCCTAAAAATTGCTTGTTGATTCAATTGTTATCGTCATGAAAAAGTTAAAGTTTTTTGGAGAAGTGTTGGGAATGTCGCCTTTTAAGGAGCGTTGGAAGCAGGCCAAAGTAGCGCTGTTTGGACAGGAAGACGTCCCCAGTTCTAAGTTTGGCTTGTCCAGCTTGGCGCAATTTCACCCCCGTATTTCGCCGTCGTTGTGGCGCGGCAAAACCTATGTACCTCGCCAGGTAATCATCTCTAATTTGGTCAACCACACCCAAACGCCCATTGAAAATGGCTGGTCGGTCAAAAAGACCCAAGTACAGGATTATCGCGGTCGCCGCCTAACCTACGACAGCCACAACGGTACGGATTTTTCTATTCCTATCGGCTCCGAGGTCTGTACGGCTGCACCTGGGCAGGTTGTTGCGATTCAGTCCGAATTTAACCGCGGCGGGCTAAAAATTTTTATTGACCACGGCGAAGGGTTGATGACTTGTTACGCGCATTTAGCACGTCCATTGGTAGCCGTTGGCGACGTCTTGGAGCGCGGTCAACGTATTGCTTTATCGGGCTACAGCGGCTTGGACGCGCTTATTTCCTTCCCCTTCGGGATTCCGCATGTGCATTTTAATGTCTGGCTAAACGGCCAGCCTGTTGACCCTTTTCCGCACGAAGGGCAGGTGTCGATGTGGCGGAGTGGTGACTTGCCTTTGCCTGCGGATGGGGGAGGAGCGCCCTTTGTTGCATCTACTTATTGGGAGGAACAAGTAGCAGCTTTGGTGGAAGCTTGTAAGACAGAAAGTGCCCGAGCAGTGTTGCGCGATATACAGCCCCTAGCTCAACGCGCTGCCGAAGCCATTATTCACAGCAATTACTATCCTACCCGTTTTCGCGAGCGCATCAATGTCTACGACCAGACCTACGACCGCCGCCCGCGCTTGGATTTACCCTTCAGCGCCGAAGCATTCGATGGCGTAGTCTTTTTGGACGACCTTTAGAGCTGGCACCCTAATTGCAAAAGGAGCAAACGGGTGTGCGGCAGGAGGGGGGTGGTTGGAGAGTAAAGGCGCGCTGGACGAACGCAATAAAAAGTATAGAAAGTAAGGTAGTGTAAAGGACATAACGTATCTTTGCAGCCTGATCTACAGAACATAAAAGTTGTATTGAATCATAAAAGTTGTGCAAGCAACATCTTAAAAAAGTATAACAATGGGTACTCATAGAGCATCAAAGAATGACTACTATTGGGCAGACGACAAAGAGCCACATTTTCTACGCCGTCAAGAAATTTTAAAAGCGCATCCAGAAGTAAAAGAACTGTTCGGCATCAATCCTAAGATGAAGTATTTCACTGTTTTATGGGTAACGCTGCAAATGACTGTAGCCGCCTTGAGCTACCAGTTGGGATGGATTCCCTTTTTGTTGGTGACCTACTTTGTGGGGGCTACCATTATCCACGGTATGTTTTTGGCCGTACACGAAATTACGCACGATTTGGCCTTTGAGAAAAAAGTGTACAACAACTACCTAGCGTTTGTCGCCAATATTCCAATGGTTGCGCCTTATGCTATGGCCTTTAAATACTACCACAGCATCCACCACTGGGACCAGGGCCGCGATGGCGAAGACACCGATATTCCTACGTTGGGCGAAGCGATGTTGTTTCGCGGTTTGATTGGAAAGATCATTTGGTTTGTCTCTCAAATCTTCTTTTACGCGTTCCGTCCAATGGTGGTCAAATCGTTGAAAATTGACAAATGGTTGGTCTACAACTGGATTTTCCAATTAACGGTAATGGCCGTTTTCTTTGGCAGTTTGGCTTATTTTGTGGCGCCAGCCGCAGCGGGTTCCGCCGCCTTGTATTTGTTCTTATCTTTGGTATTCGCTGGTGGACTGCACCCAACTTCTGGACACTTCATTTCTGAGCATTATGTATTTGAAGAAGGACAAGAAACGTACTCTTATTATGGGCCTTTGAATTTGGTGACGTTTAATGTAGGATACCACAACGAACACCACGATTTTCCACGCATTCCAGGTAGCCGTTTGCCAGAATTGAAAAAAATGGCTCCCGAATTTTACGATCATTTGCATTCGTACAATTCTTGGGTAGCGGTGAACTGGCGTTTTCTAACGGATAAAAACGTGACGCTCTACTCTAGAACCAAGCGCGAAAATCCCGCCTACGATTACAGCCACAAGAAAAAAACAACCCAACAGCAAGAGCCTGCCGAGGTTTAGAAACTAGTGATCAAATAGAAAAAGGGCAGAGTTGTGAACGTAAATCCACCACTCTGCCCTTCTTTTTTGCTTTTACATAAGCTTCCGCCAACAAAGCAAATTCAATAGTGAAATCAATATAAAAAATACTCTGCTTCTGCTTCCCAGTCAGGACGGTGTTTTTGTACGCGTTTATAGGGGGCTTGGTTGCGGTAATGATCGGTATCAAAATACAACACACATTCTGCCATTGGAGAACCTTGACGAGTCATAAGACCGTTCATAGGACAGAGTGGGTATCCACAATCGTGTTTGGAGAATGTGCCAAAGTTGCGGTGTTTGATCTTTTTCTTTTTTAGGTAAGCCTCTTGGTACTGGCGAATGGCCTTCCACTGTTGTGCTTTGTCAGCAACGGTCATTTCTAAGCCTAAGCACACCAAATCACGGTAGACCCAAGGGTCTTTTAGTTGTAAAAAATCAAAGGTTTTTTGGAACTGCTCATTAGCATAGTCGCGCACTTCTAGTTGATCTTCGAGCGACAGTTTTTTGTTTTCTAAAATAGAGCGGTACAAACCCAACGTATTAAAATTGGTGTATTTTTTATAATTATTAATAATATTAATTAGGATTATATCTATTTTATAAGACTATTAATATAATGATAATAATCCCTTTTAGACCACAAGTTAAAACGCGTGTTGATTTTCATAAGAAAGTTGTTAGAAACCGTTCGTTTGCTTCAACTCTTATACCTTTACAATAGTTCCTACATCGGTGGCGTAGACGTATTGCAATAGGCCTCTACGCCAACGAAACCTTACTATACCCCCCGCCTTTTTTAACGACTTGAATCTGTGTATCAATACTTTGTTTTAACTTTTCCACGTGTGAAATGATGCCTACCGTTTTGCCTTGCTGCTCCAACATTTGCAGGGCTCGAATGGCCATTTGCAGCGTACTGCTATCCAAAGTCCCAAAACCCTCGTCAATAAACAACGATTCAATTGTAGTGTTGCCCGATGCCAAATCCGAGAGCGCCAATGCCAGCGACAAACTCGCCAGAAAGCTCTCGCCGCCCGATAAGGTATTGAGGGGGCGTTTGTTGTTCAACTGAAACGTATCCACAATATCAATTTCCAGCAGTTCGGTATCTTTGGTATTTTCGGGACTTGCTAGGCGCATTTCTAAGTAGTAGCGTTGGTTGAGAAAGGTGTTTAGATGCACATTGGCTAGGCGCACTAATTTTTTAAGGGTGATGCTTTGTGCAAAACGGCGGAATTTATTGCCATTGGCCGAGCCGACCAAGTTGTTGAGGGTACTCCAGCGCTGTACTTCTTTTTGATGTTGCGCGATGTTGGCCAGCAGTTGTTCGTGCTGTTGTTGCTGCAACGCATGTTGTTCCAATTTTTCTTTAATTGCGCCCAACTGTTGCAGTTGTGTGCCGCGCTCCTCTTCCAGCGCCTTTAAGTTGGCCTGTACCGTTTCCAAACTGTCATTTACTTCCGCTAAGAGGAACTGTTGTTTTTCTAGTGCTTGTTGGTTGTCGCTTTGTTGTTGTGCCAAGCGCTGTTGGCGTTGGACTAAGCGATCTTGCAACTGCTGGTAGGCGGCCACTTTTTCTGCTGGCAACAACAAGGCGTGCAACTGCTCCAAATCTTCCAAACCAGCCGCGGCCAGTCTTGTGGTCAACGCTTGTGTTTTATGCCGCATTCCTGCTTGTACCTGTGTCAACTGCTCTTGGGTAGCGCGCTGCTGTCCCTCCAAATCTGCTTGTTGCTGCTGCTGTTGGTTAATTTTTTCTTGCAAAGCGGTTTGCGCTTGGCGCAATTGTTCCAAGTTCTGTAAATAGATTTGTTTGGCGGCTTCTACCGATTCGCCTTGAAACAGCGCTCGGCGCTCGGCGCGTAGGGCTTCTAATTGGCTGCTTTTATCGGCGACCAACACTTTTTGTGCGTCCCAGTCTTTTTTCCAATCCAACGCCCGCTCCTGCGCGTTGACCAAATCGCTTTGTAATTTCTCCAACTGATAAACCTGTTGTTCAAAGGTCTCTTTTTGGTTGCGGTATTGCTGGCGGTAGGCGCTCAGTTGGGTTAAGGCTCCCTTGTCGGAAAGGGGCAACTGAAACGGCTGTAAAGCAGTATTGATGGCGGTGGCAAAGGCTTCTTGGCGCTCGTTGTGGTGTTGAATATCCAAGCCCAATTCTTCTGCGCGCTGCTGCTCGGCTTGGTGGTTTTGTTCCAAGAGTTGCAACTGCTCTTGCCAGCTTTTTTGTGCGGCTTCCTGTGTTTGCGCTCGACGCTGCCACTCCTTCAATTGATGTTCCAATTGTTGGTAGCGTTTGATGGTCTGGTTGGTTTGTGTGATGTGTTGTTCTAGGGCTTGTTTTTGGTGAATAACCAATCCGCTGGGCGTGGGGTATTGCTCCAACAGGCGACTGATGCGCATTTCTACTTGCTCGGCTTTTTCCTGCAAGCGGTTCTTTTTTTGTTGTGCTTCCTGCAACAACCGAAAGGCCAAGCGCTGGCGGTCGATGATGTCGCGGTCTTGCTTGTAAAAACGTTCGTAATTGGCTTGGGCAATTTTGAGATCGGCAGCGGCTTGCTGCAACGCAAAATTTACATCCACATTCATTTGCCGAAAGGGATGCTCCTCCGAAAAGCAAAGCGGGCAAGGCTCGCCTTGCTGCAACGTACCGCGCAAATCGCTCAAACTGTTGCGCTCTTGCTGCACTTGGTAAATTTCTGTATAATAATGCTGTTGCTGTGTGGCGCGTTCCAGTTGTGTTTCGTTGGCCAAAAACGCATTGTCCAATTGCTCCAGCGCG
>CAYUZF010000251.1:0-5101 GCA_964449615.1 uncultured Aureispira sp.
CCCAAACTGTGCGCCTTCGGCTAGGCGATTGAGTTGACGCAGCGCAATGCCTTTGTTGACCAACAAATTGCTTAGACCCGATTGGCTGACGCCTGGTATTTGCAGGGCTTTGTCGTAATTTTCCAGAGCGCCTTCTGGGCGGCCTGCCCATTCTTCGTAATTCGCCAAAATATTGTATAAACGAATGGTTTGTTCGCTGCTGCGCAAGCTGTCAAAGTTGCGGTTGAGTAAGTGCCCACTTACAATAGCCCAAGAGCTGTTCAAATTTAAATCGATCACCGCTTGATCTTTCAACGTCCATATCCCTTTTTTCCAAGCCTCCCGAATGTCCAGTAGTGCTTTTACGCTGGTTTCGAAATTGCCTTGTCGTTCTTGAATACGCGCCTTGCCCACTTTTCCCCGAAAGGGAAACACTCGTTCTAGATACTCTAAGGTTGTATTGGCTTCTTTGTACAACCCCGCCCGTTCAAAAATAGTCGTCAATTGCAGCAAATACTCTATCCCAATAATGCGGTAAACATCTTCCTCGCTGTTGGCGGCCTCTGTTGGTTCGGCGGTAATCAATGGCCAATACTGTTTTAAAATTTTGTATTGCTCAGAGCTGTGTATGACTTGTACAAAAAAGCGCAACGCTGTCAAGCGTTTGTCGTTGTAAATGCTGGCAGTGTTCTGTACGCTGTTGAGTTTGAGTGCTGCTACAGGGTCATCTACTAGGGCAACTAGACTTGTAATTTCTGTTTGTAGGTAAGCGTATAAATACTTCATTTCCTCCTCTACGCCTGTGCGTTCCATTTCTACTACTTGCTTAGAAATACTCCAAACATCGTGGGTGTAATGCAGCGAAGGCCCCAAAATTCCGTAATCGTTGAGACAGCGACTAGCAAACAAATCTAAGGAAATCAACTGCTGCAAATCCTCTTCTAAAAACAAGCGTTCTTTGAATTTTTCTATTAAAACTTTGACCAAGCGCAGGGAGACGGCGCGTTGCAAAACGCCTTCCTGTAAGCTCCCTTCTAGTTGCCGCCAAGCAGCAGGCATGCTGGCCGTAGACGCAAATACGTATACGGCAAGTAAGCTTTTTTCCCAAGTTTGCAAATAACTGTAGGGAATCGGGTGGGCATCGGTCCAAGCAACGGGTTCTAAGGGATATTCTTCCCACACTAAGGCTTCTTCTACAGCCGCTTTTTCTTGGAAATAATTTTCTGCGCGTAGGCGCTCGTCGATTCGAATTTGCAGCGTAGCGGGCAAGTGCAGTTGCAGAATAGCAGGCAGTAAGCTCTTACCTACCCAGTCCAATTCTTCGTTGGCCAAATCGGGATTCCACAATTCTATTGCTTGCACGACGCCCTTTTGTTGTAGAAAGTCCAACAGTTCGACTAGGCGTTTGCGCAGTTCCTCACGGTTGGAAAACCGTTCGTTGAGCGCCTGAATAAAGCCCTCTTGTTCGCCCGTAAACAGGACAGGAAAAAAGTAAATTACTAAAATGGCCAACAATGCTCCAACTACGGCTGCATCGTTCATCCCCAAACCAAAAATAGTAGGGTTATTGTTCTCCAAAAACGCCCAATTAATCACCATATCGCCCCAAACGGTAATAAAAGCGATGAACAAGACCGTCATAGAAATAGGCAACAGTAACAACAAGGAAGGCAAGCGTTTTTTGAGCTGCAACAACCAATAATACGGCGTACTGGTCTGCCGCACTTGTTCCATTAATGCCTCTTGTATGGCAACGGCCGTATCTTTGGGAGCCAGATAAAGCGAAAGTTTCCCTGCATCCAGTTGTACCCCTGTGTTGTCTTCGGTGTGTGGCGGCGCTTGCCACAACCGTCCTCCTTCTAGCTGTATCTTGATGGCAGGGCAATAAATACCAAAATCCTTTTCTCTCATACTTTTGGTTTTCTATTGGTGAGGGTTACTACAAAACCAAAGTAAGATTTTTTATTCTATAACAAAAACAACGACACCGATAAAGCCTACTTCTGGTACTGTAACCGCACGCGCTCCAAATCTTCTAGTGCCTCCAAGTGCTCTTTGTAATAATCTACCAATAAGGTTTTGCCGTCGGCCAAGTAAGTGGTGGCATCGTACATTCTACCAAAAGCCTCACTGATGCGGTAAGCCCCTACGCGAGCGTAAACAATATCGCGCCATAAGGGCAACAGTTGGGCGTTGTCGTTGCGCAACCAGTGGGCATCCAGAGGCGATTCGTAGACGTGGCACGGCCCCAACTCTTCCCCTGTTTCAAAATCCAAATGTGGTACTACCGAGCGTTTGTAATAGCGCTCTCGTTTGTCCAGTTCCTCGATATTGGAGCCGTCGGCCTCAAAGCTTAAGCCATTGAATTGAAATCCTTCGGCGGGTTCAATGTTGGCAGCGCCGATTTCGCTGTAATCGCTGCGCAAGCGGTTATCGGCCTCGTAATGGTCGGGCAGCAAGTTGAATAGGCGGCGATAATTGGGCACAATGATGGGGCGGAATTGTTTGGCGGCACCAATGGTATCGCCTAGTGATTCTTGCAACAGCAAGGTGCCGTAGCCTACTATTATGATGGTGTTGTCACTCATAGTTTGTTTGTTTTTTCTAATACCCAAATAGTTGCTCTAGACTCATTTCCTCCATTTTGCCAAGCGCGTTTAAGTAATTTAAATCTACCCGTTTTTTATCGCCCAATACCAGAAAGGTAAAGGCGCGATCTTGGATGACGTTTTTGTGAAATTCCTTCAACAATTTTACCACGCGGTCGGGGTCGTTGGCCAATTCCTTGTAAAAAGCGTAATCTTCAATTCTTGGGTCTTCCGTCAAGCCCAGACGCGCTTTTTCGCGCTGGTCCCAAAATATTTCAGCACCAGTAATGCGTTCGGTTTCTAATTTTTTAATAATCCCTTGTAAAGCGTTGTCGACTTGGATGGTGGAAATAGGTAAGGTATCCATCAAACTGAGCATTGCCTGAGCGGCTTCTTGCAGCTTGTCCGCTTGGGTGCCTATAAACGCCTTGAGGTAGTGGGCCTCGTCTTTTTTCTTAGGGGAAGCGTTGTAGACATAGGTAGAATACGCCAGGGCGCGCGCCTCTCTAATCTCTTGAAAAATAATGGAAGACAAGCCGCGTCCAAAATACTCGTTGTACAATCTAGAAATACGTGCTTGCTGCACATCAAATTGCTCGCTGCCTTTGGACACCAACAGCAACTCCACTTGTGGCATGCCTTCGTAATTTACAAAAATAACTTTATTCTCCTTTGTTTCCAGCTCGGTGTACTTTCTATTGTTCAACAGAACTTCGGGGGCATTGGTCATTTGGTGTTTTGCCTTGAGCATACGCGCCACTTCCTCCATAGGTTTTGATCCGTAATAAAAGGCTTTGTGTTCGTAGTCCATCAATTTCTTGCTGCGTCTTAGCAGTAAATTAGGCGTCATCAATGCCAACGATTGTTCGGGCACATCGTAATAGGTGGGCGATTTTTTGCCGTAGTAGGCATAGTTTAGCATAGCCCCTTGCAAAATTTGGCGTTTATCTTTTTTGCGGTCGTTGCGCTCCTTCTTAATGTCCTCTACCATTTTCTGTAGTGCTTTTTCGTCTTCTACAGGTGCTCTCAAGAGTTCATCCAACAACGCCACCCCTTTCTCGAAAGAGCGATCCAAACCCGAAATGGTCAGGTACATGGCTTCTTCGCGTACACTGGTTTCAAAAGTTAAGCCTTCCTTATACCAAGCTTGTTTTAGTTCTTTGGCTGTTCTATATTCAGTTCCTAAAAATTTAAGATAGCGCAAGGTATAAGGCCATAAGTTATCACTACCTGTTCCCATCTCAAAAATATACGTCAACTCAAACGTATTGTTGTTGACATTTTTGACATAATGCAGATCCACCGATTCGCTCAGAGCTTGGGTAGCAATCTGCTGATCATAATTCAGAAACACGGCCTTTATAGAACTGCTCTCTTGCTCTTCGAACATCTTCATATAATCAGAAGTTGCTGTTTTATTTAATTGAATGGGCGTAATGAGCGGTTTTTCTACACGTTCTTGTGGCGGTGTAGTTCCTTCGTGTTTGTAAATAATAACAGCCTGTTCGGTGCGCAGGATGCGTTTGGCAAAATCTACGATGTCGGTTTTGTTGAAGCCTCTCATGCGCTGAAAACGTCGTTGATAGCGCGCCCAGGGTTGGTCAAAAATAAAGGCATCTAACAAGTAGAAACTGCGGCCTCGATTGCTCTCCAAACTTTTCAGGGCTTGAATTTCTTTTTGATTGATAATGGCTTCTAACAACCAATCTTCAAAAGCGCCTTCTTGGAGTAACTCCAGCTGTTCGTACAAACGCTTGACCACCATCGTCAAATCTTGGTTTTTTCTCGGCTCGGCATAAATCATAAAAAAGCTATAATCGGCTGCCTTCCAGACACCTGCGGCGCTATTTTGGCCAATCACCTGTTCTTGTAGCAAATTGATGTCCATCAGTCCCGCTCGTTTGTTGTAAAGGATGGCGGCGGCCAGTTCTGCCAGCAGTGCCTCGTCGGAACCTGCCCCTTCTAGTTTCCAGCTGACTTGTACGCGGGCTTTTTCTTTGCCTGCTAAGTCCACGACTTGTGTTCTAGAGGAAGTAGGGGCTACAGGGGCTTTCCAAGTTGGAAGGCGTTTGCTTTTCATACTGCCCCAATGTTTGGCTACTTTTTTAATCATTTCGTCAGGATCAAAATCTCCAGACAGGATAAGCGCCATGTTGTTGGGTACATAATATGTGTTAAAGTACTCATAGATTTTCTCCATAGAAGGTGCTTTAAGGTGTTCGCCTGTTCCAATGGTTGTCTGGGTACCATAGGGATGGTTGGGCAAGAGCGCTTGCATCATGGCCTGTATTACGCGGCGGCTGTCGCTGGTTTGTGCGCGGTTGTATTCTTCATAAACAGTTTCTAATTCGGTGTGGAACAACCGCAACACCAATTCTCCAAAGCGCTCTGCTTCCAGCTGCAACCAGCGATCCACTTCGTTGCTGGGAATGTCGTTGAGGTACACCGTTCTGTCTAACGAAGTAAAGGCATTGGTTCCTTCAGCACCTATAGAGGCCACCATTTTGTCGTATTCGTTGGCGGCGACGTATTGA
>CAYUZF010000251.1:5111-5623 GCA_964449615.1 uncultured Aureispira sp.
TTGAGCAGCCAATGTAGATAAAGAATCAATTTCGCGGTAAATGTTCGCCTGTTCTTTTGGGGTTGCTTTGCGGTGTTTTTCGTAGAGGTTAGAAATTTTTTTGAGGAGGGGTTTTTCCTTTTCCCAGTCTAAAGAAGCGATCTTACTGGTGCCTTTGAACAACATGTGTTCTAAATAATGGGCTAAACCTGTCGCATCGGCAGGATCATTTTTGGAACCTGCCCGTACGGCAATCATGGTTTGTATGCGCGGTTCTTTGTCTTGGGTAGTTAGGTAGACTTTGAGACCATTGTTAAGGCGGTATATCCTAGTATTGATCGGTGTTTGAGCGGTTGTTTCTAAACTGTATCCCTCCTTACTATTGCCTGTTGTTTGCATGTTATTTTTACAAGATAGTCCAAAAAATAGCAATCCAAGTAGTAGTGCTAACTGTTTTTTATGGTTCATTGTTTCGATAGTTGTAGTGGTATTAGCCTCCCCTTTTGGGCTAATAAGATGCTAAAAGATACAGC
>CAYUZF010000251.1:5741-6020 GCA_964449615.1 uncultured Aureispira sp.
TAGGGCATTAGTAGGGGGCAGCGCCTCGACTTCGCTCGGCGATGCTGCCCCCTACTGGTACAAGCTTGAAAAAGAGCGGCGGATTTAAATCATTTCTGCTAGTTCTGCCAAGCGCGCAGAATAACCTGCTTCGTTGTCGTACCAAGCGGTTACTTTTAATAAACCTTGGTGTACGGTCGTCAATTCTGCATCAAAAATACTAGAATGTGGGTTAGAAATAATGTCCGTGGACACAATGGGTTTTTCGGTGTATTCCAACACGCCCTTCAAGGCTCCTTC
>CAYUZF010000251.1:6030-7274 GCA_964449615.1 uncultured Aureispira sp.
GTGGTGTCTTTTTCTGTAGCAACAATCAATTCTATTAGAGAACCTGTTGGAACGGGTACGCGAATGCTAGAAGCGCTGATTTTTCCCGCCATCTTTGGCATAACCAACTCCAAAGCCTGTGCGGCACCTGTAGAGGTTGGAATCATGTTGACGGCAGCTGCACGAGCACGACGCAAATCTTTGTGCGGAGCGTCTTGTAGCTTTTGGTTGCCTGTATAAGCGTGGATCGTACTCATATAGCCGTGTTTCAGCCCCCAGTTTTCTTCAATAATTTTGACCAAAGGCGCGAGGCAATTGGTCGTACAAGAGGCATTAGAAACGATGTCGTCCTCTCCCGTCAATAGGTTGTCGTTGACGCCCTTTACAATAGTGGGAATGCCTTCACTTTTGGCAGGGGCAGAAAGCAGCACTTTTTTGGCCCCCGCTTGGAGGTGCAAACTGGCGTCTTCTTTCTTTCTAAAAAATCCCGTGCATTCCAACACCACTTCTACGCCCAACTCTTTCCACGGCAATTGGTCGGGTTGTCGCTCCGAATAAACAGGAATGGTTTGACCATTGACCACCAAATTGCCCCCCTCTACTGCCACCGTCCCATCAAAATGACGATGAGAAGAGTCAAATTCTAATAAGTGGGCTAGCGTAACCGCATCGGTTAGGTCGTTGATGGCTACAATTTCTACGTCCGATTGCTGAATTAAATTTCTAAAAGTGAGGCGTCCGATACGTCCAAAACCGTTTATCGCAATTTTTTTTGCCATAGTGTGCAGATTTTATTTTAGGTGCTTTTTTTACAAAAAGTTCTGATAGTGAACCCTTTTTAAATCACGTTTGTTTTAGTATTAGTATTTGCGGGTCGAAACCGCTTAGAAAGGTAATAAAAAAAATCGACTTTTGTTTTGCGGAAAAAAAAATCTGCTTTATATTTGCATTCGCAGAGATGAACAAGTTATCTCATTTGGTCCATTCGTCTATCGGCTAGGACGCCAGGTTTTCATCCTGGTAAGAGGGGTTCGATTCCCCTATGGACTACTACTACACCATACAATCAGGGCGAATGCTATTCGCCCTAACACGGTCCATTCGTCTATCGGCTAGGACGCCAGGTTTTCATCCTGGTAAGAGGGGTTCGATTCCCCTATGGACTACTACTACACCATACAATCAGGGCGAATGCTATTCGCCCTAACACGGTCCATTCGTCTATCGGCTAGGACGCCAGGTTTTCATCCTGGTAAGAGGGGTTC
>CAYUZF010000252.1:0-7225 GCA_964449615.1 uncultured Aureispira sp.
CGTGGTGTGTGGCAATACTGTTGTAAATGATGAAGTAGTTGATGTAAAGCAGCCAAAAAATCAGGCCGATTAGCTGTTGCTTTTTAGGCTTGCTGTGGTCTAAATGGGTACTCCAGACCCCCCAAGCAGCCAGCAACAACCAAGCTGTATCCAAACCTAAAGCCAAAGAGTACTGCTCTACAACAAGCGCAGGCAACTGTGTTGCGTAATAAAGCCAAAACGTATTGTCTGCACCTACAAATATAAAAGGTGCTTCGTATAATTGGTGCAATAACAATCCTTGCCAAAAACGCCAACCCCAAATCAGTACGGCTCCAATCCAAAGCCAATGCTTTAGCAGCCGTTGTTCTCTTAACAAAGCAGTCATCAATGAACTAAATTTTTAGTTAATAAGACTAAGCTGTCTTTTACCCAGACGTAGTTTTCTTGCCAAATAGAAAGTTCAGGATAGTTCAGATTCTTAGCCATCCATTGAGGGGCGTAGACAAGCGCACTTTTGTTGTTGCATAAGTGGCGTTGTAAATATTGGTTCAAAACAGGAAAAGCAGAAAAGCGCTGTTGGATGGTTTGTTTTAGAGGCGCATCAATAGGGGACTGGGCGGTTAGTTGCGTGTAATAATGCAGTTGGTACGCCCAAAAGTGGGCAGCTGCGTGCGCACTCAAATCAATAGGCTGCTGTTTGTAATAAAGGCGTTGCGTTGTGTAAATCGTATGTTTGGCAACAGGACGTGCATACATACCATAATTGAAAAAAGGGAGTGTCTCAATCTGTTTGTAGGAGAAAAAAGCCTGTCCCAGCACAAATAAGCCTAGAAGTATGGCTAGTTTTTTATCGCGCCGCCAAAGTTGAGTTGTGTAAAGTCGTTTCATAATACCACAAATGAGTCTATTGCGACACAAAATACAAAAAAGAAGCCACTCCATTCCGCTTGTTAGTCGGAGTGCAATGGCTTCATACACATACACAATCACATTGGATCATCGTTATTCTGTTTTGGTGGGGAGGGGGCTTTTTATACAGCCGGTGCTTTTACTTTAGAAAGCGATACAAACTGGGCTTTAATGCCGTACTGTTCTATTATTTTCTGTGTAAAGCTTTTGTTGCCGTGCGGGGCAAATAGATAGAGCTTGCCACCTTTGCGTTCGGCCAAAAAACTCAATAATTTCCATTTAGAAATCAAGCGCTGGCGAATACTGCGGTCATTGGGTTTCATTGCTATTTCAAAATAATACTTGACACCGTGGTTGACAGCAGTTGCATCGGGAGTGACGGCGGCAGCATCTTCGGTATTGGCTTGTCGTGTAAAACTCTTAGGGGTTTCGTAGCCTTCTACATTTGCCTTGATGTTTTCAAATCCTTTTTTGTTGGCCCAATTGGTAATTTTGCGGTAGAATGCTTCTTTTTTCTTTTTCATGTTGATTGTTTTTAATTTAAAACCAGAGAGAATGAATTTGGAAAGGATCAATAACGTATGCGCTGGCGGCTCCTAAATTCGCAAGCGTTGTCAAGCACTTAAGCGGTAACGGCTACTTGGCGGTGTATTTTGCGGAGCGTTTGCATGCGCTCACCCAAACGCTGGTGTATATTGTTTGCCATTCGTAACACAGGGGCTTGTTGCTTAATTCGGGCAGAGCGCTGTACCAGCTCAGAGGCTTTTTCTAATTGCTTGGTGTCTTCCATGATTTTGTTTAAAATATTGCCCGCTCCACGGGTTGGAATTCGGAATTTGATGGAAGCCTGTTTTTGCCATTTAGACCAGTTGCCTACAGGAACAGCACCGAGCTGCTCAATTTGATCTACAATAACATCCATTTGTTCCTCTGCTTCTTCTGCATATTGGTGGATGTCCTCGTTGAGTTCTGGATTAGCGGATGCTTGAATTAACCATTGGTAATTGAGTAATTTATGAAAATAGATTTTGTAATTGGCCAATAAGGTATTCAGTGCTAAAACAGTAGTAGATTTGTTGGTTGGCGGAGTAGCAATAGTTGTAGACATAGACAAGATGTTTTTATGATAGAAATACATTGATGTTCGAATAGGAGTAAAACCTGCACATCTATTGGGCAAATAAGTAGCTTCTAAAAAAGCGTAATTGGCCAACAGACAACAGCAAAGACCAGTGTGTATTCTTTTTTAAGTAAGAATAACAACCAGCAACTTTAGCGTTGATGCTCAACTAAAATAAAGCAGTAAAACGAAAATGGAAAAATGCGTAGGAGTAGACTTAGAGAAGTCAGGTATTGACATGAGAAATCACCTGCTTGTACGCAAGTGGCAAGGAAGAGTAAAAAGTAGATTGATCAATACAGTCGAAACGCAAAATAAAGGAAATTTAGAACACGGTAAAAGCTTCTATAAAGTAACTACGGATTAGATGTAGAACTTGGGGATAGAAGCATTTGTGCAGGTCGCACTAACTATACTAACTACTAAAGATTAGAAATGGTTCATCGCTCGTTCACTTTTTTTAAAAAAGTTCAAGAATCAGCAAAAAAACTACTTAGAATAGCGCTAAAAGCATAAAGATTACTGTTTTTTTACTTGTTTCTTACTTGTTGGCGTGCTTTGATGCTCTCTAAATCGCCTTTAGGAATAGCCGCAATTAATTGCTGTGTATATGCTTTTTCGGGCTGTGCATGAATTTTGTCTGCTGGCGCAATTTCTTCAATCTTACCGTTGTTCATGACCATCATTCTATCACTCATAAACTTGACAACGGATAAATCGTGCGAGATAAAGATGTACGTGAAATTGAAGCGCGTTCGCAATTTCAACAACAGATTTAACACTTGTGCTTGTACAGAAACGTCTAACGCAGAAACCGATTCGTCACAAATAATAAAGCGTGGTTTCAAAGCTAAGGCACGGGCAATGCAAATGCGCTGCCGCTGTCCGCCAGAAAACTCATGCGGATAGCGGTCAAAATGTTTGGCTTCCAAGCTTACCGTTTCCAGCAGTTCAATGACGTGCTCTTTGCGCGCTGCGTCGTTTTCCAACAAACCATGGACTTTCATCGGTTCCATAATTGCGTTGCCAATGGTCATGCGTGGATTGAGGGAGGAGTAGGGGTCTTGAAAAATAATTTGAACATTCTTGCGCAAAGCTTTGAGTTCTTTGGCCGTCATTTTAAGGATGTTTTTTCCTTCGAACAACACTTCGCCAGCCGTCGCTCGTGTCAAGCGCAGAATGGTTCGCCCCAAGGTGGTTTTGCCACAGCCCGATTCTCCTACCAAGCCCAGTGTTTCGCCTGGATAAACGTCGAAGCTTACATCGTCTACTGCTTTAGTCCAGCGAACCGTTCGCCCAAAAAAATTGACTTTTGCAGGAAAATACGTTTTTAAATTGCGCACCTGCAAAATAGGCGCTTGCCGTTGTAAGTCTTCCAGACGGGCTTTGGTAGCTTCGGGCTTTATTTTGAACTGGTCAATCACCGTTTTGGTGTCTTGTGCTTTGGCACTAATCTGCCGTTCTCCTTGTTCATTGGTGCTTATTTCCATAAAATCACTTACCACAGGCAAGCGCGACAAACGGTAATCCAAAGGCGGGCGACAAGCCAACAAGCTTTTGGTATACGGGTGTTGTGGATTGGCAAAAATATCCAACACGGTTCCTTGCTCCACAATATGCCCCTTGTACATTACAATCACCCGATCGGCAATTTCGGCAACCACCCCCAAATCGTGCGTAATAAAAATGATAGAGGCTTCTATACTGCGGCGCAGTTCGTCCATCAACTCCAAAATACGCTTCTGAACAGTTACGTCCAGTGCTGTGGTAGGTTCGTCGGCTACCAGCACCTGCGGATTGCAAGACAGCGCCATAGCAATCATAACCCGTTGCTTTTGCCCCCCCGATAACTGATGCGGATAAGCGTTAAAAATACGCTCAGGGTCTGGCAGTTGTACTTTTTCAAACAACTCTAGAGTACGCTCTTTAGCAATCTTCTTGTTAATATCTTGGTGCAGTAAAATAGCCTCCAACACTTGGTTGCCACAGGTGTAGACAGGATTAAGGGAGGTCATCGGCTCTTGGAAAATCATTGCAATCTCATTGCCTCTATACTCCCGCATGGTTCGAAGCGCTGTTTGTACCAAATCCACCACATCGCCATTGGCGCGGTAGTACAAGATCTCGCCCGACTCAATGAAACCTGGAGGGCTGGCAATCAACCGCAAAATCGACAGACAGGTAACCGATTTGCCCGAACCCGATTCGCCTACAATACCTACAGTTTCCCCTCTGTATAAGGTGAAGCTGATGCCGTCCACTGCCTTAGCAACGCCCTCTTCCGTATTGAAATAGGTCTTTAAGTTGCGAACTTCAAGGAGTTTGGTACGTTGGTGTTGCATATTAGTGGTAGTTGATAAACGCTAGAAAATAGAGGTACTAAAGGTAGGGGTATTTTCTTAGATCCCCAAAAGAAACGTTTGGGGGGGGAGTTGGCCTGCTTTTTTGATAAAAAACAACTGCTTTACTATCTCTTATAAACGAAGCAGTTAGCGAATTGGCCTTTTGTTTGTCACAAAAATAAAACTGCAAACGGAACCTTTTGTCTTGTTATACGCTTATATTGTTGTGTTGTGCTATCTCTATAAAGAAATAGATCCACAAAGCACGTTATAGGAACAAAGAAATTTGTTATATTCAACAACCAATTAACCACCTACTTTTCACTTAGAAAACAAAATTACCAGACAATCATGGCAAAAAATCGTTTTATGAAGTCTTCCAATCCTTTTATCGGCGACGAACAGTTTGTACGTACTGCCAACAAAGGGGTTGATTTAGGGGTCACCCGTGCCGATGGTACAATGACCATTCAAGGAACCATTAACAAAACACTTATTTTAGCACTTATCCTTGTGGTATCTGCTGTTGCGTCCGCAACGTTCATTCCTTTCTCGCGTCCAGTGTTCTACATCAGCATGTTCGGAGCTTTGGGTGTTGCTTTTTATACGTACAAAAATCCAACTGTGGCGCACATTACGGCACCCATTTATGCCGTTTTAGAAGGTATTATGATTGGTACCTTTACGTACATGGTTGCTTTCTTGTACGCAGGTGATCCTAGCATTATCCAAACCGCTATATTACTAACCGCATTGACGTTGTTGTCTATGTTGGGCGCTTATAAGTTTGGCTTAATTAAAGTTACCGCCAAGTTTAGATCCATTTTGATCACTATGACAGGCGCCATTGGTGTCTTTTACCTGCTGGCTATTGGTTTGAGCTTTTTTGGCGTAAGCATTCCTTATTTGCATACGGCTACTCCTATTGGAATTGGCATCAGCGTAGTATTTATTATTGTTGCTGCCTTTAATCTACTACTGGATTTTGACAACATCGAGCGCGGCGTACAAATGGGCGCGCCTAAAATGATGGAATGGGTTTCTGGTATGGGATTGTTGATTACCATCGTATGGTTGTACTTTGAGATCTTGAAATTGCTAGCTATTTTGAGCAGCGGCGACTAGCCGTTTAGTTGCTTAAGCTATACTATTTAGCATAAACCTGCTGGGCGTTGTCCGTTTAGCAGGTTTATTTTTTTGAGAATACTCCCTATTTTTTAAACAACTTCTATTTCTTTTCTGTAAATCATGAATCATTCATTGGAAAAAGTACGGGTGGATAAATGGCTCTGGGCAGTACGCATTTTCAAAAGCCGAACCCTAGCCACCAATGCCTGTAAAGCGAACAAAGTCCTGCTTAACGGAAATTCGTTGAAACCCTCTGCAAGTATTGAACGTGGGATGATCTTGCACATCAAAAAAGAGGGGTACAACATGAAATACAAAGTAGTAGATTTACTAGAAAAACGCGTTTCCGCTAAATTAGCGGAGTCCTGTTACGAAAACTTAACCTCTGAAGAAGAACTCAACAAGTTCAAAGACTGGTATTTGCGCAACAAAGCAGTCACAGAAACGCGCAGCAAAGGTCTGGGGCGGCCGACCAAACGCGACCGCAGAGACATCGACAAGTTCAAGGATTGGTAGAACACGCCATTTTTGGGTTGGTTTTTGTGGTTTCTTTGCTACCGCGATTCTATGCTGAGACGGCACTTACTGCAACAAAAATACGGCTTGCTCCCAATGTATACCTAGCTATCCATAGCCAATAGCTGCCACTAAATTTATCTGCGATGAAACAACTGCTTTCTCTATTTATCTTTTTGTTTTGCTTGCCGCTTGGTCTTTGGGCAACCCACAACCGTTCGGGCGAAATGACCTATCGGCAAATCGGGCCCAACGATATTGAGCTGACGATTACCACTTACACCAAAATTAGTCCGCCCAGTAATCAAGCGGATCGCAACGAATTAAATGTAGATTGGGGCGATGGTACCCCCATTGAACAGGTACAGCGCGTGAGCCAGACGCTGGTTTTCAACGACATTCAAGAAAATATTTATGTAGGAATTCACTCTTATCCTGGAGCGACGACCACGACACCTTATGTTATTTCCACACAGGACCCCAATCGAAACGATGGTATTCTGAACATCAACAACGGTAATTCCATTGGGGTGGCTTTTTATTTACAGACAGAAGTATTTCTGTTCAACTCTGCTTTTTTTGGGTACAATAGTTCCCCAATTTTATTAGAAAAACCAGTAGACTTCGGGGTAGTTGGGGAAAAATTTCAGCATACGCCCAATGGTTTTGACCCCGATGGCGATAGTATTGCTTATGAGTTGATTGTGCCGATGCAAGATCGCAATGCCAACGTGCCAGGGTATGAACTTGTTACAGACATCGGGCCAGGCCTTAACAACCAGTACACTTTTGATAGCACTACGGGGTTGTTTACTTGGGATGCGCCACAGGTTGCAGGAGAATACAACATTGCTATCCTAGTAAAATCTTACCGCAATGGGCAATACCTCGGGGGAATTATCAGAGACATTCAAATAAAAATAGAAAATGCCGTTAACAAACCGCCAGAATTAGAAGTTATTGCAGACCTCTGTGTGGAAGCGGGGGAGTTGGTTGAATTTGAAGTAGAAGCTTGGGATGAGGACGTTCCTTTGCAATTGGTCACCTTGACCGCTACTGGAGGGCCTTTGTCCAACACGATCGTTTCGCCTGCTACCTTCACAAGCGTATCGGGCACCGCGCCACCTGGGTTTCCTTTGCGCAGTACCTTTCGTTGGCAAACGGTTTGTGAGCATGTGCAACCACAATTTTGGCAATTGGTTTTTAAGGCAAAGGACAGCTATACCCA
>CAYUZF010000253.1:0-7076 GCA_964449615.1 uncultured Aureispira sp.
ATTACTCCATCATCAACCTTTGAATAGGCAAATCCTACTTTTGTCCTGTACTTAGGATAAATTTACTGAAAATTTATCCTCTAACAATTAGGAAAATCAATAAAGAAATCCATACTTTTATTTACAACTTTTACCGCATCTTAATATTCAATCCCCTCACCTACAACAGTTATGCTAAACAATAAAACTTCTAATCAATTACTTTGGATACTTTATATTATATTGTTGGTTATCACCTCTGGCACAACTGGTGAATCCTTAGCTAGAACTTTTGAAGTCGCTAATTTATGGGGAAGGTTGGTCTGTTATGGGGTGAGTTTTACACTGTTGGCCATTCTGTATTCTTTTGGGCTGTCACAGATTAAGAAGAAAGCGCAGCAAGGGCAGCGGCAAACCGTGTACTGGTACATTGCGATGTTTGCCGTACTTTGGATAGTTGCTAGTGTTTACACCAATACCCACAGTATTTATATTTTATTAAATAAGAATGAGATTAGACGGGCAGAGTTGAGTGCTATTGACAACAACTTACGGGGCTTGAAAGAGAATACCTACCACGAACTAGAAAATATAAAGCAGGAGTTTAAGCTTGAGGTAGAGGGTGTAATTGTAGCCTTAGTAAAACAGATCACTGATCCGCAAAACGGTTTTTTTGGCAAAGAGGCGAGAGCACACCTAAATGAATTAAAAAAGTACTTAGTACAGTAAAGGGTATTACGAAAAGGGATTACAGGAAGAAGCGATATCAATGCGGTACGCTCCGTTCCTGGTGCGGGTAAGAATAAAAAGAAGGCGTTGCTGGATCAAGCTTGGGAATTGTTGTGCGAAGGACACCAAGAGCAAGTTTACCAAGCCCTCGATATTATGAGCGCCTTGCAGCAAGATAGGAAACTAGGTAAGTTTGTTAAAAGTAAAACTTGTAATTAGCTACAGGAGGTTCAAAAGTAGACCTATCTGTGAACTTGGATAACACAAATTGCTTCCCCAACAGATCAGCAATAGAAAGAGGCCTTACAAAATTATTGCAATTTCCAAAAACCACGTTTTTCCTACAAAACAATCCTCCAAAAACCTCCCCTCCTATCCATTTACATAAAAAACTTGTATAAACACCAATAAATCAACCCCATTTAATTGCTTTGCTGCTTTTTTTTTCGTAACTTATGGTAGTCCCTCTACTACTACCGATTGGAAGGGTAGGCCGTTCCTTTATGGCATCCCCTTCCACTAGCGCAATTGAACGAGCACCTACTGTTGTCATTATGCCACAACATTTGTAGAAACACCGCCTACAGCTACTTAGAAGTACAGAGAAACCATCCAAATTACCGCTTTCTTCTCCAGAAAGTTTACTGTTGCACAGACTGTTAGAACTTCCCTTTTTTCCCTTTTATAAAACGACCAACTCATGGAACTTTACGCTCAGTTGTTTCTGTGTAGAAAAGCTTATTAATTAATGCCCAACAGTGCTTTTTTACGCGTCCTTTTCTATCACCTCAAAAATTAAAGAACATGATCCAAGCACTCAAAACATACAGCAAGAATAAGAACGCCAACAAGGTTATTTCTTTGATCCAATCCGATCCTACTATTTTAGAGAATAAGGATTACTACGGCAGTTCTGGCCTTATGATCATCGCTTACTACCAGTTAGACGAAGCGTTGGAACAAGCCGTGGCGTTGAAAAAACTGCTGTCTTACCACGAGGCTATCGTGTGTGGTAAAATAGAAGCGGTACAAGATTATTTGCAATTGTACCATTCTAAAGGCATCAACGCGCTTTCTCAGGACGGTTATCCACCGTTGTGCCTCGCGGCTTTGTTCAATCGAACGGAAATTGCCAAACTGCTGCTGGCACAAGGCGCAGATGTCAACTTGGCGGCCAAAAATATCTCTAGAGTAACGCCGTTGCAAGCAGCAGTTTCCAAAGAAAACTACGAGCTTGCGGTGTTGTTGCTCAAAGCAGGTGCCAACCCCAACACGCCTCAAATGCAAAATGCGACAGCATTGCACGCAGCGGTCTACAAAGGCAATTTGGCTTTGGCTAAGTTGCTGGTAGACAATGGTGCGTTCACGGCTTCTAGAATGTACTCTGGAGAAACGCCCTTGTCCATCGCAAGAGAAAAAGGCTACCAAGAATTGGTGGATTACTTGTACGAGGCTCAAAAGAAAGAATACTACATCTGACGGAGAACAGACACTAAAAGAACTTGCTCCATAAGGTCAAAATCTACGTAGTCTTGCTACTGGGTTTTGGCTTTTTTTGTTGTAAGCCGTTTATTGCTCTTCATCAAGCCTCTGTAAGAATGTAGCGTACAAGTGGGTTTGCCATTGTGATGGCATTTCAATACCTTTCAGAAACTACTACAATCTTAGTATCTTCAAGGCATTAATAATCAAAGCCTGTACAGCATGAAATTTGTTTTTTTACTTTTGTCCCTACTTGTAATTGTTAATTTTTCTTTTGCTCAATGCTCCAAACGTTACCAACAACGCACGTTCAACAGCATTCAGAAATTTGAGCGCGTTGTTTACAGCAAAAATGCGCCTGCCCTTTTAGCAGCTTCCATCACGACCGAAACGATCTACAACAAGGATTTAGAAATGGATATTTTCATGCCGCCTGTGGCCGACACGGTAACGCAGCGCCCTGTTGTGATTTTGGCGCATGGCGGCGGTTTTATCAACGTGGCGTTTATGGGCGGCACGCCCTTGGTGGGAACAATGGACAACGAAGACATACAGGCATTGGCCGATACACTGGCCCATTGGGGTTATGTGACGGCTAGCATAGAATACCGCTTAGGGTTTAATGTGCTGTCGCCTTCTAGCCTCAAACGAGCGGTTTGGCGAGGGGCGCAAGACATGAGTGCAGCCATTCGTTTTTTTCGCAAAAATGCAGCTTGGTTTGACATAGATCCCAATAAAGTTTTTGTGGGCGGAAGCAGTGCGGGGGCGTTGTGCGCGTTGCACAGCACCTTTGTAGACGATGCAGAACGCCTTCCAGAATCCTTTGAAATAACGCCCATTATCAAACGCGATTTGGGAAAAATGCACAGCCGCCCTGTTGTGGAATTGACAGGTAGTAACCCCTTTACGGGCAGTAATGTATTGGGCAACGACGTGGATTCCATACCGCAAGGAATCGCGGCTTACTGGGGAGCCATCGCCGAACTGGATTGGCTGCACCGAGGCAGCAACAAAGCACCTGTTATTTTATTTCATGGCACCAACGATTTAATTGTTCCTTACAATGCTGGACGCCCCTTTTCGGGAGTTATTTTAACCGCGCCAAAAATGTACGGTTCTTATTCCATAGATTCTACAATGACACTACACAACCTTCCGCACGAATTTTATACAGCGCAGGGGGAAGGACACGAGTACTGGGGGGCTCTAAATGGCGACTGGACAGCGACGGGTCCCAATGCCTATTGGCCTGATATTCTTTCTAAGACAGGCAATTTCTTCTACCAACTTATAAAGCCTACCGCTCCTCAAATCATGGGGGTAGATACCATTGGCCACAGTACCAACACCCCTTATTCTATCGTCAATCCGATACCAGGGTACCACTATTGTTGGGAAGTACAAAACGGCGTCCTCGTTTCTCCCAATACCAATGGCTCTAGCGTGGCTGTCCAGTTTTACAACACAGCGGCACAAGGACAGGTAACGGCCAGCGCTATAGACCCCGCTCAAGCGGCCAGTGAACAAGGAAGCAAAACAACAGTAATTAGTCCTTTCTTGGCGGCACAAACAATTCCTACCCATCTTCTACAGCTTACCTTAGCCCCCAACCCAGCCCACCAAACAGTTGCGCTTCAGATAGAAGTCTTAAAAAGGGTGAAGGCCAGTGTCGTGCTTATCAATGTATTGGGGCAACACCGCCAACAACAACAAATTGTTCTAAACAAAGGAAGCAACCAAATTAACTTGGATGTATCGACACTTCCCAAAGGTATTTACACGGTGCAAGTACAATTAGCAGGGGAGCAATTGGTAGAACAGTTAGTGGTTGAGTAATAAGAATGGCGTAGCGATTTATAATTGAGAACAACTTCTCTTGTTCTACGATTGCCTTTAATCTTCTTATCTTTCCGTTATGAATTGGCAGCATTTTTTATTGGGTACCGCCATCGGCGATGCGTTTGGGGCGGGGGTAGAATTTCAGGATCGGGCTTGGATTCGGGCAACGGTGAATTTTTCTACGTTTGTTAATGCTAGGGCGCAGATTGCGGTACCTGAAGAACAACGCAATTTGTTTACCCAATATTACAACGCTTGGGATTATACCGACGATACTGAAATGACGATTGGTGTTTGTAAGGCCTTATTGGCTGCAACTACCTTCTCGGAAGCGCTGCTGCTGCGCTGTTGGGAAGAAGAGTACCAAATGGGCATCACGCAAAAGGGACATGGCCGCAATGGGCATGGCTCTATGCGTTGGTACTACGAAGGTGAAAAATCTATAGCAGAGATTCGTGCTTTTCAGCGACAGCGTCCCAACCCTGGCAATGCCCCTGCTATGCGCGCTGCGCCTTTGGGCTTAGTACCTGCCCAACACATTAATGCCTATGCTGCTATTAATGCCCGCGCTACCCACCCCAACCCCAATGCAATCTTAGCTAGCCAATGTATTGCCAGAGCAGCAGAATACTTTTTGGTGCTACAAGGAAATCCAGCAGGTTTAATCGACTACTGCGTTCAAACGGTTGCGCTCAACGCCGAGTACCACCGTTATTTGGAGGCAGTTGCTCAATTGCCTGCTTATTCGGATTTGCAGGACGCCCATTTTGACATGCTCTGTGGTTCTCAACCCATTCAAGCGCCTTACTTTTTACCAGGAATTCGTGGGCTACCTTCCGATTCTAAATATACTACTGGAGCCATACTGTATATTCTGCAACAAGCCAAAACACCTTTCGAGGGGTTACAGCAGGCGGTGTATTTGGGTGGCGATGTGGATTCGGTGGCCTCTGTTGTGACGGGTATTCTATGCGCGCAAATGGGTTTAGATAGTCTCCCCGATTTTATGTTGAAACAGGTAGAAGGAGCCTCGTATATGCGACAGCTAGGGCAAAGGCTCAACGCTTGTTTTAATTGATTGTTTTATACTCCACTACCAACAAGCGGGACTTGTGCGAGCGACTCGGTGCAGCCTTTTTTAATAAACTCATGCCTTCAAAAACACCTCACTCCCCACCAACGCCCCATCCTGTCGCACCTCCAACACATACCACCCCGCCAACAACGCCCACACTGGAAAAATATAGGTCTTGTCCGACACATCGCGGGTCTGGTATTGCTGTACCACCCGCCCCTGCTGGTCGATGATGCGAAATGTTAGCGCTGCGCCTAGCCGTTGGTTGTTGTACCAAACATTCAGGTAGTCGGTAGCTGGATTGGGGTAGAGCTTAAGTTGAGCTTGCTGCGGTGGCAAGGAGCGTAGGCTGGTCGTTGTATCGGGTTGGTGACAGCCTGGCACCAAACAACCATGTTGATCCAGCTTCAAGAGCCAGCCTTGTTGACTCGCACCCTGTCCCTGTCCGATGGCTTGCCCACAGATTAGAAAGCCGCCGTCGGGGGTCTGCTCGGCGTCGAAGATTTCGTGCTCAGACCACTGTTGTTCAAAATAGTGGTAGCGCCTGCCCCATAAACTATCGCCATTGGGAGAAAGTTTGGCAATCAATGCATCGTGCTGACCTATTGTAGCTCCGTTAACATTAAACGTATCTGCTGTCATACCAAAGGTCATAATACTACTGTCTGCTAGCTCTATCAAGCGGATGGTTCTACTCTCTACCGTATAAGCATGCGACCGCAAAGGCGTCTCCCACACCCTATTTCTATTGCTGTCTAGTTTAAAAACATAGCCGTCGTAAATTGCTCTGGTTGTAATGCCATCGCTGTTGAATACTTCTTTGCCGATACCTGTAGCAATAACCCAACCTTTGTCTTTACTTTGAATTAAATCTTCTGCGCCTATGAGTAAAGTGCTGCTGTCGTTTTGCCACGTCCATTGCTCGTTGCCCTGGTAGTCGTATTTGGTCAGAACGCAGAGCATTGTTCTGTGGATGGGAAATTTATTGGCGTCTGAATTAACGTAGCCTACTACAAAACCGTCTGCTAAAGGTACTATGTGGTGGTTCATACAATAATTTGTATCACAACTAATATATTTTGACCACTTGATGGTAGCCTGTTCGTCTAAGTTCATTAGCTGAAACCCATAATAAGATTGACCAGCAGTGATATACGTGCTGTCATTAGCAATTACCAAATCATCTGTGCGCAATAAACTGCCTGCACCTATCGTTAAATTTGTATGCTTTTTTTTCCATAATATATTCCCCTTTGTATCATACTTGATAATAAGTGCTTGAATGTCGCCCGTAGTATCAAAAATTGCTCCTCCTATAAGTAGGTTGCCATCTACCGTTGTTTGCAAACAAGGCGTCCACGTCTCATAACGGTTAATACTATCTTGATGTATTTTATAGTCCATAACATTACCCAAAGAATCTACGCGCATAAACAAAGCCCCAACGCTACAGTTATAAGCCGTATCTCTAGCCACTCCTGTAACGTAGTAGATAGAATCGGTCACTTCTAGACCTGTTAGCACATTTGTTCCACAATTGGTGCTAATTCTCTTATTAAACGTTATAGTCTGCGCTTGTAAAGTATTCATCCAGAGGAATAGAATTATTGCTGTTATCCATTTCATACTATATTATATTAGAAAGGAGTTCTACCGCTTTGATAGAACTCCTCAATGATTTAATGTTTAACTACTAAAGTAGTTTGCTCCACTAGTTCTTCGTTACTATACAAAGCTACAAAGTAAACCCCTGCTGTCCAACCTTTTGTTATTAAGGTTATTGTGCCTTGACTCTGATTTACAGACCTTTCTTGCACCACTTGACCACTAGTACTTGTAATTCTCAACATACCTCTTTCTGCATCTATAGGCAGCTCATACTGCACCTGTGCCCAAGTTTGGCTTGGGTTGGGGTAAATAACCAACCTACTCTTTTCTAGCTCTTCTACCTTCAAACTTTTTTCTTCCAAAG
>CAYUZF010000254.1:0-7035 GCA_964449615.1 uncultured Aureispira sp.
TGTACTTTGTCCCAAAAGCTTTTCATAGTGTTCCAAACTTCTTTGGAATACTTGCTCAATCCGTCCACCTTTTCTTGCAACTCGTCCAATTCCGTTCTGTAGGTTTGGTAAAGCTTGGTCGACAGCACCATAAAAATCCATTCGGTTTGTGTACGCGTTAGCAACTCCTCTTTGTTAGCGGATACGCCTTCGGGCAACAAGCTGCTGCTGGCAGAGAGGGCGTTTTCTATAGGTTCTACCCCTTCTGGCATAGCTACCGCTTGGCCTTGACGCCATTTATTCATTAATTCTTTGGAAAATTCTTCGGATGCGGCATCCCCTTCGAAGACCCAAGTTTTCACTTTATTTGTTTCAGGATTGAGCTCTAGTGCCAACAGTACTTTCTCCTGTACGTCTTCTGCGCCTTTTTGGCCCCATAGTACAAGTTTTGTTTTCATAGCAATGCGTCTTTCTGTAGTTTGTAATCTAAAATCTTCTAATTGGTAAGTAGGCGTTCTATTGTTTAACAAAGACAGCGTATATTTTCATGCCAGTTATCATTCCATAAAAATGGTCAATAGTAGTATGGTGTGTATAGAAGGGGAAACGCTCTTAGTCTATTATAGCTCTAATTTAAACTTTCTTTTCAAAAAAAAGACCTCTACACCCAAAAATCAGGTGAGAGATCTCTTTATTCGTTGAGCAAGCATTAGAAAATGTAATGATAAGCAAAATTTGGTTTAGTAGCTGACGCCTAATGCCCGCAGTGTTTCAAAGTCCAACTGTCCGATAGGCAAGCCGTTATCTTTTTGGAATTTTACCAAAGCATTTTTGGTTTTAGAGCCCATAACGTTGTCTACTGGTCCTGGATCGTACCCTCTAGCTTTTAGTGCCGCTTGAATTTCTCTTACTTTCACTGCGTTCACTTTGTTCTGGCACAATACTTCTCTCCATTCAGAGAATCCACCAGCTTTTACCAAGCGGCGGTTAGACACGGTTCTGTACTCTGCAGGAATTTCTGTTACTTTAGTTTCTGCGGGTGCTACCAATACAGTTTTCTT
Source organism: uncultured Aureispira sp. (assembly GCA_964449615.1). GTDB lineage: Bacteria > Bacteroidota > Bacteroidia > Chitinophagales > Saprospiraceae > Aureispira. The sequence continues at coordinate 1,041 of CAYUZF010000254.1, forward strand.
TACGTCCTTGTATTCCGCAGGTATTTCGATGGTTTTTGTTTCCGCAGGTTTTACCATAACGGTTTTGGTAATGGTTTTGTACTCTGCTGGAATTTCTACGCGGCGCGTTGTCGGCGGTGTTTTCACTACGCGGTCACTTGTTTTTCTGTATTCTGCTGGCACGACTACTTCTTTGGTTGTAGGCGGTGTTTTCATAACTGTTTTAGTCAGTGTTTCATAACGTGCAGGTACTTCTACCAAACACCAAACCAAACAATCTTCAGGATCTTGTGAAAGACAATTTTTGTCTCCTTGACGCTTTACCCATTTGGTAGAGGCGGGAGAAACTTCGATTTGTTCGGTAACGGTTTCGTATTCGGCAGGTACTTCTACCAGTTTAATTTCCTCTGGACGCACCATAACTTCTTTTTCAATGGTTTCGTATACAGCAGGTACAGGTTCCAAACGGAAGGTAGCAGGTTTTACCTCTACGCGTTCCGTAACCGTTTCATAAACGGCAGGAATAACTTCTAAACGAGTAGAAGCAGCTTTAACTTCTACGCGCTCTTCGGCTTGTTCAAAGCGGGCAGGAATGATTTCCAAGCGCTGTGTTGCTTGTTTGGTCAATACTTCTTCTGTTAAGTTTTCGTATTGGTCTGGAATCATACAGCGTGCATAGCACTTACCTGGCTCAGCGTTTGGCGGATAATCTTGCGCCAAAACAGGGTTGAAAGATGCAATAACAACCGTTACTGCTAAGAGTAGGAGGTTAGATTTTTTCATTGATTGTGTTTATTTAGTGTGACATCAAAATTGTTTGCCCTTATTCCTGAAAACACGAACAAGGATTGATTTGTTGTTGACGGTTATTATTGTTTTGGACAACCGTTCTATCGTTGTGCATTCGATTATTACAATACAGAAGCACTTTGTTTGATTAATTTAGGATAACAGGCAAAATATTTAACTACTTCTTTACTTTGAATACAGTGTTCCTGCCATTCCGATATCGGTCGTGCATTGTTGTTGTTGAGTAGAATAAGAATTTCTTCCTTGCCTTTCTTATACGCTTTGTTGGCTTCTTGTCCTTCAAATACCAAATAACTAATTTCCTCTTCGGTCCAATCGGGGAGTGCGTCTGCCAATGCCATCCGACGTTTTTCCAATTGCGTTTTGTTCAAAGGCCGATCCCGCAACGTGATGTGCAACAATTGCCGCTCTAAAATCCCTTGCGCCAAGAAGGCCAATACTCGATCCTCGTGGTAGGCAAACCGCTTAACAGCAGCCAAAATATCCGTGTCATCCAATTGGTAAAATTGGGCTAGAATTTCTTCTCGACGCTGCTCCAAAGCAGTTTTGTCCAGTCGCTGGCTCAAAAAATAACGCAAGGGTTTGGAAATGTCCAAATCCACCCCTCTGCCCAGCAAAGTACGCGCTCGACGCACCAACTGCACTAACATTTCACCTGCACAAATAACATTCTTATGCAAATATACTTGCCAATACATTAAACGACGAGTAATTAAGAAATTTTCTACCGAATAGATGCCTTTATATTCAATAACTAAGCGATCGTTGTGTACATGCAGTAATTTTAGCAGTCGGTTGTAGCCTACTTTGCCCTCCTGTACGCCTGTAAAAAAACTATCGCGCGTCAAGTAATCCATTCTATCCATATCCAACTGGCTGGATACCAACTGGTGCAAAAAGCGTTTGTGGTAGCGGCCTTCAAAAATCTGAATGGCCCTATCCAAGCGGCCATCAAACTGTTCATTGAGCTGGTACATCATGCCAATCGACAAGTCTTCGTGTACCACATCAATCAAACTATGTTCTAAAGAGTGGGAAAATGGCCCGTGTCCAATATCGTGCAACAAAATGGCTACGGTCACGGCCTCCGCTTCTTCTTTGCTGATGTCCACCCCTTTTTTGCAGAGGGTTTGCACGGCTTTGCGCACCAAATACATCGCTCCCAAGGAATGGTGAAAGCGGTTGTGGGTTGCCCCAGGGTATACGTAATGGGTAAGCCCCAGCTGCATAATTCGGCGTAGACGCTGAAAATAAGGGTGTTCAATTAAGGACATTATAAGCCCTCCTGGAATTTCTATTAATCCATAGATGGGATCGTTAACTATCTTACCCTCTTTTTCCATAGCTTTGTGATGATGGTCGACTGCTTAATTGAAATACGCTCCTACTTTAGTTATTCTTGTATTGGGTATTTATTAAGACAAATTACAGGGGTATTTGTTGAGCTTACTTGCTTTACCCCCATCTGCGGCTGCCAATTAATGTAAGGCTATTTGCAGACAATATGGCTTAAAAAATACCTTATGTAGTTGATTTCACCAATTTATTATGGGCTAAACTTGCAAAGAGAGGTTTTTTGAACTACCTTGTACAGAGTACCAAACCATTAAATGGCATTCTATAATAGAATACTGAACTATTAACGCCTCCTTCCTCTTCGTTTCCTCCCGAATACACTTTACAATTACCATAAATACAGGTATTGTCCCAATTACCAGCCTGTTAGCTCTTATTTATGAAGATAGGTACATGCACACATGTATTTTTATAACAAGATTATTTTTATGAAAAATTTCAACCACCTTCTGTTTCTGTCAGTAGTTTTATTCACCGTTCAAGGCAACCTTTTATCGGCTCAAGACGATTGGCGAGTTATGATGCAAGATCATAGTTTAAACTTTTTTGATATTCAACGTGCCTATGAGCAAGAACTAGGAGGTGTTCCCTATCGCAAAGGTTTGGGAATGAAGCAATACAAACGTTGGGAGTATTATTGGGAAAGCCGTGTAGACGAAAACGGTAATTTTCCTCGAGCGGGTCATGTGATGGACGAGATGAAGCGTTACTATCAAAATAGAAGCCAACAGCGCAGCTACCTGACGGGGTCTGGCAATTGGTCTTTGTTGGGTCCTGTTGCTATTCCCAACAACGGAACAGGACAGCTCAACGGCAACGGGCGGCTCACTTGCGTTGCGTTTCACCCAACTGATCCGAACACCATTTTTGTAGGGGCTCCTTCTGGAGGTTTCTGGAAAACAACCGATGGAGGAAATTCTTGGACCAAGCACATTACGGGTATGACGCGTTTGGGCGTCTCTCAAATTGTGGTGCATCCGACCAACCCCAACATCATCTACATTGCAACGGGCGACCGAGATGGCAACGATGTTCCTGGATACGGGGTTTGGCGCAGTACTGACGGCGGCTTAACTTGGGCATCTAGAAACACAGGCATGGGCAACGGCACCGTTAACGATTTGATTATGCATCCGACCAACCCCGACATTCTAATTGCTGCCCGTTCCAACAGCCGTATTTATCGCAGTACCGATGGCGGCGCTTCTTGGACGGGTTCCGCTAATTTGGGCAGCAACCCCAAAGACATTGCGATGCACCCCACGAATCCCAACATTCTTTATGCAGCTGGTACGCGCATCCACCGCTCTACCGATGGCGGAGTTACTTGGACGCGTATTACAGCGGGCGTGCCGAGCGGTGGCGGTTTACAACGCATGGCCTTGGCCGTTTCGATAGACGAGCCCAATTGGGTTTATATCTTAGCAGGTGGCAACAACGGTTTGGTCGGTATTTATCGCTCTACCAACAGTGGGGTGAACTATACGCTGCGTACCAATACTCCTAATATTTTAGATTATGCGCTCAATGGCTCTGGCACTGGCAGCCAAGCTTGGTACGATTTGGTCATAGCCGCCGATCCTACCAATGCCAATACGATTTATACGGGTGGCATCAACATCTGGAAGTCTACCGATGCAGGGGCAACCATGACCAGTGTTTCTTATTGGGTCGGCCCTTCTGGAGGCCGCGCTGGCGTACACGCCGATCAACACGCCTTAGTATTTTCTCCGCATACGGGAGAACTGTACAACGGCAACGATGGCGGTTTGTACCACACCAACGACGGTGGAACGACTTGGAACGACCTAAGTGCAGGACTAGCCATTGCACAACTTTACAAGTTGGGCGTTTCGCAAACTACGCCTGATTTGGTGATTAATGGTTATCAAGATAACGGAACAGCCATTAGTTTAGGCACTACTTTCCAAACAGAAATTGGGGGCGATGGCATGGAGTGTACTATCGACCCAACAACCGACCAATATATGTATGGGGCGATATACTACGGCGATATTCGCCGCTCTACCAATGGCGGGGCAAACTTCAACGGCATCACAGGTTCCATCGGAGAACAAGGGGCTTGGGTCACCCCTTACAAATTAGACCCCAACAACGCCAATAGAATGTTTGCGGGTTATGATAATGTATGGCGCAACGACGCCGTGCGCACCACGAGCACGTGGACGCAAATTTCTAATTTTACCAGTACTAGTAATATTAGAGACGTTGCTATTGCTCCTTCTAATTCTAATGTAGTGTACATTTCGAAATACGATAACAGTTTTAGGGTTTCCACCAATGCCTTGGCGGCCAATCCTACTTGGACTAATCGAGCGGGGAGCTTGCCGGTCAACGATGAACCGTTGGATATAGAAATTGATCCTACCGATCCACAACACGTATTTATCGCCCTCAATCGTAACATTTACGAGTCTTTTAACGGTGGGCAGACTTGGACAGATATTTCAGGCACATTGCCGAATATCAACCTTAATACTATTGTAATTGACAAAGACAGTCCTTTAGAAGCTATGTATGTGGGCATGGATGTAGGCGTGTACTACAAAGACAATACGATGAGCGATTGGGTGCCTTACGCTACAGGCATGCCCAATGTAGAAATTACAGAACTGGAAATTCATTACAACGGCACCAATTGTAGAAGTACGTTGTATGCGGCTACGTATGGACAAGGACTTTGGAAAAGCGATCTCAAAGATCCTGGTAATGTCAATGCGGTGGCTTGTTTTGAGACCGCTCAAACAGCGGTTTGTGTAGGCAGCCCTGTCAATTTTACCGACTACTCGGATTATACCCCTACGGGGTGGACGTGGACGATTACTCCTAATACCTTCAATTTTGTGGGCGGTACGAATGCCAACAGTCAAAACCCACAAGTAGTATTTACAGCACCAGGAAGTTATACGGTAGCCTTGACAGCCTCCAACGGTACAGGTTCTGATACGGAAACTAAAACGGGTTTGATAACGGTTTCTAGTTCTACACCAGCCGTCAATTTTAGTGAAGATTTTGAGAGTCAAGCTAACTGTGGAACGGCTGGCAACTGTGCGGCTACCAACTGTCCCATTACAGGGCTTTGGAGCAATGTGCCTAATGGAGTAGGTGACGATATAGATTGGCGCATCGACGAAAACGGAACGCCCTCTACAGGTACGGGCCCCAGCGTAGATTTTAACCCTGGCACCAACACTGGCCACTACGCTTATCTAGAAGCTTCCAGCTGCTTTTCCCGCGCTGCTATTTTGTTGTCTGAGTGTATAGAGTTGGATACCGATTACAACCTTAGTATTGCTTACCATGCTAGTGGAAGCGCTGTTGGCTCTTTGCATTTAGACATTTTGGCGAATGGTACTTGGATGTTGGATTTGGTACCGCCTATTGCAGGGGATCAAGGCACCAACTGGCAGGTACTCCCTGCCGATTTATCGCCTTACACGGGCCAAACGGTGCGTTTGCGCATTCGCGGTATTACGGGAAGAGGCTTTGAGAGCGATATTGCTATTGATGACATTAGTTTCAATGCGGTAACGTTGTTGCAGACTTCTTTTGTGGGCATAGAAGCAAGCTGCGGAGGAAATGGCAGCAATACCCTAGCTTGGGACTTATCCGATGCGGCGCACGTAGGCAGCTACCAAATAGAAAAATTTGTACAAGGCAACTGGGAGCCCGTTGCAGTATTGGCGGCAGAAGCTGGCCGCACCCACTATGAATGGAACGATGCTAATCCATTCTTGGGCGAAAATTTATACCGTGTGGGCTTGGTATCGCTGCACGAACGCAGTCGCTATTCTACGATTGCCGTTGCCAATTGCGCCATAGACATCAG
>CAYUZF010000255.1:0-1344 GCA_964449615.1 uncultured Aureispira sp.
AAAAAGATGGAAGCAGCGGTAATGAGGGTTCGGCGCTTGTTGCGCCAGATGTTTCGCCAAGCTATTTTTAGGAGCATCAGAAATGTATTTTTGTTATAAAAATAAGGCGGGATTGATAAGAACGACCCCGCCCAACGCTACCGCACACGCTTCATATTTTGCGTAGAAAAGAAACGATCGGAAAATTGGCTGTCAAACTCTAAGCTCAAATATTCCATTTCGGTACGGTGGCCCTCCTCGTCGGCAGGCACCAAAATCAGTTTGGTAGGCAACAAGCGCCCGCCCATTTTCTGGATGTTCTTACCGTAATTGGTATCCACCAAATCACCGTCTTCGTCGTAATGCTCCGTTTTTAAATTCAAATAATCCTCGTCATCTACCCAAACCAATACTTTTCCCCAAACGACAGGGGCATCCTCTTTGGGCGTCAGTTCAATTTTATAGCATTCGTGTCCGTCTATGGTTTCTTTGCCCAACAGTTGATGCGTATAATCCTCCACAATAGACGACTGCCGCACCAAATCGTCGTTTTTAAAATCCGAACCCATCCAAGACTGCATCATCATAGAAGGCGGCATTTTGACCGTACGGTCAATAGAAGGCTGGAAGTTCCACATTTCGCGTTCTCGTTTGAGGTAGCTAATGCCTTTTTCGCGGGCGGGAGCTGTAATTAAAATAAGAGAGTAGTCGGAGCCATCTGCCCAGCTTTTGAGTTCCATTGTCCGCTTCCAAGTAGGGCGAATGATGTTCATGCTCATGTGTGCGCTTATGCGTCCACCAAAGGCGTTGTCGTCCATTTTTTGGATAATGGCTTTGGCATCTTGCGCTTGACTGTAGGTAAATACACCCAACAGAAAGCCAGTAATTAGAAGTAGTTGTTTCATAATGTATTGATTGTATAATTTATCATCGTAAAAAAAAGCCATCTGGTTTTTAGTCGAGTGCAGTTGTCAGAATACCATGGAAAAAGAAATTTGTCAGCTCCATAATTAATTCCTGTGGATCGTCGTAATGCTGTGAAAGAACGGGATCTAAAGTCATTTCTTGTAGTTTGAGCAATTGGTATTTCATAAATGCCCGCTTGATGCCCGAACGAATATGCCCAGCTCGCTGTGCCGCTTCAAAATCATCCAGACTGCGCTCCAACAGGGCATCGCTCTTGGTCTTAATATAGTCCAGTAAGCCCAGTTGCTGGTTTTTGTATACATCCATAATGAACTCTTGACTAATTCCTTGACTGCTTCTGGCTTTCGCCAAAATAGCTTTCTTGATTTTCTCTGCGTAAGAAATGTCTTCCCGCATAATTGTTTGGTATTCTTCCCAACCTTCTTCATACAAAAGATC
>CAYUZF010000255.1:1354-6919 GCA_964449615.1 uncultured Aureispira sp.
AGAATCGTCCTTGCCAAATCCAGTTTGTTCTCAAAAAACTTGTAAAAGGTCATTTTACTCGTTCCCGCTTCCTTACAGATTTCTTTAATAGACACGCGCTTTACACCGTGCTTCCAAAATAAATTTTTGGCAGTGGCAAGCAGCGCTTGGTATTTGGGGTTGCTGTGTGGGGAAGAAGGCTGCTTATTAGTCATGCTGTAGTAACTTACGATTTTGTTTAAAAGTTCCGATAATCGTAAAGTTAACGACAAATCGTAATTTTTTGAGTGTTGGAAAGAATTATTTTTAGGGAAGGGCATCTTTTGTAAGCAAAGATGGAGAAACAGTTAGCAGCTACAGGTGCGGCTTTGAAAACTTTTTTTTGTTCTCTAGCTATAAAACCCGCCTGCTTTTTTACATTTGCGTACAGCTTCGAAACATAGCACTCAAACTGCTGTTAGTAGGGTAGCGTCCGTATGGGCATGTCCTATAGGAAGCTGTGCCGTTTTTACGGGCACTACACTTACTTCTAACGTACTCCCAAGTGGAGGCATCCCAAATTAATACACCAATGGGCCTATTAATTATTTACGCATTTGTTTCCATTTTCTTCTCTTTCTTATGCTCCATCTTAGAAGCGGTATTGTTGTCGATTACACCGACCTTTATCAACGTTAAGAAACAGGAAGGCGCTTCTTATATTGATGAACTAGAAGGCCTGAAAAAGGATGTTGATCGGCCATTGATTGCAATTTTGACGCTCAACACTGTAGCGCACACTGTGGGCGCTATTTTGGTAGGGGTACAAGCTAAGGCCGCTTATTTAGAACTGTATGGGGAGCGGGAAGCAAGTTTGTTTGGAATGGCTATGACGGAGGATTTGATGGTAGGAATCGTTTCTACCATTATGACGATTCTAATTTTGGTGGCTTCGGAAATCATACCCAAAACTATTGGTGCTACTTATTGGAGAGAGTTGGCGCCTTTTGCCACACGGGTATTGAATTTTCTAATCTTACCCTTGAAATACACGGGAATCATTTGGATGTTGCAGTTGACGACTCGTTTGGTAGGTGGAAAAAGTGCGCATGGCAGTGCTTTGAGCCGCGAGTATTTTTCGTTGATGGCCGAAATGGCCGAAAAAGAAGGGGTCTTTGAAGAGAAAGAAGGCACGCTGATCCGAAATTTGCTCAACTTTTCCAACGTTGCCGCCCAAGATATTATGACTCCGCGCCCCGTTATGAAAATAGAGGAAGAAGGAACTTCTGTTCAGGACTTTTTTACTTCCAATCCAAACCTGCGTTTCTCCAGAATCCCAGTATATAAAAACGAGGTGCAAAACGTTACAGGAATTGTACTCAAAGACGACATTTACCGCGAAATGGCCAACGACAACCACAGCAAGGCACTGGCCGAGATCAAACGCCCTGTTATTATTATAGAGCGCGACATGCCTATTCCTGCGGTTTTTGACCGCTTAATCGAGAGTAAAAATCACATGGCTGTAGTCGTGGACAATTACGGCTCTGTCAGTGGAGTAGTTACGATGGAGGATATTATAGAAACGCTGCTGGGGCTAGAAATCATGGACGAGAGCGATAATGTTGCCGACTTACAAACACTTGCTCGTCAAAACTGGGAAACGCGCGCCAAACGTTTAGGCATACTGGGCGAAGAAGAAAAACCCAACCAAGAGGAGCAGTAGCACAGCACTCAATACCCCTGCACCCGTTCCCGAACCAACTGCTGGTAGTATCCTGCGTAAGGATGCCAGGGGTACCCTTCGGGGTTGGTAAAACCAGCCATCCATTCCTCGAAGGTAGAGGGCAAATAATAGAACCAATACTGCGGAATAGTAGAACGGCCTTTGCTTTGGCAAAACGGTTTCCACAACTCCCGATAAAACTGTGCGGTGGCTTGTGCGGCTTGATACTCTAAGCGCGCATAGCGCTCGATGTATTCTGCTTGTGTGCAGCGCAATTTTTTAGCGTCCTCTTCTATGGCTTCAAAGGCAGAGCCATTTTGGATGTTGTGCAATTCGTAGACCAGTCCCGCCCATTGTTGTTCGGCAACGCCTGAGGGCGCCAAGCCGCTGTTGTCGTTGGGGCGTACCCATACACGGGCTTCCGTCTTGGCGGTGGGGTAGGCATGTACGGCGTTCACGCCACTGGGTATGGGAAAACTGCGGCTGGCACTGTCTTGCCAATAAATGGGTGTTTTGATGCTGGCGCCCGCTAATTGTAAAATTACCCACTCTGCAATAGGATCGTCTAGAGCCACCAATTGAGACATCGAAGGACGATCTAGGAGCAACTGTTGCAATTGTTTTTTGCCGTGGGCTAGGTGCTGTGTAGAGAGCTGGTAGGGAGGACGCAGCAAACGCACAAACGTATTGGCACGCCAAACACCCCGTTGCAAACGGCCATTGGGATGAAACAACAGGCCTTCGCCGTCCATCTTGCCCCGTTTCCAAGTCCCTACAAATTTGCGGCGATCTCTCCAATAAAACACGCCATAGCCCTGACGCAAGCCACTTTCAAAATTACCCAAATACTCTTCGCCCGTTGTCCAACGGAAATGTCCATAGCCCTCTTGACAATCTCCCACTAGGCAATTCCCTTGTTGGGCTACCCCCAACAACGGCCAACAAAGCAAGCCCAGAAAGAACAACGCGATAGACATTTTTTTAATTTATTAGACATAAAAATTTACTTGGTCTCGTTTTTTGCGCAAGCGTCCCTTATTTAATACTTTCTGAATATAAGCAGTTGCCAGCGGTACTTTACAAGCAGTCTCCCCCGTATAGACGTCTACCTTTCCAATTTTGGTGGCAAGAGCTTGCGCTTTTTTCGTCAGAGAAGGAACAAAAAAACTACTGCAATAACAAAGCCATTCATAGTGTAGCACATGCGGTTGGGAGTAGGGTCTAGTTGTCGCTCCACGCGGTAGAGCGCTATATGGGGAATGGTGCTGGCTGAGGTATAAAAAAAGACTATGTATAGGTGGGGGAGGGCACACCTAAAACACAGTCTCTAAAAATTATCGCAACAAAAAAGAGGCTCTTACATGAAAATAAGCATAGCTTCTTTATAAGCCTTTTTATCTTGATCTAGGGCCTCACCCGATACTACAGCCCCTTCTTGATCCAGATAGAGCACAGAACTAGGCGCATCCATCAAGGTACCCAGGTGATAAATAGAGCGGGTAATAGGGGAATAAGGATCGTCTGTTTTTTGGTAATAAGTACCATAGATCAACTGGTCGTTGCTTTTGGCCTTTGGAGAAGCAAAAAACTCCCAATTGCGGGTGCCTCCTGTTGCTTCCGATTTGACAACCAAGCCACTTTCAGCAATGTATTTAACGATGGAGTAGGTAGCGCCGTCAAACTCTACCTCACTTTTTAATTTATCGTAGCTGCCAATATTTTCGTTGATGGCTGCAACGGCTGCATCTATTTCACGGCGTTCTGCTTCAGAATCTGTGGTTGCGCGATTGGCAACGGGTTGAGCAGTAGGCGCCGATTCTGTCGGCGCAGGGTCTGTAGTGCGGCCGCTTTCTGTAAGCGCGGGTTGTTCCGAACTAGTAGAGGCTTCTTTTTCGGGAGCTGAATCACCGCAAGCACCTAAGAATAAGCCAAAAAGAAGGAGCAATAAATAGATAGATTTCATTTTTCTGTTTTAATAATTAGGAAAAAAAAGGATGCCTTATACAAGCTTTAAAGGCAATTGTCCCTGATGGGTGAGTAAGATAAAGGATTCCCCATTACAAAACAATACACTTCCCTTGTAAAAAGGGAAAGTGTATTGCTAAAACAATTATTTAACACGAAACCGCTGTTTAAGCAGATTTGTTGGTTACTTCAAACATAAATTCTACGTGGTCTACTGGCTCGTTCATCACGCCTTTTGGAATAATACGACGAACGTTGGTTCCCGATGCAGCGGCCAATTCTTGAACTTTACTGGCGAAACGGCTGCGCGAGTGGGCAGGCACGACGTCCATAGCAATGTTGCTCAAGTGCTTACTAGAAACACGGCCTCTTTGCTTGTCGTAGTTTCTCCACCAGACCGCTAAGTCTGCCACAGACATTCTACGGGTAGCATCCAATACGGGTTGTCCATACCAACGCGCTACCGTTCCAGCGCCACTATTGGGCAACGTTTGTGTTTTGGTAATGCGCGCTTGGTCGTGGTAAGTACGCAACGTACTGGTTAGGTGAGCCGATGGAATACCACAAGCCGCTAAAATACTCTTCAGTAATTTTTCTGCTCTAGCATTCAATTTAACCGCACGACCACCATAGGTAAGTTTAATGCTGGCATGATTAGCATGAGAAAAATCACTGCCGCCTTGATCTAGGCTGTCGTCTGGACCACTGCTAGCGTTACCTCCAGCGCCCGCATTAGAATCCACACTGCCGCCACTGCCAATTAGGCCTTTCCAAGTGTTCTTACCTGGATCTACGCGGCCATCGGGGTTGTTTTGCCCCAAAGAGCGTTGGAACGAGCGAATCGCAGTTTCCGTGTTGTTTCCGTTTTTGCCGTCTACGGTCAATTTAGCGCCTTTTCCGTTCAACAATTCCTGCACGGTTCTCACATCTGCTTCGTTGTTGACACCACCAGCTCCAACAGAAGCTGTAATACTGCGACTGCCACCACCAGTGTTACTTCCGCTGCCTGTATCGTTGCCACTGCCCGTATCGCTTCCGCTGCCTGTATCGTTGCCATCGCCACTGCCACCACTGTTGGCCGTACTTTCTACACCCGATACTGCTGCTTTGTAAGCATCAGCATCGCTCATACCCTGGCTTCTAAATTTCTGATAATCTGCTTTTGCTTCGTCTAGGGCAGATAAGAAATCAGCTGCGGTGATGTGTGCTGAGTTGCCGCCTATACCATCGTAGAAGCTTCTACCCGCTTTGGCGTGTCCTTCAGGAACGGCGATAGAGGCCCATTCTTGCGCACCTGCCAAACCTGCCTTGAACGCCGAGTTACCAGGCAGTCCTTTGATGTAAGCACTGATTTGAGGACGTTTTTTATCCATCAAATAACCGCTAAAAAGCAATTCTTGTGTAGCAGGATCGTATTTGAGAGACGTATCTAAATTCAACGCCCGTACCCCTTCTTTTAGCGTAGCGGGAATCATTTGGTATTTTCCTACTGCAAAAAGGTACTCAGCGTGGTTTTTTGGACGAGATTGGTTGGTCATGATTGTGGCCAACGTCATGGCTACCAATTCGCGGTGGCCGTTGGGGCCAACGATACTGTTGCCTCTTGTTCCTCTGTTGTAAGCATTGTAACCAGCAGCGCCACTTTCCCCACCTTGAATGATGGAACTTACGCCTGTAGATGGAGGCCCTACAGGTTTTTCGCCAATTAGGCCTTTCCAAGTATTCTTACCTGGGTCAACGCGGCCATCGGGGCGAGAACTACCCAAGCGACGCTGAAATTTTTTGATCTCATTAATTAGTTTGTTGTCAGATGGGCCAGTAGCTTCGATGCGTGCGCCGTGGCTGTTGAGCCAACCTCTTACGGTATCAACATCCTCTTGTTTGTTGGTGCCGCCTTTTCCGACAGAGGCGGAAAT
>CAYUZF010000256.1:0-6064 GCA_964449615.1 uncultured Aureispira sp.
GAAAAAAATACCTCACTTTTTATTACACGCTTTCTTTTGTGTGACTACTTAATTGGTAAAAACAACACATTGGAGAAGTGCAGGTTAGTATTTGGTCTGATGAAGAACGTGCCAAAGCAGCGCAAGTGGGAATTACCTTATTGTAGGCTGTTGTTTTTTTGGGGAGTAGGGACGTATGCGATACGCCCTTCCCCTATTTTTTGCCCTATAAACAATTTTTCATACAATTCTATCTACTTGTATGGCGTTAAAAAATACAACGGTTGTGTATTGTCTTAAATTTTCTTCGTTATGCTATCCATTTTATTCGCCTTTTTATTGCCTACTGTTGCTGTCGATTATACAGCGCACTACGGCAGCGCCTATCAAGAAGCATTGGATTGGGTGCAAGCGCATGAAAAACAGTTGAATGCACAGGCTCATTACTACAACATACCTCTAAATAAACTGACCGCAATAGTATTTCCAGAACTGCTGCGCTATGTCGAATGGCAAGATTTATTAGAGACGGAGGCCTTGGGTGTAGCTTATGTAAAAGGAGGAACGGCTTGGGCCGATTTTTCGATTGGAGTCTTTCAGATGAAGCCGTCCTTTGCAGAAACACTAGAGCAGCAACTCTCTAAATGGCCAATGGGAGCGCAGGCGTTTGGGCATTTGTTGCCCAATGCGACACAGGCCCCCACCGCACAGCGTCAAACTCGCTTGAGCCGTTTGCAAACGCTAACAGGGCAATTGGATTATTTAGCAGCGTTCAACGCTTGGATGCGTCAACGGGTAGGCTTTGGCTTAGTGGCCCATACCCCTGAGCGGGAAGTGTTGTTTTTGGCTACTGCCTACAACAGCGGCATGGAGCGTACTTGGGCAGATTTAGAGCAAAGGAGCCACTGCCAATTTTTTCCTTATGGTACACGCTACCCTCAAGAGGAACAACACGCTTACAGCGCCGTTGCTTGGGCCTATTATCAAGCTACAAAGATACCTACTTGGCATTGGCAACCTTTCAAAGGGCTTTTTTGGAAGTGGGGAAAACAACAGTGACCTTTTTGATTGGCTCTAAACACGCTGGTGTTCGAGCATTTTGATCCATCATAAAACAACTACTATGAGAGCATTACCTTTCATGGCTTCCCTATTGTTAGGGCTAGCCCTCCTATTTAACGCCTGTACCTCTGAAAAAAAGACGGCTTCCGCTTTAGGAAAAGTCCTTCCTCCCCTCCCAGAATTAGCGCCCGCTTATCAAGCTTTTACGATTAATACAGAAGAAGAAACAGTTTTGACGCTGCCCTCAGGAACGACTATTACGGTGCCTGCCAATGCTTTGGTGGATGAGCAGGGTGGGTTGGTCAAAGGCGAAGCCACGATTTTGTACCGCGAGTACCACGATGCAGCCAGTGTTGTTTTGTCGGGTATTCCGATGGATTACAACAGCGACGGTCGAAAGCGCCATTTCCAAACCGCAGGCATGTTCGACATCGCAGGACAACAAAACGGAAATCCCTTGAAGGTGCAGCAGAAGAAAAGTATTCAAGTAGATTTGGCTTCCTACGAAGAAGGGACAGATTATAATTTATTTGCTCTCGATCAAGAAAAAGGTTGGGAATTCGTAGATTACGTTGTTCCCGCTGCCAACCCCAAACGAGTTGTTATAGAGCAAGAAATCCAAACACTGCGTAAAAAAATGGGCAGTAGCACTTCGCCTTATTTTGTATTTACATACGATGGTGTGCTAGATGTCAAGTTTGACACCAATCCTTTGAGTGCTAAGAATAGAGCCAATTCTAAGGTGCGCCGCCAATTTAAAGCGTACCAGATCGAAACACTCAGCAGCAGTGTCTATGAATTTGTTAAGTACGAAACAACTGCTTACCCTGCTGATATGCTCATTTGGCAAAACTTGGGACGTCGTTTCCCCAGTTGGTTGCGGAATAAAAGATGCGGCGTTGAGTTGGAGCGCCTGAAAGGCAATACCTATACGTTGAGTGCACAATATGCCAACGAGACTTACAAAGGTAAAATTCGCGTTGTAATCCCGCTCAAATATTTATTTGACTATACGCCTGAGCGTTGGAGAAACAACCTTGCTACGGTCTTAAAAGACGTAGCAGGGAAAGAAGAGCAATACCGCCAAGAGTTAGAAGCATTGCGCTTGCGCAAAGAACAGCAAGCTGCCGTCCTGCGCTCTTTTTCAGTGGCTGGGTTTGGTATTTATAATTACGATCGCCTATTAAAAGAAGAAGAAAAAATAGAAATTTTAGCAGATTTTCAATTGGAGGAAGCGCAAGAATTGGATTGGGTTTTGTGTCTGCCCGAAGATGGCAAAACCATTATTAAGTACCCCAAAAGCGACTGGAATGCGGTTGTGCTGCTGCCCAACAACAAAGCTCGTTTTATAAGCATCTTACCCGATAAACGGGTGGCGGTGTACAGCGCTGAAGCGTACCAACAATTGGATTTTAAAAAGTTGGCACAAAGCGGCGAGCGCCCCCAAATAGATTTTAAATTGGAACTGGTAATGGATGAGTTGGACAGTGAGGCTGCACTGCGTGCGCTGTTAGAAGAAACTTAGTAATTGTGGGGGCTGCTACTTAAAAAATAGTAGCCCTGTTTTTTGTTTTTTTAATCCTTTTATCGTAACATTGCGATATAACGATAAACAAGAAACAATGGGACTGGTCAAATCGGAGCTTTTCACAGAAGAACAAAATGCCCTGGCGGCTTTTGCTAAGGTATTGGGACATCCTGCACGTATTGCTATTTTGCAGCAATTGTTTGAATGCCAACAATGCATTTGTGGTGATTTGGTGCAGGAGATTGGTTTGGCACAAGCGACGATTTCTCAACATCTCAAGGCGCTCAAAGCGGCGGGACTCATTCAAGGACAGGTAGAAGGTACCCGTGTTTGTTACTGTCTGTCGCCAACGGTTTGGACTACCATGCACGGCTTGTTGGGCAATTTTCTAGCAGCGCCTTCTTTTGGAGATTGTTCTTGTTGATTTTTAATAACGACCATTTATCAATTAATAAAAAAACAACACATGAAATTATCAGCTGTAAAAACTGCTTTAAAAGACTTATCTGCATTGGCTTTCCAATTGCCCGACGGACAACTGGTTCCGCGTCATTTTCACGTAACAGAAGTGGGGCAAATAAGCAAAAAATTCATAGACTGTGGGGGCACGTTGCGCCAAGAGGAGGTTATTAACTTTCAATTGTGGAATGCCAACGACTACGACCACCGCTTACATCCTGAAAAGCTGTTGAACATTATCGAACTCTCGGAAAAAACGCTGGGTTTAGAAGATCAAGAGATAGAAGTAGAATACCAAGGTTCAGATACCATCGCTAAATACGCCTTAGAGTTTGACGGTACCAACTTTCAACTCCGCACCAAACAAACCGATTGTTTGGCCAAAGAAAACTGCGGGCTTCCAGTAGCCAAGCCAGTTGTACAATTAAAAAATTTGGCGGCTTCTTCTTGTTGTCCTCCTAATTCAGGGTGTTGTTAATTGTTCAATAATCTAAAATAGAAAAATGGGATTGGAACACGCGTGACGAAGATAAAACGCAGTTTTGTAATAAAATGACCATAAAAAGGTAAAACTCCTCAACTATGTGAGTCCGCTTTGGTTATCAATTGTCAAAACCATTAACCGATTTGACCACTCCGCCTTATGTGTATATTCCACGCCAGTAGCCCCCAGCAGTCCTTCAAAGAATTTCTGGAACAGCATCCCGAATTACCTGTTTATCAACACTATGAAAAAGGAGACATCCTGAAAATCAGCGTTGATAAAACACCGACTGATGACTATGGCTTCTCCTGTGAGGTTAGCGACCGTGATTGGCAGGATGTAGATGGGCAAGTAGTGGATATGATTTCGTTTTTAGAAGTTTATGCGCCACAGCTGCGTTATATAAAAGAAAACTACACCTTAGACGATTGGCATTTTGATCTACCTTACGAATGCCAACTGAATGGGGAGTGTTTTGTGCAAACCGATTTTTTACCTGCTAAATTGCTGCGTTTGGCGGGAGATTTGGAAATCGGTATTGAGTTGTCTTTGTACTGGCCTGCGGCAGAAGATACCGATGAAGTAGAGGTTTCTCAAGAGGAACTGGGCGAGGCTATGGGCGACCGTGTAGAAGAGGAGTAAGCTATTTTAAATGCTGTAAACCATGTTGTCCCCTAGCGATATAGAACACATCAAAGCGTTGCTTTTGAGTGCTACTAGTAGTAATGTAGCCTTAGCCGCTGCACTCTTACAAGAACATCCTAAGGCAATTGATGCCCTGCTCGTTCCAATAGAAGTTGTTCTGACCTACAGCGAACACAAGACCCTCTTATCCAAACTGTTGCAAAAGGCTTCTCCAACCGTTCTCTGGCGACAATTACCCTTGTATGCTTTTTACAACACCATCGCTGAACCCAAAGCGCTACCAGAACACCGCTCCGTTATTCATCGTTTTATTCAACACGAGTCCGATTACCGCCCCTACTTGTTGGCCGATCCTCAAAAGACGCTGCTGTACGTGGATGGCGCCACCTTTATAAGCTCAGAAACAGCATTTGTTGGCGCAGCACACGATTTTTATACCTTAGCTTTAGAACATTTGACCGAAGACAGTTACCTGTATTACAAATACGCGGACTTTCTGCGTCAACATCCTCCCAAAGGACAACCGTTGAAAGAGACGAAGCAGTTGATCATAGACTATTATAAAAAAGCCTATCGCCTAAAAAAAGAAAAACACATCCTCAACCGCTTAGCGCGTTTCTACGCAGACGACCTAAAAGACGCTGCTGCTGCGCGCCGCACATGGAAATCTTGCCTTCAAGAACACTCCGACTATGCCGATGCTTGGGTATCCTTAGCAGAACTAGAAATCGCACAACAGCAGTGGCCAGCTGCCAAAAAAATGCTGGAACAGGTATTGACCTTGCAGCAAACAGGGGTTTGGGTCAACTTGGATCAAGTCTATTATTTGCTTGGCAATATCGCTTGGCAAGGAGAACAAGACCTGAAACTGGCTGGCCACTATTACGAAAAAGCTCTTCAGGAAAACCGCTACTTTGCTGCACCTTTAGAAATGCTGTTGGAATTGTCGCTGGCTACGGAAAATTACGCGCAGGCCATTCGCTGGCACCGAGTAGCGCTTGATTTACAACCTATGAATATTTTCTTGCTGATGCAATTGGCCGAGCTCTACCGCCAAACCCACAACTACGAAAAAGCAGCAGAACATTACCGTGAAATTCTACTATTCTCCCCCTATTATGCCCCAGCCCTAGAGGGCTTAAAACAATTAGAAGGTTTTTAAAGTTTGTTTTTGCATTGCTATTATTTATCTATTTCTCTTAGAACGTTCTTAGTGCTTCTCTTGTTGGCTCGTAAAATTATATTAAAGTAGCTTTTTTCAAACGAAATGAGGCTGTCACCTGTTTTAGTGGTAGAAAGTGTGTAGGGTTAACTGATTTTAAAAATTTCTCCCTGCTTCCTTCTTCCTTTATACTATTTTTCCAATCAATTGACCACCAACAACATGGGTAGTATTACAGAACAGACATTAAGAGGTATTTTAAAAGATGTGCAAGCTGCCGATCCCAATATTGGCGACTTAGACCCTCGAACAATGCAGGCGATCATTCCCCACCAGGAACCGCACTTGCTTTCTTTGACCAACGGCAAACTCTCGCTGAGTTCCAGAGCAATTATAGATTATGGCAATGTCAGCGATCAAGCTTGGCAACTGCACGTGCAACAAATTGTACGCTCTTTTGTCCCTTTTTAACGTTCTAATCTTCCCACTATGTCTACCCAAGAAGCCAAACAACTCAGCAATTTATTATTGAGTGATACCGATAAAAACGTTTTATTAGCGCTCACCGCTATTGAGCGGCAACCTAGTATGCTTAAATTTATTCGTGCGCAAGCATTGGTATATTACTTTTTTAGTCCTATTTCGATGGACGAGCGCCTACAACAACTCCTGCGTTCTGCTTGGCAACCGCTCTATTACATGACGCAAGAAGGGCGAGAACTGGAAGCAAGGGAGCTAATCAAAG
>CAYUZF010000256.1:6152-6858 GCA_964449615.1 uncultured Aureispira sp.
AAAGCGGATTGGTCAACTTGGATTATCCCCGTACCGAAACGTCGACGCTACCAACCTTGCCCAGCATAGAGCGCCTAACCAAAGACCTGTATGCCCTTACCGACTACACGGATTATATTGACGGGCATTTAAAATGGTCTACCTATTATTACCGATACGCCAACCACTTGCGCCGTTTGTTTGAAGCGTCTTCTTTTATGGAGTTGTCCACTTACCAGCGTTGGGAATACCAACAAATCCTTTTAGAATATTTGCGCAAAGCACAACAACAAGCCCCCAGTACCACCAAGATTGCCTTTGAAATTAGTTTACTACTGCACCGCCAATGTCCTGCCGATATTATCGCCCAAGAATACGCCCAAGAGGTGATTGGCAATTATTTAATTGCGGCGCATGTTCCAGACCCAGCAGTACCGATGAGCAGCTTTGCCGCCAGCTATTGTTACATTGGATTGGCCGATTTTTACCGCGACGTCCTACAACAAGCGCTTTCCGCGCATTATTATTATAAAAAAAGCCTACACCTAGCTCCCAACAACGATCAAGCTAAACTCGAGTGGGCCAAATTATTGGAACGAGAAGGCGCCTTTGCCCGTGCAGAAGCACTGCGGGCAACCGTTGCTGCCGACTACGAAGCCCCTTTGAATGGCTACTAAGTACATTGTGTAAGAAGTTATTTAAGTTTTAGATTTTGAGGATTGACCTC
>CAYUZF010000257.1:0-6104 GCA_964449615.1 uncultured Aureispira sp.
CTTTTAGTTCCCTTCGTTCATGAGCGCTACGCTTTAGTTGAGGGACTACTTAAACAAAGCAGCTCATTAGCATATAGAATAATTTCCTGTTCAAGCAAAGGGCAAATCCTTTAAATTTGTTACTTTTAGCTACTAAAATTGCTAAAACACCTTTACAGGAAACAAAAGCAGCATTTATGAGCCAGCCGCCCACCGATTCCCCCACAAGCCATCCAATTCATACGGAGCACCTGCACGGCATTCTGCAAAAGGTCTTGCTGCGCGAACAACGCTTACAACAGTTGCTTTCGGAATCCATGGCTCTTCCCGAATTCTTTTGGGTTTTGGGCTTGGCACACAATCGGCAATTGCTTTTTATAGAATTGCTGGCTCAAAGCCGCACCGAGCGCCACCAAATAGAGCCAATGGACGTCTTCGCGCTGGCGCTACAGAAACGCGCTGCCCAACTTCTACTGTTTCATAGCCATCCCAATGGCCAGCCCCTCCCCTCCGAGATCGACAAAGAACTTACCGACCGCCTCATCCAAGTGGGGAATATTGTAAAAATCCCCCTACTCGATTATCAAATTATCACCCCCAACACCTTCTACTCTTTTCGGACATCAGGGCTCTTGGCAGCGCTGCAACAAAGCCTGAAATACGTCCCCAATTTTGAGCTGGTGCAACGCATCCAACAACAAGCACAAGACCTGCTCAGCCAGCGCAGCGCCGAAGCAGCACAACGCCTAAAAGAATGGCAAGCACAGTTTGAAGCGGCGACCAACAAACAGCTACAGCAAGAAAAATTACGGATGGCAAAAGCTTTACAAAAAGAAGGCTTGGAACTGGAGGTGATTGCTCGAATTTTGGGTGTGGGGAAAGGGGATTTGGAGAAGTTATAAGGAGAGCTGTGTAAAAAAAATGGTGAGATTATGCCCTCAAAAAAATCTTAGTAACTAACACTGTAATTTTACTCATTTTTCACTATTCTTGTGCTTTAATTAAACAAAATCCAGCTCATAAACCAGCTTTTATTTAGCATAGCATTTATAATACTACTAACCTCTTCTTACAGTTACAGCCAGAAAGTAAGTTGTGAAGTAAGCAGCGATCCCATTACAGGCACGCGTCTTTTAAAGACTTCTTACAAAGAAAGCGATCTCAAAATAGAATATGAAGAAGGAGGAATAATCAAATTTCATTGTTACCTGAATTTCAACGGTCAACAACAGGTTTCCATAAAGGAGGGCGCTCCTTTTGTTTTTAAGCTAAAAAATGGTGAAATTATCACGCTAAAAAGTATTGCCGAAACATACCCCCAAGCCTTAGTAGGGGTTTACAATGTGGTTAGCAAATACGCTTTTGTACTAGAAGTCTCCAGAGAAGAGGTAGCTAAATTGGCCAACTCTCCGATTGTTTTTTCTCGTACTCCTACACCAACTGGAGAAACGCACGATGCTTCAGAAGATTGGGATAAGCGCAGTCAGAAAATTTATCAAAAAATGTTTGGCTGTATCAATGAAAACTTATAGTGGGCTATAGCCTATGTTGGCGGGAACATTTTAGAATAGTTCCCGCCAACATTTCTCTATGTGCCCAACAACGCTTCCAGTGCTCGATCCATTTTCTCAAACGAAAACTGCCCATACACGTCGGCCATCATGGCCTCAATTTTATCGTTGCACAAATTGCCCATACTCCCCTCGTGGGTATGTGGCACGTCCATAATGGGTTCAAATTCGCCGTTCTCAATATCTAAGCCCACCTGTTTGTACGCATCTCTAAAAGTGGTTCCATTTAATACCATGTTGTTCACCACATCCACACTGAAAATGTATTGGTATTTCTCTTCCTGCACTGCTTTGGGATTGATGATGATGTTTTCCAACATGTAGGTAGTAATGTGTAAGATGCTTTGCAATTCGGCAAAAACAGGCAAAAAGCTTTCTTTGATCACTTGCAAATCGCGGTGGTAACCCGATGCGAGATTGGTCGTAATCAGCGCAATTTCGATGGGCAAAGCGGTAATTTTATTGCACTTAGCGCGAATTAATTCAAATACATCGGGGTTCTTTTTGTGGGGCATGATGCTAGACCCCGTAGTCAGGTGGTCAGGAAATTTTACAAAATTAAAATTCTGACTGTTGTACAAACAAACATCTTGGGCGAGTTTGCTCAACGTTGCCGCAACCGAACTCAACGCCTGCGCTACAGATTTTTCCGTTTTGCCCCGTCCCATTTGGGCATACACGACGTTGTAATTCAGGTCATCGAAGCCCAACAATTCGGTGGTCATCGTGCGGTTGAGGGGGAAGGACGAGCCGTAACCCGCTGCGGAACCTAAGGGATTTTTATTGGTAATTTTGAACGCGGCCAACAAGGCGTGCATGTCGTCGACCAAACTTTCCGCGTAAGCGCCAAACCACAAGCCAAAGGAAGAAGGCATGGCCACTTGGTAATGCGTATAGCCTGGCAATTTCACGTCTTTATGTTGGTTGCTCAACTGAATCAGTTGCTTGAACAACGGCTGCACCAACTCCACCACTTGGCGCAATTCTGTCCGCGTAAATAATTTCAAATCCACCAAAACTTGATCGTTTCTAGAGCGGCCACTGTGGATTTTTTTGCCCACACTGCCCAAGCGTTCCGTCAACAGCAGCTCCACTTGTGAATGCACGTCTTCTACCCCCTCCTGAATTTCAAAATTACCTGCCAAAACTTCGCCGTGTAGTTTTCTCAACTCCGCGCGCAAGGTTTTTAGCTCTGCTGCCGTGAGCAAGTCGATGCTTTCTAGCATGGTGATGTGGGCGAGTGTTCCCGTGATGTCGTGTTGGGCCAGTAGGACGTCCAGTTCGCGGTCTTTGCCAACCGTAAACAATTCAATTTCCTTGTTAATAGCTCCTTCTTTTTGCCAAAGTTTCATAACCTCTTGTGTTAGTTTGCTGTGTGATAATGAAGTTGTTCGATTAAAATTTGGTATAGGTTGCCTACAAAACAGCCGCCCCAAAACGAGTTCGAGACGGCTGTTGTATTTTATATTGCTGGCACAATCATTAGGCGATTCTCAACAATTCTAAGTCAAAAATCAAGGTTGCGTTGCCAGGAATGTCGTTGCCTGCGCCGCCTGCGCCGTAGCCCAAGTTAGAAGGGATAAACAAGCGCCATTTTGAGCCTACAGGCATCAATTGCAAAGCTTCTTGCCAGCCGCGAATCAACCCGTTAACAGGAAACGTAGCGGGTTGGCCTCTTCGGTAAGAAGAATCGAATACTTTGCCTGTCAATAGGCGGCCTTCGTAGTGTGCTACTACTTTTTGCTCGGCAGTTGGGATTGGCCCGTTGCCCTCTTGCAGTACTTCGTATTGCAAGCCACTTGGGCGAACCACAACACCAGCGCGCTCACCGTTCTCGGCTAGGAAAGTAGATTCCATTTCTTGCGCTTTGATCGCCATTTTCGCGGCAGATTCTTGTAGGAACATTTGAGCCGTTTGGTTGGCTTCTTCGGCGGTCATTTCCATTTCTTTGCCTTGCAATACGTCTACCAAACCTTTAGATAAGGCATCGTAGTCCAAGCCATCTACATCTACTTGCTCTTTAAGGTTGTTGCCCAACAATATTCCCAAGCTATAACTCTGCTCTCTCATTGTCTATTCTTTTTTGTGTGTTGTAAATTAATCCTTGCCAAGCGTACGCTTCGCGAATGTGGCACAAAGGTAGCAGAATTGTAGTAGAATACAAAATTATAAGTCTAGGAAGGTGGTAGCTGTTGGTTGTAATTTATAGTAAATTTAAGTTATAGCAGCAGTAGTTTTGTAGAAGTAGAGCCTCGAAAAAAGCTTTAGTCCACTTTCAACAATTCGACCTCAAAAATCAACGTCGCGCCCGCAGGAATCACCTCGCCCTGTCGGTTGTTGCCATAGGCCAAATGCGCGGGAATGAACAGGCGGTATTTTGCGCCTTCTTTCATTAAGGGAATGCCCTCTTGCCAACCTTTGATAACGCGGTTGAGGGGAAAGGTAGCGGGTTGGCCGCGCTTGTAGGAGCTGTCAAAAACGGTACCGTCGATTAGGGTACCTCTGTAGTGGGTCGTTACCGTACTGCTCAATGTAGGTTTGGGCCCTGTTCCTTCCTCGACCACTTGGTATTGCAAACCACTGGGAAGCGCAATGACGCCTTCTTTTTGGACGTTTTGGGTAAGGAATTCTTGCCCTGCTTGGAGGTTGATGGCCGCCTCTTCTTCCGACTGCTCTTGGGACGCATCGGTCTGCGGGTTAATTTTGTTTTTTAACTGGGCGTATTCTTCGATGATGGTACTCATTTCCTGTTCGCTGTAAAGAGGCGTCTTTTGTGCTAGTCCTGCTCGGTAGCCTTCGGCAAGCGCGGTATAATCAAAATCTGTAGCATAAGCATTCACGGCCTTCACCAAGCTAGAAGAGGAGGCGTAGCCCATGCCCTGGGCGATGCGCGCAGCTTCGGCGGCACTGCTGGAGGGGGTTTGGGAAGCAATGCGCATCCGAATTTGATTTTCCAAGCGGGCGACAGTCGCCGCGTCGTTTTCAAAGCCTTGTTTAAATCCTTCTATAAACTGCTCTACATTGCGTTCTTCTTCGGTTAGTTCCAAATCCAACAACGCCTTGCCTACCGTATAGCCGTAGGCATAGCCCAATTGTTTTTTGGGGCCGTCAGGGGCTTCCTCTTCTACTATTTGAAACAATTCGACGTCAAAAATAAGCAGCGAATTGGGTGGAATCACCGCAGGGCCATCCGTTCCATAAGCCAAAGCAGGCGGAATAAAGAAGCGGTAGCGCGCCTCTGGCCGCATCATCGTCAGGCCTTCTTGCCAACCTTGTATGACGGCTTTCAACGGAAATTCGGCAGGTTCGCCGCGTTCCCTAGAGCTGTCGAAGACCTTACCGTCTATAAACGTTCCTGTGTAATGCACCAATACCCGACTGTTGACCGAAGGGCACTCGCCTGTTCCCTGTTTGATGATTTGATATTGCAAACCCGAGGGGGTGGTTTTGATGTTGCTTTTTTGACCATTTTCTTTTAAAAATGCTTCGGCTTTCGCCAAATTAGCGTTGGCCTGTTGCACGCGGCGTTCGCGGAATCTATCTTCCGCACGGCGTTGTTTTTCTTTTAAAAATTGGGCAAGAATAACCTGTTGGCGTTCTAAAGGTACTTCGGGCGTCTTCTCTTTTACAAAATCCAAATAACCCGCCTTGATACAAGCAAAATGCAAATCTTTTTTATCCAACTCTAATACGCTGACTAAATTGCCCAAAGCGTTGTAGCCTAAGTTGTACGCGGTTTGCTCGGCGGTTGTTCCTGCGTCGACGCTGTCGGGGTTTTCTAAGCGGGCAACCAACCCATCTACAATAGCCGCTAGTTTGGCCGAATCGGGCGTAAAGCCATCTTTTAACCCTTTAATAACGTATTTGGTGGCGCGTTCTGCACTTTCAAAATTGTCGTTGCTGGTCAGATCGTTGGCAAAACTATAGCCGTAAGCATAGCTTACTTCTTTGGTTAGTTTAGCGGGATTGACACGGGTAGAATCGTTTTGCGCCTGGCCGTGGACTAGTATTATCCAACAAAAAAATACAGTAATGAACTTCATAAATAGATGCTTCTGATTGATTGGGTAAGTTGTTGAGTTTATTTAAAACGCCTTTCATGAGCAAGGCTTCAACAAGTCCTGTACTTGGTGCGTTTTCAGAGTACTCTTGATTGGAATAGAGTGCTGTAGAGCTTGATAAAGTATGTTTTAAGGGTTGATGTCCAACAATTCTACTTCAAAAATCAACGTAGAACCCGCTGGAATTTTGTGAGAAGGCGATTGTTTGCCATACGCCAATTGTTGTGGAATGTAAAAACGGTATTGGCTCCCGATGCGCATCAAGGGAATGCCTTCTTGCCAACCTCGAATGACCTGCATCACGCCAAAGGTAGCGGGCTGCCCGCGCTCTACCGAGCTGTCAAAGACGCTTCCATCCACCAACGTACCGTGGTAATGCACCCGAACGCGATCGGCGGTAGTGGGCTGCGCCCCTGTCCCCTCCTTGAGCACTTCGTATTGTAAGCCACTGGGCAAACTTACCACCCCTTCCCGCTGTCCGTTCGCCTCCAGA
>CAYUZF010000257.1:6114-6346 GCA_964449615.1 uncultured Aureispira sp.
GCCATTGTTTCCGCCAAATTGGCTTTTGCGGCAGGGCCATTGTTGTTCTGCATCCACCAAAACAATAAAACGCCAATGACAACAATGCCGATGATCAATAAAGGATAATTCATAGTTAAGTTGCTGTTTTTTTTTATAATTTAATAACAAGAATAGTGAACTAACTGCCGCAATATAACAAGGCCACATTTAGCAACCAAAAAAGCCACTGAGATAAGGCCAAATAGTCGTT
>CAYUZF010000257.1:6356-6761 GCA_964449615.1 uncultured Aureispira sp.
CCAAGCCAGTCCCCAAAGTAGAAACCAAGCGATCAGCCCGTTCACCAAAAAAGCTTCAAAAGGCAGTGCATCCGATAGCGCCAAATACCACAACAGCCCAGCCAGCAGCAACAAATCTACCGTTACCAACTGGAAAATCCCCATCGTTTGCATCCAATAGCGCTGTAGTTTGACATTGGAGTGTTCAGGACGCGTTGCCAGCGCTTCTTTGATCCCTACAAAGGTGTGTGCCACAAAGGCTAGGCTGGTGATGAGCGCAGCAGTCACAAAATAGTAATTCATAGTAAGGCGCGGTTTATAGAAATAAAAAACAGCACTGAGATTTACTCAACGCTGTTTCTTATAGGTTGTTTAAGTAGTCACACAAAAGAAACCGTGTAATAAAAAGTGAGGTATTTTTTTCTA
>CAYUZF010000258.1:0-1014 GCA_964449615.1 uncultured Aureispira sp.
GCATTAAACCCTATGGGCCAGTAGAATAGATACATGGACATCTCTGTTTTGCTCGATGCCCATGTATCGTATTTTAGAACGCTAATCCATGTGTACCACATCCATAGCCGCGCAAATCTTATCAGCCGCGTCGATCAATTCTGCTGGGGTGTGTGCCGCAGAAATAAACCCAACTTCGTAGCCTGAGGGGCCCAAATAAACACCGTGATCCAATAAGTAAGCGTGTAGGATTTTGAACTTCTCCATGCTTGCGGGGTCAATCTTGTCCGCACGGCGAATGGTATCCTTTGTAAAGGCGATCCAAAAAATAGAACCAATGGTTGGAATGGTAACGGTGTAGCCTTTTTGGTCACAATACTGTTGTATGCGCTCTACAAAAGCGCGGGTAGTAGCGGCCATGTTTTCATAAAAATTAGGCGCTAGCAATTGGTTTATAGCCGTGTAGCCTGCGGCCATTGCAACAGGATTACCCGACAGCGTTCCCGCTTGGTAGACGTTGCCATCTGGGGTTACGTGGCTCATAATATCGGCACTAGCACCGTAAGCCCCTACGGGCATTCCACCGCCAATAATTTTGCCATACGTAATAATATCAGGTTGAATATCGAAATAACCTGCCGCTCCTTCAAAACCTACTCGGAAGCCTGAAATCACTTCGTCAAAAATCAGCAAAACACCGTAGTTGGTACAGAGGTGGCGCAAACCCATCAGATGCTCTTTGCATTGGAGTAGTAGGCCGTTGTTGGCAGGAACGGGCTCTATGATTACACAGGCAATTTCATCGGCGTAGTGTTGGAAGGTTTCTTCTACAACATTCAAATCATCCAACGGCAATACCAAGGTTTCTTTGGCAAAGGAAGGGGGGATGCCCGCCGAGCTGCTTACGCCGAAGGTCGCCAAACCCGATCCCGCATTAACCAACAAGGAATCTACGTGTCCGTGGTAACACCCGTCAAACTTTACGATTTTATCTTTGCCTGTAACGCCTCGCGCCAAACGTACCGCCGACATAAC
>CAYUZF010000258.1:1024-6753 GCA_964449615.1 uncultured Aureispira sp.
TGTACCTGAGCTAACGAAGCGTAATTTTTCTATGAAGCGGTTGTTTTTTAGAAGGGTAGAACCCAATTTGTTTTCCCAACGGGTAGGCGTTCCAAAAGAAGTACCGTGCGCTACTGTTTCTACAATCGCCTCGCGAATCGCGTCGTTGTTGTGACCCAAAATAAGCGGCCCCCAAGAGCAGCAAAAATCGGTGAACTGGTTGTCGTCTTCGTCCCAAATTTGAGCCCCTTTGCCTCTTTTGATAAACAAGGGGGTTCCTCTTACCGATTTGAACGCTCGGACGGGAGAGCTAACGCCCCCAGGAAAGTATTGTTTGGCTTCTGCGAATAAGGCTTCTGATTGATCTCTTTGCATGTATGGATGCGCGATTTTTGGAGTGAAAAAAACAATAATTCATCTAAAATTACAATATTGTAAAAAAACAGAAAAATAAGCGGTCGTGGCTGCCCAGCATTAAGGGAATTTAAAAAAAAGAATAAGCTCCTTTAAACAAAAGGACGCCCTGCATTGAAATGGTAATAGTAAAATTTAGTGGATTTAAAATAGAGGCAACAGGTCTATTGTAGTTTTATAGAACATTACTTCATCAATCATGCTGCCTTTAGCGCTAAAGATGCTAAAGCAATTAAAACTACTAATTATATGCAATTTTTATTTACAAAACTAACGTTGCTTCTTTCTTTTTTGTTGCTTTTGGTGGGCCAAATGTTGGCGCAGGGTTTAACGGCTACCGAACTGGGACGTTATACCGATGGGCGGGACGGCGCTTGTGAAATTGCCGTTTATGATGCTGCCACTGAACAGCTAATTATTACCAATGCAGCGGCTAATACAGTTGATTTAGTCGATGTGAGCAACTTGGCCAATCCAACGCTTACCACTAGTGTTTCTGTGCTGCCTTACGGTGGTGGAATTAACTCGGTGGCTAATTTGGGCAATGGTTATTTTGCGGCAGCCATTGAAGATACCATCAAACAGGATTCGGGGAAAGTGGTCTTTTTTGACATGCAGGGCAATTATGTATCCATGTTGGTGGTAGGGGCTTTGCCCGATATGCTGACGCCAACTAAGGACGGCAGTAAATTGCTGGTAGCTTGTGAAGGGGAGCCCAACGCTGCGTACACCGTTGATCCAGAAGGCAGTATTGTCATCATTGACTTGAGTCTACCTGTTGCCAGCTTGACGGCAGCCGATGTAACGTTTTTAGATTTTTCTCAAGCACCGAGTACCATTAGCGGGGGTGTTTTTAAACCAAATACCAGTTACGCTACAGATTTGGAACCCGAGTACATTGCTGTAAACGACAACAGAAGCGGCAGTCGTTTGTCAGGAAAACAACGTCTTGATTTTGGTAGACCTACAGGCCGATACCATTAAGGCTTATCGCGGATTGGGGTTCAAAGACCACAGTTTGCTAGGTAATGGTCTGGATGTCAATGACACCGATGGCTCGATAAACATATTGCCACAACCCGTCAAGGGCGTTTACCAACCTGATGCTATTGCTTCATATACAGTTAATGGCAACACTTATTATTTATCGGCGAACGAAGGCGATGCACGCGACTATGATGGCTACAGCTCCGAAGCGCGTATTGATGATTTGATACTGGATGCGACTGCTTTTCCAAATGCAGCGACGCTTCAAAGCACTGCGGAATTGGGACGTTTAAAAACGTTTACCGCGGATGTGTTGGGAGATACCGACGGCGACGGCGATGTAGATGAGTTGTACAGTTATGGAGGGCGTTCTTTTTCTATTTGGGATGCCAATGGGCAGTTGGTATGGGATAGTGGGGACGATTTTGCGCAGTACATTGCCAACAACCACCCTGCTTTTTTTAATTGCAATGAGGGCGAAGCTTCAAAGATGGATAACCGTTCGGATGATAAAGGCGCGGAACCTGAAGCGTTGACGGTTGGGCAAATTGGCAGCCAATTTTTTGCTTTTATTGGCTTGGAGCGTCAAGGCGGGGTGATGATTTACAACATTACCAATCCTACTGCACCGACCTTCGAACACTACATAGAGACTTTTGATACGACTACAGGAACCTCTATAGACATTGCGCCCGAAGGGTTGGTTTTTGTACCAGCCAGTGCCAATCCCCACCAAAAAAACTTGTTGATTGCTAGCCATGAGGTGTCTGGAACAACTACCGTGTACGAAATTAATTCGTTGTTGGTTGCTACTTCTTCTATTTTATCAGAGGATAATCTGCATTTGTATCCCAATCCGACTACAGGCGTTTTAAATTTAGAATTGCCTGCTCCTGTTGTTTCTTTGGATTACCAATTGTTTAATGCTTTTGGCCAGCGGTTGTTGGAGGGGCAATTGACACAATCGCAAGAACAATTGTCTTTGGAGCATTTGCCCAATGGCTGTTACTTTTTGAGTGTGGTAGGTGAGGCGCAGCCTGCGCGCAGTTATCGCGTGATTAAAGGATAGCCGAGGTGTATACAGTACAGGGTAAGGAGCAAAACGCTTGTTCCTTACCCTGTATACTTTACCGATAGCTATAACTACTAAGAGGTTTCTACAATGCTGGAATATCCCTGAATCAGTTCAAATCGAGGATGTTCTTCAGCGTGTTGCAAAATCTCCGCTTCTTTCTCCTTGTTGCCTGCTTTGTTGATAATAACGCGTCGGATGCGATCAGGATGTTCTTTTAACACCTGTTGATAAATATCAAAATCCAGTTCTCCTGAATCGCCAATTAGAATAAAATCACTTTCTTGGAAGGTAGCCAAAATTTTCTTGATTTCTAGGTATTTATTGCGCTCTTTAATGGTTCTTGACTTCAGCAGTTGCCACCCCATATCTCGCAGCATAACGATGCCGTTTGGAAAGCCGTTGTGTTTCAGAAAGTTTTTTAAGTAATCGTACAGGTTCCATGGGCTATTGGAAATATAAATAACGGGGCCACGGCCCTCTACTTGTTCAGATAACTGGTGAAAAGCGGCGGCGGCATCTTCTATGGGTTTTCGCCGAAAAGGATTGAGGAAAAGCGTGTTGATGGCCACTTTTAATTTGAAAAAAGACTTGACGCCCGTTACCATGATGGTATCGTCGATATCAGAGATGATGCCTACAGGGACTTGGCGACTGTAGTCGGTTAGTTGAACGGTTTTGCTGTTCTTTGCCCCTTTGTAATCAACGGTTAATCGAATGGTTGTAAAATCGTCCTTCGCTAAGGTTTCCGTATTCTCATACAACTCAAAGTACCCCTCGTCGTCGGTAATCATGTCTACTTGACGACTGCCTACCCAACAGGCCACTTTCTTACCCGTAACCTCTCGGCTCAGTGCGCGCAGCAAGGTGTAGAACAACGCCTTCAAAATACCGCTATTTTCTTGGTCTTCTAAGGGTTTATCGCGTAATAGACGACCTTTTAGGTAAACGTGGGATTTGGTATAAAACGACGTATATATTTGTAGGTGTAAAGATTGTTTGTTGGCCATTTTGCGTGTAGTATTTGGTTAGATGTTCTTAGATAAATAACACGATTAAATAAAGAGAAGTTTTGAAAGGGACAAAACAATACAGGACATTTACCTATTAGCAAATGTCCTGTTGTTTAAGAAGTACTCTAGATCAGGCTTGTTTACAGCGC
The DNA here is from genome assembly GCA_964449615.1 of uncultured Aureispira sp. Taxonomy (GTDB): domain Bacteria; phylum Bacteroidota; class Bacteroidia; order Chitinophagales; family Saprospiraceae; genus Aureispira. Next base: position 4,639 of record CAYUZF010000258.1, read on the forward strand.
TTTTATCTCTTCTATAGAAAGACCTGTGTATAACTGAATATCTTCTATAGCAAGTCCAGCTTCTTTCATCTTTTTTGCGATGGCCGTTAATCCCTGTTTTTTACCTTCTTCAATGCCCTGTTTTTTACCTTCTTCAATGCCCTGTTTTCTACCTTCCTCTAATCCTTGCTCCTTTGAATAATCCAGCGTATTTTTCCAATCGCGATAGCGTTTCAAGCTCTGTTCGTAGTACTGTCGTTCTTTAGACGAAAATTGTGCAATTTCTGCCGATTTGAAAAACTCCTCAAAAACTTCTTCTTCTAGTGCTTCAGGACGATCTTTCAAATTGGATAAATGTCGAAAGGTGTATAACCACTTATCAAACTTAGTTTTGAGTTCCTGTTCCATTTTAACAAATTTTGGTAGTTCTATATATACGTACGTTAGTTTGTCGTAGAAGGTTCTGTTTTCTTGATCTTTTAGCTGTACAAAATGAAAATAGCTAGGGTCTTTCAGTTGTTCATCAAATACAAAATCTAGAATGCAAATGGTATAAACGGGTGATAAATCGTACTTCCATAGGCCTTTGCGCGCCTGTTCTTGAATAGCAAATGTAGAATAGAAAATAGAGCGATCTTTAAAATAGCTTTGTTTCGAGCGCTGCAATTCTACTATAAATTTACTGCCAAAATCATTCTCGCAATAAAGATCATAAATGGCCGATCGTTCATCGTCATATCTGCCCAATTGTTCTTTATCTAAGTAACGCAAGTAAGTGATCTGATGTTCTGGGGGCAGCAATTGGTTTAAAAAGTCAATTAAAAAATGTTTGTTTTCTTCGCTGCCAAAAAGCTTTTTAAAGCCAAAATCGGTTAATGGATGAATGTATTTATCCTGTAAAGTCATTGGTGTAACCTATACTTTTTAATTTATATCTAATTTTTGCGAATTATTTCCACGCGGCGTTTCTCCTCTTCTGGAGCGGGGGCATTGGCTGGAGGCGTAACAATAGATGTCCCCTCGGTGTTGGGAGCTGTTTCAGTATCTATTCCTGTACCCATTTCATTGCCCTTATCGTCCAACATACGCACTAAATTGCCTTTATCATAAAAAATAGTACGCATAACATAACCGTTGTCATCGTATTGCAACCACTTGCCTGTACGGGCAAAATCCTTGATGGTTGCATTTCGTTCTGGATCGTAAATTTCGGTAACCGTAGGGTAATAATCGCCTTCTACCTTTAATTTGCCATTCTTAAAAAATGCTTTGTAGGGACCTTGACGCACCTCTCTCTTATCATCAACAACTAGGCGGCTAATGCGGCGTTGTGGTTCCAACCCATAATCCAAATATATACTATAGCGGCGGTTAAGTTCGGCTGGTTCTACGGAATAATTGGGGTTGCTCATCCAATCGACATAGTTGTGGCTGAGGAGGTGAAAATTCCGTTCCTCGACCAAACGAAAGTGGTATTCGTAAGGCAATTCCAATTCCATATAGACCGTGTCGCGCTTCAAATTGCCCGTATTTGGAATAAAAATGGTTGTCCCTTTTTCCTCTACGTTGCCATTGTCGTAATAGCGAATAAAAGCGCCAATAGGGGCGCCGTTTTGATAGGTAGTTTCATATTGCAGCTGCCCATTGTCGTGGTATTGTTTAAAAGCGCCTTGTTTTACCCCGTTTTCGTAGAGAGCAATCTGGTAGTTTTTTCGGTCCAACGTAGTGCGCCAAACCCCCTGTCGATTGCCCTGGCGGTTGTACTGCCCAGCCGAGACCAATTCGCCTTTGAGGCCCTGCTCATACTCAATCCAGCGGCCTATTTTTCTGCCATTGATGTATTGCCCCAAGCCCGAAAGCAATTCGTTGGTGCCAAATTTTGGATGGCGATCTATTTTGTAAAATTCTAAGCGTCCGCTTTTTGCACCTTCGTCATAATTGAGCACTCCCTTTACGTGTAAGTCTTTTTCTGGGTAATAATCGTAGACCCAATCGCCCATTTTAAGACCATTTCTATAACGTCCGCTGGTCATTTCTTCGCCCTGGGAGTAAAAGACCCATCTTCCGTGCCGAATGCCTGCATCCATTTGACCCGTAGCCAGCAAAGCGCCTTCGGGGTTGTACCACGTACAGCGG
>CAYUZF010000259.1:0-1123 GCA_964449615.1 uncultured Aureispira sp.
CGGGAAAAAAGGCTCGCTTAAAAATGGTTGATTATTTTTGTTACACTGTATTTAGAGCAGGGACTAGATAATTTATGGGGGTTGACTCAGGCCTATTTGGACAACCCAATCACTAAAGGAAAAAATAGAATGCTTGGTACCTTACGCAAGTTGCTAGTAGAAGCCACGCCAGAAGCTGAGTTTTCAGCTATTTATGCTACTATTTTGCTTAATAACAACAACTATACGGCTGTAAAAACTATTTTACAAGAACAAAACCTGTGGACAAGCGACCTTAAAATTTTAGAAACTGCTGCTCGACATGGTCGCCTAGACTCAAACGCCTAACTTCCCAAACATCTTCCACTCAAAAAACACCAAATTATGAGCAACATCATTGAAAAATTTTACTTGGCTTTCAAGCAACTCGATGCCGAAGCCATGACGGATTTATACCACCCTAGCATAGAGTTTTGGGATCCTGCTTTTGGTACCTTGAAAGGCGAAAAAGCCAAAGATATGTGGCGTATGTTGTGTGCCAATGCCCAAGATTTTAAATTAGAATTTTCGGACGTGGTGGTAGCGGGCGACACGGGTAAAGCACATTGGGAAGCTTGGTATACTTTTTCTCGAACAGGCCGTACACAACAGCATCGACGCTAGTTTTGAGTTGAAGGACGGCTACATCATCAAACACCACGATGATTTTGACGTGCGGCGCTGGGCCAAACAGGCACTGGGTTTTCAAGGTTGGTTGTTGGGTGGAACACAATTTTTTCAGAACAAGTTGCAAGAGCAAACCAACGGCATGCTGGCCAAGTACCAAGCCGCGGAGCAACGAAAACGCGTATAAAAGATGTTAAAAATCGGTGTACTGGGTTTAGGGCATTTGCTTGTTTCAAATTCCACACTACGAAGTCGTGGGCGTCTACGACCCCAATCCCAAAGCAGTTGCTAGAGCCATAGAGGCGTACGGCGTGGCAGCGTTTGACTCGGTGGAAGCATTGATCGATGCGGTGGAGGTGGTCGATATTGTGACGCCAACGGTGACGCATTTTGAGTTGGCGCAGCAAGTGGTGGCCGCGGGCAAGCATTTTTTTATAGAAAAACCGCTGACCCATACCCTACAAGAAGCCGAAGCGCT
>CAYUZF010000259.1:1133-2837 GCA_964449615.1 uncultured Aureispira sp.
GTGCGCCCTAGTAGAAGGGCAACCCGTAAAAGCGCAAGTCGGCCATGTGGAACGGTTTAACCCCGCGTTGTTGGCCATTGAGGACAAAGCCATTGAACCCATGTTTGTGGAGGCGCACCGCTTGGCCTTGTTCAATCCGCGCGGCACCGATGTTTCGGTGGTCTTGGATTTGATGATTCACGATTTGGACATCATTCTAAAACTTATTCCGCACGACGTGAAGGCCGTACAGGCCAGTGGCGTGGCCTTGGTCAGTCCATCGCCCGACATTGCCAATGCGCGGATCGAGTTTGTCAACGGGGCGGTGGTTAATATTACCGCAAGCCGCATTTCTATGAAAAACATGCGCAAACTGCGTATTTTTCAGCCTGATGCTTATCTGAGTTTGGACTTTCTAAACAAACAAACGGAGGTGGTGCGTTTACACGAGCAATTGCCCAACGAGGCCGAACAGTGCATGGAACTCGATACGGCTTTGGGCAAACGCTACATTGAATTGGCCAGTCCCGAAGCACGGCCCAACAACGCTATAAAAATGGAACTGGAATCCTTTGCCACTAGTATTTTGAGCGATACGCCGATCAAAGTCGGCTTGGAAGACGGTTTAAAAGCTTTGCGGTTGGCCTATTGGATTATGGCGGAAATTGACGCCCACCAGAAACGCTTACAGGGCAATTGATTTCGCAAAAAAACGCTGTATTTATTCCAGCGTCGGGAAACAAGTTGCGTGGTTTTTTGTTTCTTTGTGCCAATACGGTTCCCTTTCTCCTTTCTATTAAATTTTATCTATTATGACAATGAAACATTTGATAGCCCCTTCTATTTTAGCAGCTGATTTTGCCAATATGGGCCGAGATATACAGTTGTTGCACGAAAGTGAAGCCGATTGGATACATGTGGATGTGATGGATGGTCGCTTTGTTCCCAACATTTCTTTCGGTTTTCCTGTTCTTAAAGCAATCAAACCGTTAACGGATAAGGTGATGGATTGTCATTTGATGATCGAGGAGCCCGAGCGTTACGTAGAGCAATTTGCCGAGGCGGGTGCCGATATTATTACTGTGCATTACGAAGCCTGTAGACATTTGCACCGCAACATGCAGCAAATTAAGGCCACTGGGGTGCTGGCAGGAGTTGCATTGAACCCACACAGCCGCGTAGATTTGATTTTTGATATTTTGGAAGAAGTAGATTTGGTGTGTCTAATGTCGGTCAATCCTGGCTTTGGAGGACAAAAATTCATCTATTCTACCCTACAAAAAGTGCGCGATTTAAAAGCAGAGATTACTAAGCGAAATTTGGCGACCAAAATTGAGATTGATGGCGGGGTAGGTTTGCAAAATGCAGAGGTTTTATTACAAGCTGGTGCAGATGTATTGGTTGCGGGTTCGGCGGTGTTTAAAGCCAACAATCCGAAGGATATGATTCATCGTTTGAAACAAGTAGGCGTCGAAAAAATACTCTAGCAGTTGTCTAAGCGCTACCTTTAGTTGAAGCACTGAAAACACATTAAAACAAGCAAGTAGATGAGAATAGTTTTTATGGGTACCGCAGAATTTGCCGTTCCTACTCTAGCGTTATTATTAGAAAAAGAATACGAGGTAGTAGGGGTGGTAACAGCAACCGATAAAATGGGGGGCCGAGGTGGCAAAAAGCTGCTGCAATCGGCGGTTAAGAAATTTGCTGTAGAAAAGGGCTTAAACA
>CAYUZF010000259.1:2847-6721 GCA_964449615.1 uncultured Aureispira sp.
CTACAACCTAAGAATTTAAAAGCGGCTTCTTTTCAGGAAGAACTGCGCGCCCTAGAAGCAGACTTGCAAGTAGTCGTAGCCTTTAGAATGCTCCCCGAAGCGGTTTGGAACATGCCGCCAATGGGTACGATGAACATACACGGCTCTCTCCTGCCCAAATACCGCGGCGCGGCGCCCATACATTGGGCAGTCATCAATGGCGAGACGGAGACAGGAGTAAGTAGTTTTTTGTTAAAGCACGAAATTGATACAGGCGATATTTTATTTCAAGCCAAAACGCCCATTAGCGAAGACGATACCACTGGCGATGTGTACGAACGTCTAATGCACTTGGGCGCACGTTTGGCAATCAAAAGTGTGCAAACCATTGAAACAGGGGACTTTAGATGTGAACCGCAAGACCAAGACAAAGTAACCCACGCTCCCAAAATTTACCACGAAGATTGTAAGATCGATTTTCACCAAACCACTGCACAAGTACACGATTTTATTCGCGGCATGAGTCCCTTTCCTACTGCTTGGGCAATGCTCGACGGAGAAAAATTAAAAATTTTTCGCTCCGAAAAAGAACCAATCGACCACGAACACGTTGTTGGAAGTGTGCACAGCGACGGCAAGCGCTACCTCAAAATTGCTACGCAAGATGGTTACGTACATTTATTGGATGTACAATTGACAAAACGCAAGCGCATGGATGTTAAAAGTTTCCTAAATGGTTATAAAATTAGTTGCGAGAAGGTCGATTAACGCCCTACTGCGTTAAAAAAAAGTAAATCCATTCGCATTGTAGCACGGAAGATGTATATTTGACGTTAACGAAATGTTTCGTTAGGATTCGTGCGTCTTGTACCCCACTCTATTTCAACCCCGTACGTTTCCAACAATCGAACAATTGGCCACTTCCCATACTTGGCCAGTACGCTTATAATTTTAGCGAAAGCGACTGCTTCTTAAATGGTAAAGTACCGTTTTCAAAAACAAAAAGCACAAAGTAACGAACTATGTTGAAAATAATAGGAATAATAGCTGTTGTAGTTAGCGTTGTAGTATTTTTAAAGCCACAATGGAACAGCTTACTTCAAAAGTCAGGAACAGATTTGTCGGCAGCCGTTATCAATGCCAACAATCGAGGTTTGGAAGAAGAAAAAACGGTTTATGCAGCGGGATACAACGACAACGATTTTGGAGATGCCTTCGCGTCTCCCAACGAAGGGAAATTTGCAGTGCAGGAAGAAGTACAGCCTGTTGGTGTTTGGGCAGACTTGCTAAAGTTGAAATTTAAAATTTCTTTTGACGAGGAAGTAGACGACGTTATTTTTGAGCCTAAATTCACGGAGTTGATTCGCAGCTATGAAGGGCAGATCATTGAGGTAGAGGGGTTTATTATTCCACACAATATTGCAGCAGATGCCATGGGTGATGTGGATGATAAGGGTGAGCAATTTATGTTTTCCGCTTTTCCGTTGGCTTCTTGCTTTTTTTGTGGAGGCGCGGGCGTGGAATCCGTTATGGAGGCTTTTCCCAAAGAACCCATTAATTATACCGATAAAAAAATTACCTTGCGCGGTCGTTTGGAGTTGAATGATAAAGACTTTTTGAAATTGCCGTACTTGCTCAAAGATGCCACTGTTGTTCACCATTATAACTAACTTTATAAACTAGTGTTTGCGATAAATAACAGCGTCTGTCCTTTCTGTTTTACACAGGAGGGACAGACTTTTTTTTATGAATATTGCCCTTTAATGACATAAAATAATTTTTTGCTGTTAATTTTGCTCTGCTTATTAAGGAAGTTGTTTATTGTCAATACTTATGGAAATTCGTTTTTACAAATATCAAGGTACAGGAAATGACTTTGTCCTTTTGGACAATCGAGCAGGCCAGTACAATTCTTTGACAGACAAAGAAGTAGCACGGCTGTGTGATCGCCGTTTTGGCATAGGAGCCGATGGTTTGATGTTGTTGCAAAACAAAGCGACCTTTGATTTTGAGATGATTTATTACAATGCGGATGGGCAGCGCAGCAGTATGTGTGGCAATGGGGCGCGTTGTTTGGTGGCTTTTGCGTTTCATTTGGGGGTATTGCCTCAAAAACGGGCGCACTTTTTGGCGGTAGATGGTCCGCATGAAGCGGTGCTTGTAGATGCTGAATACGTAGAGTTGCAAATGAGTCCAGTTGATCCCAGCACCTACGGCCAGCCCAATCCCTTTTTAGATACGGGCTCGCCGCATTATCTGGCGTTTGTTCCCAGTGTGCAGGAGGTAGATGTCAACGAGCAAGGGCGCATGTTGCGTTATAGCCCAACTTATCGCGAAAAAGGTACCAACGTTAATTTTATAGAAGTAATGGCCGCCAACGAACTGGCAGTAGCAACCTATGAACGCGGGGTAGAAGCCGAAACCCTTTCTTGTGGAACGGGCGTGACAGCGGCAGCGCTGGCTTACCAACTTTCGCACAGCGAACAAATCGGTCAAAATGCCGTTAAGATACATACTAAAGGGGGTAATTTGACGGTGCGTTACAGCTACGACGGCAGACGCTTTAAAAATATATGGCTCTGCGGCCCAGCTCGACAGGTTTTCCGAGGAACCATTCAATTATAACCTTTTATTTTTCCTTTCTTGTTCATCTTCAGTCCACCCGTTATTATGAGTGCAACTTTACTCCGTATCCATCCCGACAACCCCGAAGGGCGCAAAATTAAACAGGCCGCAGAAGTGATTAAACAGGGGGGGCTTATTATTTACCCTACTGATACTGTTTATGGCTTGGGTTGCGATATTACCAATAACAAAGCCGTAGAGCGCATCTGCCGCATCAAAGGTGTGAAACCCTCTAAAGCCACGTTCTCTTTCATTTGTCCCGATTTGAGTGACATTGCCTATTATACGAAGCCTTTTAGCAGCAGCGTGTACAAACTCATGCGCAAAAATCTACCTGGCCCTTTTACTTTTATTTTAAAGGCGAGTAATCAAGTGCCTAAAATGCTCAAAAACAACCGCAGACAAGTGGGAATTCGCGTACCGAACAGCCCTATTGTAGCCCATTTGTTAGAGCAACTCGACGCTCCTATTATGTCTACCTCTATCAGCTTAACCGACGCTATTACGCCCTACCCAACCGATCCCGAAGAAATCTACGAGCAGTACAAACACCAAGTAGATTTGGTTATTGATGGAGGTTTTGGGGGCAATCAAGGTTCTACTATTATTGACTGTACTGAGAGCGAAACTTGTATTGTACGCGAAGGTTTGGGTATTTTACAAGAGTAACGGTTATCGGTTGCGTATTTTCAAAAAAACTTTTCTTTTAATTAATTTAAATTTATCTTGGTAGTGGAAGCCATACAACAGCTTTAAGAAGCCTTGAAAAGTTGCTACTACTAACGAGCCTTCGGAAACATGAAGAAGAACTTGTTGATTCTTTCGGGAATATTGGGAATATTAGCGGTTGTTTTGGGGGCTTTTGGTGCCCATGCCCTAGAAACGCGTTTGGATGCCGACCAATTGAGTACCTACAAAACGGGGGTACAATATCATTTCTATCATTTATTGGCGATTATGGCTTGCTTGGCTTTGAGCGAAGGCAAAAAAGCAGGCGTTTGGCTGCATCGAGCAGGCTGGTTGTTTGTATTGGGTATTGTGCTGTTCTCTGGCTCTGTGTATATATTGGCTTGCAAAGACTTGTTGGGTGTAGCAGCTTGGACAAAGGTTATAGGCCCGATCACCCCCATCGGCGGTACTTTTTTCATTCTGGGTTGGGCTTGTGTTTTGGTACACGGGACTCGACAATTGAAATAAGCATTTTTTAGCAAGAAGTTTTTTTTTTTTAGAATAGACTTCTGAAGTATACATTTACCAATGACAATTACAG
>CAYUZF010000260.1:0-6693 GCA_964449615.1 uncultured Aureispira sp.
TATGGCCTAGATTTCAACGACATTCCAACTCTGCCGACTCAACTTCGCGAAGCCTTTCGCGTTTTTGTCAGCCTCTCTATAGAGCTGGAAAACAACCAAGCGCAGGAACCCGCTATCCTCTCTATTCTGGAAAAAAGCGATTTTAGAAGACGTTATTTAGAAGAAGAAACGGTACTGATGACCCAAGAATTTGAAGCTTGGTTCAACGAACGGGGCGTTGCAGCTTTTACCGCAATTGAGCAGTTCATCGATCAGAAATTCAGCGTTTTAATAGAGCGCTTTTTTGTCGCTTACTGTGCAGATTTGACCCCCTTCCCCCTGCCCAAAGCCATTTTAGAGTATCAAGAAGTCAGCTTGCAATACAGCAATTTGCAGCGTATGTTTTTAGATTATTTAGAAGTAGAGCAGGAAAAAGTATTGGCGTATACCAACGCCATCGAAATTCCACTTAAAAAATTAAAAAATGCACGGGCAGCGTTTTTTCATCCGCAAGCGGGCGAAACCCCTTACCTATTTCTCGACCAAACACTCCTACGCTCAGGCAAAGAAGGGTGCATACTCACCAGCAAAAGTATTTATTGGAAAGCCTATTTCCAGCGCGCTGCCGCTGTTCCTTACACCAACTTGGAACGCTTGACCTACTACGACGACCACGTAGAAATTAACGGCATCTATTTTAACATAACTCCCAGCTTTAATTATAAACTATATCGCCTTTTGGCACGTTTAAAAACTTTATCCTAGTACCTAGCCATTTATTTTTTGAGGCCGCGCACCGCTGTTTGGTCAGAAGCACAAGACGGCGGTTAAAAAAGGTTTCTTTTTAAATTGGTCTGTTAATTGCGCTAGGATGAATAAAAGGGGACGCAAAATCCTGCTTTGGCGTTTAGAGTCTGCAAAAAAGCTGCTTTTTTTGCTATCTTTGTTAGACATCATCCCTATGCTATGGGTTGCCAATGCCTTTTGCATCCTCAAAATGACGGCTTAACTTTTTAAAAGTTGAGTGGTCGAAATCTAATTTATTCGATTGCAAACTTACAACACTAATACATGAAGTTTTCAACTCTTTTTTCGCTTCTGCTTGCGCTTTGGGCACTCCCCGTTTTGGCTCAACAGGCAGAACCTAAAGACGCTTACCAATACCGCATTAATTTAAACGATGTTCAAGAAGACCAGCTCTTTGTAGAATTGTCGGTTCCTACGAGCATTACCGATAAGGACTTGACCTTTAAATTTCCCAAAATTATACCTGGCACTTATGAAATTTCCAACTACGGTCAATTTGTAAGCAGCCTAAAAGCCTTTGATCGCCGTGGCAAGGAATATCCTGTAGAGCGCATTGACCAAAATACGTGGAAGATTGATGGCAAGAAGATTACTAAGATTACTTACCGCATTCAAGATACTTGGGATGCAGAGTTGCGAGAGCCTGTTTTTGAACCTGGTGGCACCAACTTTGAAGCCCTAAAAAATTATGTATTGAGCGCCAATGGTTGTTTCGGTTTTTTTGAAGGCCGTGAGAAATTGCCTTACGAAATCACTTACGACCGCCCCGCTAATTTTTATGCTACCACGTCGTTGAAGCGCATTGGTGGTGATTTTGATACCGATATTTTTAAAGCGCAAGATTACCACGAATTGGTCGATGCGCCCGTCATGTACTGCCCACCAGATACTGTCCAATTTAAATTGGGGTATGGCGATATTCAAATCTCTGTCTACTCCCCCAACGGCGTAGTCAAGGCCAAAGATATTGCTTCTAAAGTGCGTCCTATGTTGGAGGCACAAATTCAATATTTGGGCAACATTCTGCCCGTAGACCGTTATTCCTTCATCATCTATTTATCGCCTGATGGCTATACCTCAGGCACCGTGGGAGCGTTGGAACATGCACGCTCTTCTATGTTCTGCTTGTTGGAGGATGAAACCGAACGCATTTCTAAGTTGGTGGTTAACATCGCCTCGCACGAGTTTTTTCACATTGTAACACCGCTTTACATACACTCCGAAGAAATCCACTACTTCGATTTTGTAAATCCAAAAATGTCCAAGCATTTGTGGTTGTACGAAGGCGTGGTAGAATACATGGCCAAGCACATGCAAGCCAAATACGACATCATGCCCAAAGAGGAGTACTTAAAAACAATCCGCGACCAAGTCCGCAATTCTACGCGCTACAAACAAGGCATTTCTTTAACAGAGTTGAGTTCCAACTGTTTGGTAGAGCCGTATTCTAAGCAATATCAAAACATCTACTACAAGGGGGCGGCTATTGCGATGTGTTTGGATTTGGAGCTGATGCGCCTTTCCAAAGGCAAGTATGATATTCGGATGCTGCTGCGGGACTTGTCGGGACATTATGGCCAAGATGCGCCGTTTAAGGACGAAGAGTTGTTCAGCGAAATTATCCGAATTACAGGCTACAAACAATTGAGCGGCTTTTTTAGTAAATACGTGGAAGGCACCGAATTTCCCGATTACAACAAATTGGTACAACCTTTTGGCTTGCAGTACTTCAAACGCACTATGGTAGATGATTTGTCTGCGTTGGGCGGTATTGAGAACGGCGTTGTAAAGCCCGATACGACTGGTTATTTTTACATCTCTAATGCTAAGAAATTGGACGAGTTTGGCACTAAGCACATTGGCCTAAAACAAGGAGACGTTATTCTCAAATGGGATGGCCGCGATTTTAATACGGGGACGGCTTCTTCTATTTTATTGAGTTACCTCAATGCAGTACAAGAAAACGACGATTTGGAAGTTCTTGTTCGACGAACCGATGAAAGCGGCAAAGAAGAGGAAGTGACTTTAAAAACGAAGGTGGTTAAGATTCCAATCGAGAAAACACATGTATTTAAGTTTGCAGAAAACCCAACCGAAGAGCAGTTGGCCATGCGCAAGCGCTGGTTGGAGCACAAGTAACCAACAATAAGTTTTATAGTTAAGCTTGATAGTTAAAAGGGATTTTCCTGTAAAAGCGTTTTGCAGAGTACGCTCACAGGAAAATCCCTTTCTTATTTTCTTGCTAGCTACTCAATTTTAAAACGCCCGTTTCTCCCGCTTCAAGGCTCCCATTGTCCACAGAATAATAGAGATCAGAACATAGCAAAGAATAATCAAGCTCAACGCTGCGCCCAGTTCAAAAAGCAACAAGCACAAAACCACGATGAGGATGAAAGAAAGGCGAATTTTATTGCCTTTTAGCGTAAGCGATTTAAATTTGAAGCTAAACATAGGAATCTCTGCGATCAACAAATAAGACAACACTAGGGCGGTTGGAATCAAGACCCACTCGTTGATGATCAAATCGCGTACGTTGTACAAATTGTTATGAGACATCAACAAAAGCCCCAATACAAAAATAGTACAGGCTGGTGTATTCAAACCCACAAACCCTTCTGTTTGCCGCGTATCTAAGTTAAATTTAGCCAAACGCACACAGGAAAAAATAGTTACCGCAAAACCCACCACTCCCCAAAAAGTAGAAACATCTTCAAAGGTAATTTGGCGAATTTCTCGCGCTTCATTAATCATATAAAAAAGCATAACACCAGGCACTACCCCAAAAGAAACCATATCGGCCAGAGAATCCAACTCCCGTCCTACAGGAGAATTGACCTTTAACAAACGCGCTAACAAACCATCAAAATAATCTGCTAACAAGCTGATAAATATGAAGATAGGCGCCCATTCTATTTGATTGGTAAGAATACTGAGCAAGGCCAAACAGCCGCATAACAAATTGGAAAGAGTAACCGTATTGGGAATATGCTTTTTTATCATAATGTGTTTTTATAAAAGAAATAGGGATCAAGCGGTTGCTTAACTAACCTTAACAACAAATCTTAGTATAGTTGTTTATGATTTCCCTATTATCAAAAAACGATTTTGGCAGGACTCCCCCACCAAAATCGTTCTATCAAGGCTACTAACCAATATTTTCTACTAATAATTCAGGGGTTGGTGAGGCAAACAAAGGAAAGTCGGCCATGTAGTCGTTAATTTCCGAACGCACTTGCGCAATACTGTCCTCGTTTTCTACTTCGCTCAATACGCGATCAATCCAATCTACCGTACGCAGACAATCGGCCTCTTTAAACCCACGTGTTGTGATGGCAGAGGTTCCTATACGCATACCAGACGTCACAAAGGGCGCTTCGGTATCAAAGGGAACCATGTTTTTATTGACGGTGATGTCGGCCTTGATCAATGTATTTTCTGCTGTTTTACCCGTTACGTTTTTGGGGCGTAGATCAAGCAGCATCAAATGGTTGTCGGTGCCACCAGAAATAACTTTGTACCCGCGCTCTACAAAAGCCGCCGCCATCGCACGCGCATTGGCCACCACTTGTTTTTGGTAATCAATAAAACTGGGTTGTAAAGCTTCGTAAAAAGCTACAGCCTTTGCCGCAATAACGTGCTCCAAAGGACCGCCCTGCGTTCCAGGAAACACCGCACTGTTTAGCAAAACGCTCAACTTTTTTAAGTTGCCACTTTTCACCCAACGCTTTCCAAAAGGATTGTCAATGTTCTCCCCTACTAAAATCATCCCACCGCGTGGGCCGCGCAAGGTTTTGTGGGTTGTTGTTGTAACAACGTGGCAATACTCCAACGGGTTTTTGAGCAAGCCCGCAGCGATCAAGCCCGCAGGATGTGCCATATCACACCATAGAAAAGCGCCAATTTCATCGGCGATGGCTCTAAACCGTTCGTAATCCCATTCTCTGGAGTAGGCAGAAGCGCCGCAAACGATCATATTTGGTTGTTCCGCTTTGGCAATAGCCTCCACTTTATCCATGTCGATCAACCCCGTATCGGGTTCTACCCCATAAAAACAAGGCTCGTACAATTGTCCCGAAAAGTTTGCTTTGGACCCATGCGTGAGGTGTCCTCCATGCGCCAAATCAAAGCCCAATACTTTGTCGCCAGGTTTTAGCGCCATCAAATACACCGCTGCATTGGCTTGTGCGCCCGAGTGTGGTTGCACATTGGCATAAGAAGCACCGTACAATTCACAGGCCCGATCAATAGCCAGTTGCTCTATTTTATCCACCACTTCACAGCCTCCGTAATAGCGTTTTCCAGGGTAGCCTTCCGCGTATTTATTGGTCAGACAAGTCCCCATAGTTTCCATCACTTGACGACTGACAATGTTTTCAGAAGCAATCAATTCAATCCCCGCGCTTTGGCGATTCCATTCTTCTTGAATGAGGTTTTGAATAGCAGTATCTTTGCGCATAATCTGTTTTTTTTGATAAAAGATTGTTTAAATAAGCGTCTTTGCAAACCAGCGTTCACAATACGAAACTGCCTCAACAGTTCCTCTACTACTCAAAGGTACAAAACGCTTTTCAACAAATTTAGAGCTGTCCAAAAATCTGTACAAACCTTTTTAGATGGAGGACGTTTATTGGTAGCAGTTGGGTATTCTAGTATAAAATATTTTTAATAAGCCCTCAAAAGCTGCCCGTGAATTGGTACCTTTAAAGGATACTTTTACAAAAACCAGCTACACAATTCTATTCAACAACCAATTATTACCATTATGAAAAAACGTGACTTTCTCAAAACGAGTGCCTTACTGACAATGGGTGCTGTTGTCGCTCCACTAATCGGCTGTAACAACGATGCGTCTAAAAAAGAAGACGAAACGCCCCAAACCGATGCCAAAACGCCCGTCATTTACGAATTGCCTGCATTGGCCTACGGATTTGATGCCTTAGAACCGCATATTGATGCGCGTACTATGGAAATCCACCACGACAAACACCACGCAGGATATACCAAAAAACTCAACAAAGCGTTAGAAGGTACCGAGCGTGCCAGCGAGGAATTGATGACCATATTTGCCAACCTAAAAGACAACGACAACGATACAGCAGTACGCAACAACGGCGGTGGGTTCTACAACCACAAACTGTTCTGGGAGGTTATCGGCCCCAACCAGGGACAGGCTCCTACAGGCGATTTGGCCACAGCGATCAACCAAAGTTTTGGTTCGCTTAATAATTTTTCTAATACCTTCAAAGATGCGGCTTCTTCTCGCTTCGGTTCGGGTTGGGCTTGGCTCATCAAAGGCGACGACGGCAAACTGGCCATCACCGATACCCCCAACCAAGATAATCCCTTGATGAAAAATTTGGTGGAAAAAACAGGAACGCCCATTTTGGGCCTAGACGTCTGGGAACATGCGTATTACTTAAAATACCAAAACAAACGCGGCGAATACATCAATTCCTTCTTTAATATTATTAACTGGGATGCTGTAGGAAAAAAATTAGCCGCATTGTAGCTCCTGTCGCTTGCATTTATAAATACATTTTAAACAAACTATAACTTTATTTCATTAATTTCTGTTATTTGTTGTATATTCGTTTATTAAACAATTAAATCATAGTCTTATGAATACAATAGAATATCAGTATAAATGCATTCAAGTTCCTGAAATCATCATTGTAGAAAAAAAGAGTAAATCCTCAGGAATAGAAGGGTACCAACGTCTAATCAACCAAGAGGCTGTAGGAGGATGGGAATTAGATAAAATAGACAGTTTTGTAGTTTCTCAACCGCCTGGGTGCTTGGGTATTCTAACAGGTCAAGGTGCAAAAAATAGAAACGTCAAAATTTTAGTTTTTCGCAGAGCAAAATAGAAAGAGATTGGAGGAACTTTTTGTTCCTCTTTTCTTTTTT
>CAYUZF010000261.1:0-1195 GCA_964449615.1 uncultured Aureispira sp.
TGTAATGGCCAATGCAGAGGCGTCCGAAAATCCTTTGGAAGCAGCCAAACTTTTGGTAAGAAAAATAGTCGCACAACTATAAATGTTGCCAACAGCACCGTAGCACGCTAGGGGGCTACCAATCTTGTCAGCCAGCCCCCTGCGCACTTTATCCATGTTATTTTTTAAACTGCTTGGCAACGACCAATTCCTTGCTGCCTGCGGTGTACTCGTAAAAACCAGCGCCCGATTTGCGGCCTTTGTATCCTGCGGTTACCATATTAACTAGCAACGGACAGGGTGCGTATTTGGGATTGCCGAAACCATCGTACAAAACGTTTAATATGGACAAACAAACGTCCAACCCAATAAAATCAGCCAATTGCAACGGCCCCATAGGGTGCGCCATGCCAAGCTTCATCACGGTATCAATTTCTTCTACCCCCGCAACGCCTTCGTACAAAGAATAAATCGCCTCGTTGATCATAGGCATCAGAATTCTATTGGCAATAAACCCAGGATAGTCGTTGACTTCTGTAGGCACTTTACCCAAGCCTTTAGACAATTGCATAATGGTTTCGGTTACTTCGTCCGAAGTGGCATAACCGCGAATTACTTCCACCAATTTCATGACGGGTACAGGATTCATGAAGTGCATGCCAATCACACGGTCGGGGCGATTCGTTACTGCTGCAATTTTAGTAATAGAAATCGAAGAGGTATTGGTGGCTAAAATGGCTTTTTCGGGTGCCACTTGATCCATTTGTTGGAAGATTTTCAATTTCAAATCCACGTTTTCTGTAGCGGCTTCCACGATGAGGTCGGCCTCGGCTGCGGCTTGGCGCATATCGGTTGCTGTAGAAAGGTGTTTCAAGGTGTTTTCTTTGTCTTGGGCAGAGATTTTTTCTTTTTTAACCATTCGATCCAAATTTTTACCGATGGTCGCCATTGCTTTTTCCAGCGCTTCTTGGGCGATGTCTACAAGCGTTACGTTATACTGGTTCATGGCAAAAACGTGTGCAATTCCGTTGCCCATTGTTCCCGCTCCAATAACGACGATATTTTTCATGCTGCTTTTATTTTTATAAAGTGAGGTATATCTTAAGTTTTTGTTGGTACAAATATGCAGTAAAGTCGTTAGAATGCCTATTTTTTTGCCTTCAAGTGTGTATCTTAGTTTTGTCTTAACAATTTATAACATGGAGTACCCCCACTA
>CAYUZF010000261.1:1225-6651 GCA_964449615.1 uncultured Aureispira sp.
TTTTGGCGTTTCCGTTTGTGTTGCTCAATTGACAACTTCGGTGCAATTAACTCTAGAAGATGCAGCAGGTAGGCGCGACACCGTTCTGTTTGGTGTTGATATGGATCATTCTTATGGTACCACAGCGGGTATGGATACGATTTGGCAAGAGCAGAACATAGTAGGACAAGCTTATGCCGACTTGGATGTACGCATTGTACAGCGCGATTCCATCAACCATCAATGTCTATTTGTTGCCTCCAGCGGGACGTATTCGCCTTTTGGCGTTCCCTATTACACCCCGCAGCACATCGCTTCTAAGATAGACTTCCGCCCTACGCCAATAAATTCTTATGCCGATGCTCGCTTAACAAATTTTGAAATTCACGTACACGCTTCGGATTATCCCGTGAAAGTCAAAGCCTCGATGATAGAGGCGGGAACGCCCTACGCTGTACAAATTTCGCCGTTGGACGACACTTGTATGAATATGCCTGCTTCTGATATCTTACTCGTATTCTCGGCTCAAGACAGCATCGTATTAACCGATTCTACTCACCGAACGCTTATAGCCTCTTTTACGCCGTGGATTGCTACCAAAAAAATCGCTGCTCCTGGACTTGATTGGAACCTGGCTCCCAACCCTGCTCGGAACGTTCTTCAAGTACAAGGACTGCAAAGCATCGCAGGCGAATTGACGGTAGTGAATGCACTGGGAGAAATTGTTTTAGAGCAATCGTTTACCTATGAGAATACGACTTTAGACATTGCAGCGCTGCCCAAAGGCTACTACTGGTTGCGTTGTTACGACCAGAACACACGCCAAACAAGCACCCGTCCGTTTATAAAAACTGGCAACTAGCGATTTGCACCTTTCTACAAGAAACTTTCTACAAATTTTTATAAAAAGAAACCCAGCTGTATAGCAGCAAAAAAGAAAGCCTTTCCGAATGCTCACTCGGAAAGGCTTTTTTATTGTTTATTGTTGTTATAACCAACAGCGGCTTAAGGCCAAATCCCCAAAGCAGTGTAGTCACTTCCAATTTTCTCGATGGCATAAACAAATGCAGCCGTGCGCAAGTCTTTGATAAATTTGCGTTTGCGCGTATTGCGAATGCCGTTGTAAGCAGTAATCATGGTTTCTTCTAGTCCAGAGCGTACCAAATCCACTTCATCTGCGCCAAAGGTCAACAGCTTGCGTTCGTTTTCGCTCAACTGCTTGCCCGT
Source organism: uncultured Aureispira sp. (assembly GCA_964449615.1). Taxonomy (GTDB): domain Bacteria; phylum Bacteroidota; class Bacteroidia; order Chitinophagales; family Saprospiraceae; genus Aureispira. Next base: position 2,432 of record CAYUZF010000261.1, read on the forward strand.
CATTTTCAGTACCAAGTCAACCAACAATTCGTAGCGGTTGCTTTCGAAGCGTTTTTGCATACGACCAAAACGCATGTGCGACAAGTTTTTCAACCACTCAAAATAAGACACGGTTACCCCACCTGCATTGGCATACATATCGGGAATGATCAAACAACCTTTGTCTAGTAATACGGCTTCTGCTTCAGGTGTTACAGGGCCGTTGGCTGCTTCTGCAATAATTTTTGCTTTGATGCGGTCGGCATTTTCTTCGTTGATTTGATTTTCCAATGCCGCAGGCACTAGAATATCGCATTCCAATTCTAAAGCAGAACCTCTATCCTCTAGCGCCACAGAGCCTGGAAAACCCATGATAGACCCAGTTTGCTTTCTAAAGTCTAGCAAGGCGTGGATGTCCAAACCATCTTTGGCATAAATAGAACCTTCGTATTCGGCTACGCCAATGATTTTCACCTTTCCTTCATCTTGGGAGATTGTTCCTGTATAAGAACCTACATTTCCCAATCCCTGAATGACCATTGTTTTGCCAGCAATACCTGTTTCTAATCCTAGCGCTTCCATATCATCGGTGTGGTTACAAGCTTCGCGGATAGCGTAGTACACGCCGCGACCTGTAGCCTCTGTACGACCAGCGATACCATTTTGCGAAACAGGTTTTCCTGTTACACAACCAGCGGCATCAATTTCGCCTGGATTGAGGGCCATGTACGTATCCATGATCCAAGCCATTTCGCGGGGGCCTGTTCCATAATCGGGTGCAGGCACGTCCATACCAGGACCAATAAAGTTCTTGCGCACCAATTCTGCGGCATAGCGGCGTGTAATGCGCTCCAATTCTTCTTCGGTGTAGTCTCTAGAACTGATTTTCACCCCCCCTTTGGCACCGCCAAACGGCACGTCTACAACGGCACATTTGTAGGTCATCAAGGCTGCTAAAGCCATTACTTCATCTTGATTCACGCCCAAGCTGTAGCGAATTCCTCCTTTGGTGGGAGAACGGTGGTTGGAGTGTTGTACGCGGTAAGCTTCGACCACTTCCACGTCTCCGTTGGTACGGCGCACGGGGAAATTCATGCGAAAAACGGCATTACAGCCTTTAATTTGCTCTAGCAACCCGTGTGGGAGATCGGTGTGCTTAGCCGCTTTGTCAAAATTCTTCTCGACGCCTTCAAAAAAGCTATAATCTGACATAGTATTTTTTGATTAAAGTTAGTATAAACGGTTAGTATCAGCAGCCAAATTGTTTTAACTGGGCTACTTGCTTTGTGGAGTGCAAGTAGCAGTTAGAAACTGTTGCCTTAACACGCCGTAAGTTTTATTGTGTTGTTATTAATAAGGTGGCTCGTCCTCAAAATCGCGTTCCAAGCGCGCCACTCTGCGTTCTAAAAACACCAAAAAGGCAATAATACCAAAAAACAGAATTAAGATAACTGCAACGGTAACATACATTTTACCGATGTTGCTAAAAAAATCATTTCCTGCCTGTTCTTGGGCTTGCGCCAATGTGGGTAGCAGAAGAAACGCTGCAAGATTACAAATTACTTTCATCATTATAGACCCTAAAAACGGTATTTTTTTTAAGAAAAAAGAACTTTTCAATCGAAGTTCTCAAAACAAAGTTCGTCTTAACTTCGCGCTACAAACGGGCATTTAGACCAACCATTTTATCCAACTTTATGGTTGTCTCCCTTTCTTATTGATAGACATACATCTAACAAAACATTTCATTAAACAAGGCTGTATTTTTTTTAAGGGATGTATTTTATAAATAACGCTCCAAATAACGACGGCGTAACCCTTCAACCCTACTCGCGACATCGGCAATCCAAATGCCAAGTAGCATCCAGCCCAAAATAGCGGGATAAAAAACCATTCGCATGGTGTTGTCCAAATCGAGTTTGCTAAAAGCGGGATTCCCCCCCATACCAGGGTGCAGACTGTCAAACATTCTAGGAACAATATAGAGCAAAGGAATAAGTGTGGCAAAGGCAAAAATATTATAAATTGCAGAAACCCGCGCCCGTTTGTCCAAATCGTCAAAAGAGCTGCGCAAAACAAAGTACGCCAAATAAATCAGTAATGCCACTGCGGTGGTGTTCTGTTTGACATCGAACGACCAATACGCGCCCCAAGTATGCTTTCCCCACATGGCGCCTGTTGCAATTCCAATTAGGCCATAAGTAATGCCCACAGCGGCAAAAGCCGTTGCCTGGCGGTCAAAAAACTCGCGTTGGGGGTTGTTGAGGTACAAAATACTGTAGACGACCGAAATTAACATTAGAAGCATCATAGCAAACCACATCGGTACGTGGTAATACAAATTGCGTATGGTTTCTTCTAGAATGTTCAAAAAAGGAAAAGTCATGCCCTGCTCCACGGTTGTTTCGTAGTTGGTAGCAGCACAAAACGCAGCGGCATCCGCTTGGGGAGCACTGCTGTCGCGGTTAAAAAAAATCACCGACTCCAACGAGCTGTACCCGTTGTTCTCGCCCAACAATTCTAAGAGGGGGAAGGGTGATTTTTTGCCGTCCTCGGTGCGCGTTTTGACGGGAAGTTGCCCTGCGGGAACATCAAAGTACAGCGTCATGCTGTTGTTGCTGTGTACCTCGACGCGTTGCGCGCACAACGCTTGTTCTTGGTTGAGTCGGATACGCGCTTGGTAGTTGTCTTGGTCTTTTGTAAAATTTGCGTTGTAGGCGTCGGACAACGTGAGTGCCAACGGCTGGCCAGGGTCAGCAACGCTAGGAGTAGTGGTTCTAATACCAGTGGTCAAAGGAATTAATAAGCCTGCTATCAAGCTGTAGACCACTAAAACTACCCCTACAATCTTCCAAATATTTTTCATACGGTTGGGATTCTATCCACGAAGATCCAAAAAATGGACAAGCTGTTGTTAATTGGCAACTTGGTGCGCAAAAAAACTAAAATAGGATTGTCCGTATTGGCGAAGTTCTATAAAATTAGAATGATTTGCAAAGTTTTGCCTAGAATCGTGTTCGATAATCAACAATCCATCTTGTTTCAACAACGTCCCTTCTAGGATTAAGTTGAGCAAAACCTTGTATTTGGGATCGGCATAAGGCGGGTCGGCAAAAATGACATCAAATTGTTCTCGACTCTGGCGTAGGTACTGCAAGCTGTCCTGTTTGCGTACGCTCATACAAGCCTCCAATTCAAAGGTTTTGATGTGCTCTTGAATGAAGCGCACGCAAGCACCGTAGCGCTCTACCGCCAACACCCGCTCTGCCCCTCTCGAAGCAAATTCATAGCCCATGTTGCCCGTTCCCGCGTACAAATCCAGCACTTCCAACCCCAATAATACTATGCGGTGGGTTAGAATATTAAAAAGGCTTTCTTTGGCATAATCGGTGGTAGGGCGCGTTTTCCATTTAGAACTGGGCATTTCAAAACGTCTTCCCTTTAAAGACCCGCTTACGATTCGCATAATTTCAGGCTGTATAAATCAAAGAAAAAATGTTGTGGGAAACTGGCCGTTAATTGCTCTCCAAAACCGTAAAAATTAGGGCGGTTTACAAAGTGTATGGTCTTGATGTATTTGTATAACAATTGGTGAATTTCCGAATCAATGACCAACTCCCCTGCAATGTACAAAGGGTGTTTTTCTGGGCGCAAGCCCAATTGTTTGAACACCAGCAACACATAATACAAACAGTCGGGCGAAGCTTTAAATTCAAAGAGATTGTGAAAAATCAACTGCTGGTGATCAACAACGGTCAGGCTGATTTTATTCCCGTAAATGTGTAGAAAAATGTTTTTAGAATTCTTGCTGTCAAAATGCGTTATAAAGTTCTGAATAAGCCCCGTGGAGATGTGGCAAATCGCAGGATTTTGAAAGTGTTCCTTCAGCAACTTCAAGTAAGGCGTTTGGTAAGCGTATAAATTGACGGCCTCTAGGCCAGGAAGTGCATCGTTCAACACCTCGTCCTGTGCGTGCAGCTCTGTCATAATTTTCAAATACGCGTCTGCTTTGGACACATCAAACAATTGGCTGGGCAACAGCGTAAAACTTCTGGAAAATAAGCCAATGGTGCGCTGTTTGAAGGGCACGCGCAACAGCGCATCCTCCAGCAGCAATTGCTGCAAGGCCGATAGGGTATCCTCCTTAGGCAATTGGTACACCCGCAATACCAATATCTGCTGCTGGGCATCACTGATCAAATAAGACAACCTATCTACTCCCGTTAGAATAGATAGGTTAT
>CAYUZF010000262.1:0-4151 GCA_964449615.1 uncultured Aureispira sp.
CACCCGTTATTAAAATGGGTTTGGATGGTAAAATACCCTTGGATGCTGTGTACGCATTCTTTGGAGAACAAGTTACGGACGGCAGTGGCTGGATCGAAATTGCGCAACTCTCTCTAGAGGGCAAACTGAGCGATATGACATCTATGTACCGTATTCCGCGGGTTAATTTGGGGGGCAGCATCGCCTTCATTCAAGTGTATCTCTTAGTCAATGAAATTCCCGTTAATATTCCTACAGGCAATTTAGTCTTAGAAGACAACACCTTTGACATCAGTAATTTTAGCGTACGAACTGCAGAAAGTGACATGGCCTTCAACGGTCAATTTCAAAACATGTTGCCTGTATTGCTCTCCGATTCTCTAAACTCTCAACAAGCCAAACTAACCTTCAACGCCGCCCTCAACAGCGAACGCTTAGACATTGACGAACTTTTAGCCATTGGCGGAGGGCACAGCGCCGAAGAAATCGAAGCGGCTCCAGAAGCCAAAAAAGATTCGCTTACCAAAGAAAACGTCCAACAACGCGAGCGCCGCACTTCTTTCCTGAAAGGTACCTTTGTGACCAATATCAAGGCCATTAATTACAACAAAATAGACGCCACTAATTTTAATGGAGAAGTTGCCTTTGACAACAGCGTCATGTTGTTGAAAGGGGTAAAAGTAAATGCCATGGATGGCTTGTTGAAACTCAACAGCAAAATTTATTTTGAAAAAGAACCCCGTGTTGAGCTGTTTTTGGATTGTGACAATATTGATATGCAGGAATTTTTGGCGCAGACTGACAATTTTGGACAAGAAGCCATAACCGCCGAAAACCTACGTGGGCGTTTAGAATCATTGATTCGAGTCAATATGTACATGGATTCTTTGGGTAATTTTCAGCACGACAAGCTGTATGTGGTCGCCGATGTCACCCTTAAAAATGGAGAAATAATAGACCTGAAAATGCTAGAGGGCTTTTCTAGTTTTGTAAAAATGAGTGACCTAAAACACTTGATCTTTACCGAATTGCACAACCAATTTAAAATTGAAAACAGTAAATTCATCATGCCCGCTATGTTTATTCAAAGCAATGCGCTCAACCTTTTGGTAGGCGGTACTTATGGTTTTGACCACGACATGGATTTTCACCTTAAAATCAATGCGGGACAGGTGGTTGCCAATAAATTTAAGCGCTATAACCCCGACAAGCCCGTTATAAAAGCCCGCCAAAAAGGCCTGTTTAATATTTATGCGCGTATTATGGGAAATTTATACGGAGATTATACGTATAGAATCAGTCCCAAATACACCAAAGAAAGCAAGCGTTTTTTAGAAGAGCAGCTGGCGCGCGACTTGCCTGCCATTACCAATACGCTTGCCGCAGAATTTAACAGAAATAGCAACATCACCGATGCCAATGACCAGGTGCCTGAACTCAAACAACCTACACAATGGGAAGATATTCCAGAATACGAGAGTGGGGACGATGCTCCTTTGGAATATTTAGATGGTCAATAAGAATTGCTTCGCAATTATCTTGAACTATAAATTAATCGGGCTGTTTTAGAAACACTCGGCCAGAACGGCCGATCCTGCGGTACTCGGAATACCGCAGGTATTGTTTATTTTTTCTGCTTATTTTTGGTAGAAAACCTACTCTACGCCGCTATGCCGCACTCGTCCAATACCGAACAATCGCCTATTAATTTGCCCTTAGAAAAGGTGGGCATGTTTTTGTTGTTGTTGAGCTTATCCATGCTTTTTATGGCCTTTTCCATTGGGTACGTTTTCACCCGTAACCAAAGTGGAGCCGATGGCGTTTACCTCCCGCCTATTTTTATTCTCAACTCCTTTATTTTACTGGCAAGTAGTTGGTCGATTCACAAGGCCAACCACGCCTACCGCGAAGACGATACACAAGGCTATCAAAAAGCGTTGACCATTACGATGGCGCTGACAATTGCCTTCATGGGCGCGCAGTTGGTCGGCTGGTTTGGCTTTCGCGACACGTTGATTGGGGAAAACATTGGCAACGGCGTCAATTATTTATACGCCATTTCGGGCTTGCACTTTGCCCACATTATAGGAGGCTTACCTTTTTTAGCTATTTTTCTTTACAATGCTTATAAGAGGATGCAGGAGCCTATGACTGTTCTGCTCTATTTTTCAGACCCTGTTAAGCGCATGCGCCTGCAATTACTGACGATTTACTGGCATTTTTTGGACGGCCTTTGGATCTTTTTGGTGCTGTTTTTCTTACTTAATATGGTTATTTAAATAAGAGTTGGGATCAAAACACAGCGCGCTAGTTGTTTACAAATGATACTCCGCGTGGTATTGTTCTAAGTTGTGCAATAGGCGATCTCTAGCCATTGCTTTTAAACGAGGCAAATCTTCTAGCGTCATTCCTTCTGTAGAGATGGGCGCTTCCCAAATACAATGCACGCTGCCAGGACTCCCTAAAAAAGGCTGTTTGGGCGTAGAAATTTTATCGGAGCCGCAAATAGTCAGTGTCACAATAGGGCGCTGGGTAGCAATCGCCAAGCGAAAAGCCCCGTCGTAAAAATCCTGCAACAACTCATTGGTTTTGTTGCGCGTGCCTTCTACGTAAATATGGATGGAATGCCCTACCTGTAAATGCTCTTGCATGCCTTTGAAGGTAGCAGCACGGCTCGCCTTGCTTTTGCGATCTACATAAACGTGCATGTTTCTAGCCAGATAGCCAACAATGGGCACTTTGTCCACTTCTTTTTTGGCCAAAAAAGAAAAAGGCACTGGAGCGGTAGACATACAGATTGGAATATCGACAACGGAAAGATGGTTGCTAATCAAAACATAAGGGCCCGCCTCTACAGGCACTTGTTCCTTTCCCTCGGACGTCAGCCGTACCAGCATGGTCGCTAGCAAGCTTTTGCCCCACCATTTGGTAACGACGTAAGCGGCCTTGCGGGCTTGATCTTCCTTCAAAAAATTAAAAATAAAGAAATAACAGACTAAGGCAACCAAACCGATACCCAGCGTAGCCAAACAACACCAAGCGAACCAAAAGCGTTGCAGCAGCAACACAAAGGCTTTGATAGGAACGGGTAACGATTCTGTATTAAAAGTTTGCATAGCTTATAATTTTATAGAAGCATCCTACGTTGCTATAAGATAGGATACAGATAAGGAGGGCTTAGTTATTAGATTCGCTAGTCAATTAAAATTGAACGCCATAGGCGTCTTTTCCGAGGCGACATAATACGTTTTTTTTTCTTTTATAAACGTCCATTGTTCTTAGAAACAATTACGAAAATAATACTTTCCTACTTTAAAACACTGTTCATCAACCTTTTATTCTTTTGCTAACATTTCTACTATTGTCTCTTTAACCATCAACCTTTGTATCTTTTTGTTGAGATGGCGTTGAGAGACAGACGGCTCCTATTTTTTAATGTACGAACTCCTCTATGATGGTTTACTTTTTTTTGTTGTTCGCTTTGCTTCCAAGTGTTTATTTAGCTGCTCAATATTCTACCGTAGAGCCTCCTGTCAAACACACCCTTAGAATTAAAAAGAAGGCAATAATCGTTCCTTTTGAACATGCGTTGTCCTTTCCTGAAACAGCGACCTCTTGCGATTGTCCAACCAACAGCAAACATGCGCTAGCCAAATTAGGTTGCCAACATCCCGACACTGCCGCCATTTGTAAAGTCGTTGTTACGCAATTTGATTTGGCGATTCTACCTCCCCGAGGTGCGGCCATTGTCCTAAAAAATATCAAAGGCAGCTTTTTAACGGAAAGCTCCTTAGAAGTGTTGCACCGCTATCGCCACACCAACGCTTTTGTATCGTATTCCAACATCAAAGGCATTACAGCCGACGGAAAAGCAGTGGTGGTTCCTTCTTTTGGCAGTACGGCGACCCACCGCCGCGCACAGCGCCAATACCGCTCGATTTATAACTTTCTGCCAACGGTGGACAGTTCCCAAACCACCGTGGAGTCGTTTGAGTTATTGGCTTACGATCAGTACGGTCGGATGATTTTTAAGCAAAGCTACGACAAAGACAGCTTTGATATAAATGCCATTCGCCCCGATGCTGCTCGTTACGTTTTCCAGCAAATTCGCGTTTTGCACCAAAGCGGTTTTTACTTAGAAGTACGCCCCGTAGCGTACAACAGCTTGGAAA
>CAYUZF010000262.1:4161-4389 GCA_964449615.1 uncultured Aureispira sp.
AAGGCCTCTTTTTATTGGAAATAAATGGGCTTACACCCTTTTGATAATCACAAGGTTGTCATAAAAACTTATTGCGATCATTCGGTCTTTCTTATTTTATTACTCCAACAAAGTAGGGGCAGGCCTCTTTTTGTTCATCTATACAATTGAATTCAAGCCGTATAGGGTATTTGTAGGAGCGTTAGAGGCGTACAAGTGTTTCATCTATGGTGTGTGGAGTTATTTATA
>CAYUZF010000262.1:4399-6649 GCA_964449615.1 uncultured Aureispira sp.
CAGATCGTTAGCGGCCTATTAATTGCACAGTCGATAGTAGAAAACTGTATAAAACTTCCTATTTTCGTGGCGCTTTTAAATATTACAAGACACGATTCTTCTCCTTAGGCGGGCATGGTCTAGATGATGTTCTTTCGAAAATAAAGCATTTTCGGAGTTGTTTGAACTAAAACTGAGGCACCATGCATTGATTTTGGAAGCAATTTGTCATTAAAAATTATCAAAAATGTTAAAGTACAAAGCTGATTTAAAGACGCTGCTGTGGATGACCATTACCACTAGTTTATTTGCTTATTTGTGGATAAATTGGAAGACTTGGGAAGGCAGCAAACTAGCCTTTGCAGGACTTTATGTTCTATTTTTGTTTATGTCCGTATCCGTTTCGGTTATTGCGCATAACATTATGCACGAATCAGTGTTCAAATTTGAACCACTTAACCGCCTGATGGAGTACTGGGTGATTATGTTTTATGGTACTCCTGTATTTGGTTGGATTCCCACACACAACCGCAACCACCACCGCCACAACAACAAAGAACCTGATTATACCAAAACCTACCGCTATACCGAAAAAAATAGCTTGTGGGTATTGTTGACTTATCCCTTTGTCAGCAATTATTTCCAGAGTTTGGCACTCAAAGATTTTTTAAAAGAACGTTTTAAGAAAAATCGCCGCGAATTCTGGTACTACATTTCTCAGATTGTCTTGGTATTGGTTTGGGGCGGTACATTCTTGGTTCTCAATCCTGTTGCGGCATTGGTTTTAGTGATTATTCCACACAACGTTTCTTTGTACTCTGTAGTAGTGTTCAACTTTGTACAACACGTACACGCCGACGAAGAATCGGAATACAACCACTCGCGCAACATTACCGCTTCTCATTTTCTATCGCTCAACTGGTTGTTGTTCAACAACGGTTTCCACACCGTACACCACATGAACGCCAACATGCACTGGAGTTTGACCCAAGAAGCACACGAAAAAATTGCCCACAAAATTGATCCTTCGTTGAACGAGCCTTACTTCTGGGGCTACATCATCAAAGCTTATTTTATTGCACCTTTCAACAAACGCTTCCGCACCAAATCCATGCGTTTAGCGCGCAAAGCCCGCGAAGCCGAACAGGCCAACGCGCAACAACAAGAGCAAGTTGCAGCACCTATGCATTAGAAGATATTTTGTTAAAATAAGAGTAGGGGCGACGGCTGTTGGCCCCTACTTTTGTTTTTTATTGCAACAACGCGTCTACTAATTTAGGCACCGCTACCGAAGCTTTATCGGCAATGACGCGCAAATTGGGAACATCCACCACCGCAGGATTGGGATCTACAAAATACTTCTCTGCATCCCTATCCACCAAATTTACCAAGCCCGCCGCAGGGTACACCTGCATCGACGTTCCTACAATGATAAAAATATCGGCTTCTGCTGCTAACGTACTCGCTCTACCAATCAACGGCACGTCTTCTCCAAACCAAACAATATGCGGCCTCAATTGGCTGCCCTGCTCACAATGGTCGCCCAGCTTTACGGGCGTATCCCGCTCGTAAACCAAGTTAGAATTTTTAGTGCTGCGTACTTTTTTAAGTTCCCCGTGCAAGTGCAGCACATGGCTAGATCCGCCCCGTTCGTGCAAATCGTCTACGTTTTGAGTTATAATTTGAACCTCGTATTTTTCTTCCAATTCAGCCAACGCATAATGGGCGGGATTGGGGGCTACTTCTGCCAACTGCGCACGGCGCTGGTTGTAAAATTCTAATACCAAAGCGCGGTTGCGCGTCCAACCTTGCGGCGAAGCCACTGCCATCACATCGTGTCCCTCCCACAAGCCCCCTGCATCTCTAAAAGTCTTGATGCCACTTTCGGCACTGATCCCAGCGCCTGTCAATACGACGATTTTTTGCTTTTCCATACATCTTTTTTTAATTTTAGGTATAATGGTACAAAACAGAAAAACAGTAGCATCTATGTCATATTCGACAAGCCACAAGCTGCCACAATTTTCTATCTTGGTCTACTCAACCAAAAAATTACGAATTTAGTGCGGTGTTACTTTGGTTTTTTCCTCCAAAAGGGTAAACTTTGTTTGAAGAGCTAGTATAAAATTCGCGATCATCTTTAATCAATCGACAGACAACTATGCAAGATAAATTTGACATCCTCGCCCAAAAAACAGCCGAAGCTAAATTAGGTGGCGGCGAAGCCAGAATTGCCAAACAACACGAAAAAGGAAAATTAACCGCTAGAGA
>CAYUZF010000263.1:0-3130 GCA_964449615.1 uncultured Aureispira sp.
ATTGGGCTACATGTACTGGCGCTACTTTGCTTGGAATTTTATCGGTCGTCAAAATGCCAACCAGGGAACGGATGGCAACATGGTGCGTGGCAACTGGATCTCGGGTATTGGGTTTATTGATGAAATGCACGTGCATGAGCAAAGCAATTTGCCAGATTACATCGCAGAAGAAAAATCTAGAAATACCTATTATTTCTTGCCCTTCATTTTGGGTCTAATTGGCCTGTTTTTCCACGCGTCTAAGCGCCCACGCGAAGCGGCAGCTTTAGGCGTTCTGTTTCTTATGACGGGTATAGCGATTATCGTCTTTACCAATCAACCCCCCCGCGAGCCCAGAGAGCGGGACTACGTTATTGTTGGCTCTATATTTACCTTTTGTATGTGGATGGGCATGTCGGTACCGTTTATGTACGAAAAATTGAAGGATACCTTAGCAGGGTTGCCTGCGGCTGGTTTGGCGCTGGTTATTGGTCTGGTGCCACCTATTTTGATGGGGGCGCAGAACTGGGACGACCATTCTAGAGCGGGGCAATACGGAGCTAGAGATTACGCGATCAATTTCTTAGAATCTTGTGCGCCCAATGCTATTATATTCACTTACGGAGACAACGATACCTATCCCTTGTGGTATGCCCAAGAGGTAGAGAACATCCGTCCCGATGTGCGCGTAGTCAACTTTAGTTTGTTGGCCGTGGATTGGTACATTGACCAATTGCGTCGCAAAATCAACGAGTCGGATAAAATCGAAATGACGATTCCCAAAGAGGCGTATCGAGGAAAACTGCGCAACTATTTGCCGTTTAACATCAAACGAGGGGACAGCTACATCAACTTGCACGAGGTGGTCAAGTTTGTTGGGTCTACGCCCAAAGACATGAATCCGCAGGCCTTGCAGCAATATGCCAGTTATGTACCTGCTCGCAATGTTTACCTGCCCGTATACAGCAACGAAGCCGAGCGCGCTGCCGTTATAGCAAACGGCGCCATCAACGAAAGCATTCCCGATTCGGCAATTTTGCCTGTGGTGAAATTCGCGTTGAAGCAGGGGCAATTTATGATGAAGGATGAAATTGCGCTGTTGGATATTGTTTCTACCAATGCGGTCAACGGTTGGAAACGTCCGATTTACTTTGCGGTAACTTGCCGCCCTGAAAAAATAATGGGCTTAAAAGATTTCTTAATGCTAGAAGGCATGGCCTTGCGGATCGTACCTTACAAAACACCAAGTCAAGGCCAATCGGCCATTTTGATGGGGGGCGTAGATACCGATTTAATGTTTCAAAATATGGTCGGTACCGAGGAGAACCCTGGCAAATTTAGATGGGGGAACTTCGACAAAGAAGATTTCTTTATCAACGAAAGTTATATGCCGTCGGTACACAGCTTGCAATATGCTTTTGTTCGCTTGGCCGATGAACTGCGCCGCAAAGGAGAAACAGAGCGTGCTATCGCAACGATTGACGAGTTCTTTACGGCTTTCCCACACATGAATTTTCCTTACCCGCAAAGCCGTATGGCCTTGCAGGCAATTGGATTCTACTTGCAGTTGGGGGCGCAAGACAAAGCTAAAGAACACATGCAAATCATGGCCGATGCGCTGCAAGATCGCTTGGATTATTACCTCTACTTGAGCAATCAAGAGGACATTGCTGCTTTTACGATGGAAATGCGCGAAGCGATGGGCATGGTACAGCAGTTGTTGCAATTTAACACCTTGATGGAGGACGAAGCCTTCAAAACAGCGTTGGAAACACAGTTGCAGCCTTACGCCTCTCCACCGCCAACACAACAGCAACCTCCCGTGCAGTAGCCAAGCAGCTAAAGCCTTGTAGGAGAGAAGTATTGGAAACTGCTTTTTGTGCCTTAGGTGCAAAAAGCAGTTTTTTTTGACGGTCAACCAACGCAAGTCCCTACAGCTATTTCATAAATTATTCAATTTTTTTTCGGAAATTTGCAGGCGCAAACCGCAGTACTATGACAATGACTTTAGCAGAACGCCTAGACGCTCTTGTAGCATTAGGCCATTATTTACAACAAGATACCCCCGAGCGGGAACGTGCTTTTCGACAAGCGCAGCACCACAATGGTTGGTTTACCATAGAAAACAGCCGCATGGCTATGGAGCGGATTGCACAAGTTTTTTTGCAACGTACTGCGTTGGAGCAGTGGGTAGCGCAGTACCCCGCCTTGCAAGAGGAGCGCGCAAGCAAACGCATTGGCTTGGTCTTGGCAGGCAATATTCCAGCAGTGGGGTTTCACGATGTGCTTTGCTGCTTTGTGGCTGGCCACCAGGCCTTGATTAAGTACTCGGACAAAGACAAAATTCTGATTCCGTACATCTTAGAAAGCTTGGCCGCGCAAGACGAGCGCACGTGGGCTTACTTTCAAATAGTGCCTATTTTAAGAGAAATAGACGCAGTGATCGCCACGGGCAGCAACAACGCCGCACTGTATTTTGAGCAGTATTTTAGCAAATATCCGAACATCATTCGCAAAAATCGCAACGCCGTAGCCGTTCTAACAGGAACTGAAAGCGAAGCAGAGTTGTTAACATTAGGCGAGGATATTTTCACCTATTTTGGGTTGGGGTGCCGCTCGGTGTCTAAATTGTACGTACCTGAAGGCTACGATTTTGTACCCCTGTTGCGCACCTTAGACCATTATAAAAACATCCACCAACACAATAAGTACCGCAACAACTACGATTACAACCGTTCTATTTATTACATCAACAACGTACCGCATATGCTCAACGATTGTTTGATGGTCTTGGAAAATGAGAGTTTGTTGTCGCGGATTTCATCGCTGCATTACAGCCAATACAAAAATCAAGCGGTATTGCAACAAGAATTGAAGCAGCGCAGCGAAGAAATACAGTGCGTGGTGAGTCAGCAACCTGTAGAAGGGGTAACCGTTGTGCCGTTTGGCGAAAGCCAGCTTCCACGCCTAGAGGATTATGCCGATGGCGTTGATACTTTGGCTTTTTTGGTCGCCTTATAAGAATCAATAACGATTAAAAAAAGGGCTTGTCCCATACGCTTGTGAAGTTGCGCTGCACGATCTTTGAAGTCTGCGCTTCGCAATAATTTTTAGCGATTGTTTGTTAGCTGAAAATTGGATTCCGAACAAC
>CAYUZF010000263.1:3140-6647 GCA_964449615.1 uncultured Aureispira sp.
CGGAGTGGTGTTGGCAACAAGAAACCACAATATATTACGCTATGCTCTGGCGGAGCTATCTCCTCCGTTAAAACAGGATTCAACATTCTGGAGCATCAAAGTTATAAACAACAGATGATAATTTACTTAACTAGAAGAGAACATTTTAACGCTGCCCACCAGTTGTGGGTGAAGGAGTGGTCGGAGGAGAAAAATTACGAAGTCTTCGGCAAATGTGCCAATAAAAATTTTCACGGACACAACTACGATTTGATGGTGACGGTAAAAGGTAAACCCGATCCCGTAACAGGTTTTATCATGGATGCTAAAAAATTGAGCAAATTGATAAAAAGTAAGGTGTGTGATGTGTTGGATCACAGCAACATGAACTTAGATCCCAATTTCTTGCCCGAAGGCACCCCACCGACAACCGAAAATCTAGTGTATTATATTTGGCAAGAGCTGGCGCCACATTTGGACGACAACTGCCGCATGCACTGCGTTAAGCTGTACGAAACGCGCAACATCTGGGCGGAGTATTACGGAGAGGAAGATTTTTAAACCACTTCATTTTATAAAAAGAGAACAACCTTATTAAATCCATTTTAGTAAGGTTGTTTTTTGTTAGAAAAAAGCACTTTAGCCCAAGCTATAAGCACCGCGTGCATTAATTGGCACCGTTGGCAACTGCTTATACCGCTCAAAAAAATCGTGAATGGGTTGCAGCTCCCGCCAAAACGTGTGGTGAACGTTGTTGTTGCGAAACAAGTGCTTCCAGTTTTTACTGGGAAAAATATGCACCAAAATACGTTGCTGGCCCAAACGATGGGCGCGGCTCGCCAGCTCATAAACGGGCTGTATAAAAGCATCGGTAATGGAAATACAGCCCACACTGGCACAACCACCGTGTATAAAAATATCCCCCCCTGGTTGCCGTGGATCGCTGCGCTTCAAATCCGAAGCATTGGGGTAATTGAGACCCAGCGACAAATAAAAACGGCTGTTAGGGTTGAAACGGTTGATTTCGTAACAGCCTTCGGGAATCTGCAAATCACCTTTTTGGCGTTTTGGACCCAGCTTGCCAGAGTTGGCGCAAAAGGGATACGTCGCCAGCAAGCGAAAATCCTGCTCCGCCAAACGACCCCACACTTCCAATACTTCCTCCTGTTTGAACGCTCGAAAAAACACCTCCAATTGTTCTTGCTCTTGGGTGATTTGCCCGTGTTGGAGTAGGGTTTCTAGCGTACTGGGCAGGGCTGCTTGTTCTCTTGGTGATTCAAAAGAGCAGCTTCCTAGAAAGATTAGAAAGCTGCTCAAAAATAGGTTTAGTATCTTATTCATACGTTTATTGTTTAGCGGGCTTTGGCCGCTTTGCGCTCAGCTTTAGCTTTGGCGCGGGCTGCCTTGCGTTCGGCTCTTAGGCGTGCTTTTTCCGCTTTGCGTTCGGCGCGCAATTCAGCTTTGGTTTTAGTGGCTACCAATAGGTCTGTCTCTCCCACTTCTACCGCCACTTCCATTGCGGCTTCTTCGGATGTTTCTACCACTGGATCACCAGCTACGGTGTGTTCTGCGGGTACTGTTGCCACTGTTTCTACAGGCGTTTCGCTAATATCCACGGCATTCACTTCGTCCTCGTAAGGGTAATTTTGGGGATCGGCAGAGGTGGGGTGGGCCGTCATGGCAAACAACTGCAAATCGTCTTTGTCAAACAAATCGCCTACTTGGCGAATCTGCTCTGGAGTGAGGCACTGGTCTTTGATTTCTTTTTGTGCAGCGGTGAGTTGTTGGCCTTTCGGCAAACTATTGACTCGCGTCAGCATCGCATCAAACTTCTCGGCCTCCATTGGAAGGCAAGTATAGTTGGTTGGCGTCAATGAAACGTTGCGTTTGGTGCGCACTTGTTGCTGGCCGTTGCGCTCGACGATTTCTTTTGTAATGGTGGTCATTTCTTCGGCAATGCTTACTGTACCATCGCCGTTGTTGGTTTTGATGTAGCGCTTGACCAAGGTCGTACCTTCCTCTACTGCTGGTGCAGCGGCGGCTACTTCTTGTTCGGCTACGCTACCGCTGTATTGGCCGCGGCGTTTTTGCTCTGCTTCCATTTTCAACTCGTCCAACGTGCCGTGAACGCGCACATACTCAGGATTTTGCTCTACTTCCTTTTCCGATAATTCCTTGGCGCTGTCCATACCATCGATCTCAACGCCTGCTTTATTAAAATTAACGCGTACTTGGCTGCTGCTGGCTAAACCAACTTGGCTCTGGGGGACGGTGCTGTACGTTTTGAGCTTCCAAGAACCTCCATCTTTGGACACAACAAAGGAATTTTCCCTGCCTGCTAAGACCCGCAAATTGGATTTAACGGCTTTTCGGCTGTTGCCAAACATTAGCGTTACCCAATAATCGCCTTCAGGGATATTGGTTACTTTGAGATTGGTTGCTGCTTTTTTGTTCTGAAACTTACTGTCTAAAGCAACATTAAAAGCCACTCCATCTGTCGTAAAGACAACTAAATCACCCGATTGGGCAACAGAGAAAGAAAGTGTTGTAAAGAAAATTATAAGGCTAGTTAGAATTCTTAAAGTCATAATAAATTTGGATAGTTATACAATTAGTCAACAGATTGTCAGTAGGTTAGATAATGATTACCAACAGACCAGTAGAAGACTATTCTCTTAAAAAATAAACACTAGGAAGCTTAGAACTGTTTTAGGCAAGGACTAAAAGCCCAATTCCTATTCCCAAAATAAGACCTATTTTCTACCCATTTCTTAGATTATTCTTTTTATTTTTAGAAAATCAGAGCCAAAACTACTGGGAATACGTTTTGAGTTATTTTATTATTATAACACTAAAAAAGCAACCAAATGGATTTAATGGATATGTTTAAGCAGCAAATGACCAATGCCGCTGTTAACCAATTGACACAAAAAATAGGATTGAACAGCGAAGCACAAACCCAAAGCGCTGCTCAAAATGCCTTTGCTACTCTGTTGGGTGCCATGAGCAAAAACGCGGCTACTGAGCAGGGCGCTCAACAACTCAACCAAGCGCTGGAGAAAGACCACGACGGAAGCATTTTGGACAACATCACCAGCTTTTTAGGCAGTGGGCCCACCCAACATGTACCAGAGCGTGCCACCAATGGCGGTGGCATCCTCAACCACCTACTCGGCAACAAACAGCAAGGCGTAGTACAAGGATTGAGCAAAGTGAACAACATGAGTCCAGAAGCAACGCAGAGCCTGTTGACGACCGTTGCGCCTTTGGTGATGGGGGTGCTGGGCAAAGCCAAACAGCAGCAAGGGTTTGATGCCAGTGGGTTGATGTCCTTATTGGGGCAACAACAAGCCGCCAAACAAGCACCTGGCCAACTCGACGGCTTGTTGGGAATGCTGGATCGCGACGGCGATGGCAATTATATGGACGATATTGGAGGCATGCTCGGCGGCTTTTTTAATAAATAAACTAAATACATTGTAACAGAAGTAATCAACCATTTTTAAGCGAGCCTTTTTTCCCGAACAA
>CAYUZF010000264.1:0-2830 GCA_964449615.1 uncultured Aureispira sp.
ACTTTTAGTTCCCTTCGTTCATGAGCGCTACGCTTTAGTTGAGGGACTACTTAACCTTTTCTGTAAGGGCTTTGCTGACGGAGATGGGGGTGGCAGGCGAAGACAGAGTAGCCGCAAAACCATCCAATGCACTTTTCAAATCGGCAGTAGTGAAAAAATCTGTCTGGTGTTCTTTCTCAAAAATTAACAGATCCTGCAAAAAGCTGCTGTACCAATTAGATAGGCGCTTAAATTGCTCTTCCTTCGCGGTATCTCCCGCCGTATCGTGTGGCAAGTCGTACAAATCTATCGCTGTCAGGATTTTACCTACATAGGGGTAAGGAGATTTTTTATGTTTTCTAAACTTTTTGCCCAGCTCTTGGCGTAGTTGGGGTTGTGGGGTATCTTGCAGCTTTTTAATTAAAGTCTGGATGCGGTCTGCCAAGTGGTCGCAAAAAATAGCCAATGAAACAGCATTGTTACCATTCAAAACCTCTGTCATAGCCTCATCTAGGGCTTCGTAGATGAAGGTGTTGAACGCATAACTGTTTTTTTGACCGCCCTTGTACAAATTGAGAATCGCTTCTCGAATAGCACTGTCGATGCGGTCTTTTTCGTCGGCGTACTTGCCCAACACCAACAGCATGCCTTTTAAGTTTTGCAAGTAGTCGATGGTCAATTCTAACAATTTGCCAAAACTCAAGATCAAAATAGGATTGGTATCTCTGATATTGTCCTCGGTCGAGAACGTTTGCAGTTCCTTGATTTCTTTGTATTTAGGATCAATTTTAAAGGCTTCTGCAGTGGCAGCGCCTTCGTCGATGAGGTCTTCGGCTAGTGCTTCTTTGCTCTGCGCTTCCTCTTGCAATTGCGTTTGTAGCAACCGCTTTAATTTTGACAGAGCTTCGTACTTTTTTAGAGCCGTTGCATCGGTATGCAATTGCTTTTGAGACTGAAAACTAGCCAGCCATTTGTTAGTGTTTTGCTCTAAAACGAGCAGTTTTTTCTCAAGGGTACCTATGCGTTTAAATGTTTTACTTTTCAAATAGGTGACCGCAAGGATAAGCCTTTTTGAAGACAAAAGCAAGGGAGATTTAGAATAACGGCATTATCTCCAGCCCTGGAGTTAACATAAGTAATACAGCTACAACAACTTAGTACGCTGAAAAAAACGTTATTTTTGCATAGGTGCTTGAAATTACTTAGACAAATAAAATTGTCGGTTGGTATAAACATCTATCAGGGGCTTGCTGCTATCGGGAACGATGGCGTCGGGGTCTTTGGGGACGATTCCAAACTCGGCTTGGTTGTCCAAACTGATGCCCTGCGAGTTGGGTTCTTTGCGAATTTGTTCTCGAATGCGATAAACAGCGATGTTGACCTGCTTTTCTCGGCGCACGAGGTCAAACTGTATGTAGCGGTCATAATGGCGTTCTACAAAATTGATGTACCAAGGAATGATCGAAGCGTTGTAACGATGCACAAAATAGATGTTGCTGTCTATTGGTGCTTGGAGATGAATGTTTTTAATGCCAAAATTAGCCAATTGTTGGTAGTGGTTGGGCGAGTTGGCAAAATGTCCGAAGTCTAGCATATTAAAATCATCAAACAAGGAATCTTCTAGACTTTGGTAAGGCGTCATAAGGGGGTGCAAATAAAAGTCCCCGCCACCAATGTACAACTCGTTTGCTTGGGCATCTAGGCTGTCCAGAGCGGCGGCCCACAAGACTTTTTGAGTAGCCGTTTGGGAACTTCTAAAGGTGGCGAGTTTGAGGGTAGAAAGGGCGAGCAAGCCCAGAGTTAAGACCAATTTAATTTTGGTAGCGCGTTCCTGCAGTTGTCCTTTGGACAGCAAAGTGCCAAGCCCCATTAAATAAAAAGCAAGCGGATAACTCACGCGTTCGGGCAAGTGTTTGTAAACAAATAAGTACCCCAAAATGGCTAAGGCCAACAATAATTGCAGCGCAACCAACCAATACAACGGGCGGTTACCTTTTGTAAAAAGCAGTAAGAGCATTAAAAACAAAAAGCCGTAAAACACATAATCGCTCCAGACGTAGCTGACAAAAAACTGCCAATAACGCTCTTTCAAATGTTCCTCCTCGTAAGGACAAGCTTGAAAGGCGGTTTGCATGGCTTTGAATTGGCGCAAGCCGTAAACCGTAGAATCGGCAAAAAACCAATGCTCAAACAATTTTAAATCTTCGTATTTCCAGCCGACCCGATAAAAATAATCGTCTGCCGTAGAGGGCGTCCATTTATATTGCGGTTTTTTATAATCTAAAACATCGTGAGCAGCGAGCGAATGTTTGTAGGCGTTGTAATACTTCCAGGCAGGATCTTGATTTTGAATCCAGTAGTGGCTCTGTTCCAGCCCCCAAGCGGCTACCAAAATGCCCGTAGCCCACAATAGATGCCGCAAAGCCTGTTTTTTTTCTTCTACAATAGCGTACAACAACAAGGGCGTTCCCAAAATAACCACCAATAAAAAAGCATCCCAGCGCATCATTTCTACAACAAGTAGCAACAGTGCTGCGGCCGACCACCAAATCTTGCGGCGGGGATCTGCGGCCTGTTCAATAGCGGTAAACAACAGAAAGACCGCCCCAAAACCCAAAACCAAGGCCGAAGAAGTATATTGAAGCTCCTGTAACAGCAACACTTCCGCGGTAGCGAAAAAAACCGCAAAAATACTCAGTTTAAACAAAGTAGGTTGGCGCAGCAACAGACTGTAAAGCAATGCCGTCATGCCCAGCCAGTGGGCGAAGGTCAAATACCAACCGTACCAGGGGAAACTTGGAAAAAAACGATACGCCGCCGAAAGTGGTATGCCAATGAAGAGATGCGTCCA
>CAYUZF010000264.1:2914-6632 GCA_964449615.1 uncultured Aureispira sp.
TCGTCGGTGGTGCCAAAACGTGTGTGCAACAAACTCAAACACAACCCAAAAAACAAGGTGTTGAGCAAAACACTGCTCAAAAAAGGCTTTTGTTGTAAGAATGAACGCATAAGTTAGTAGGAATGGAGTACCCCTAGCAAAAGGTAGGTCAAGCCAAGAGTGTACCGAGCCGTTTTGAAAAAAATAAGATGGCGGTAAAGCGCACGGTAGTGCTTGGAGCAAAGATAGCAATTAATTTGAATCGGCGTAAAAAGCATAATGCTGGGCGGCTCGAACAGCGAAATACGGACTAGGGCGAAGGGCTGGGTTTGGCATCCAGTTCTTGCAACAGCGATTCCCCAAACTCTTTGAGCCACAGAAAATCTATCGTATGGTTTTTGGTAGCTTCCACCTCATCCAGCCAAGCTAAAATCCGTTCTTGTGCCTCTTGTTTGTCAAAATTAAACGTAATGCGCTGGCAGAGATAACTGTACAGGGGTTTGAGCAGTTTTATAAAGTTAAGGTTGCGTATTTTTCCTTGATTGGAATAGACGCTGGTTTTGCGCTGTACAAAGCGGCTGTGCTTTTCGAGATAACTCGGAATATCTTCCAGCTCAATCTTTTTTTGCCGAAAGGCCTCGAACAAACTCTTAATTTCTAAAATATTGCGCTGTATAATAAAATGGATGCGGTGTTCTCGGTCAGGTAAATTTTGATCGGAGAAAATTTTCAGCACCGCTTCCCAACGCTCGTGCAAAAAATAATTGTACGCTTTGGAAAGAATGGAAATGTAAGAGATATAAATAGGCTGGCTGTACTCGGTGTAATCTGCGTCGATGTTTTCCAACAATTCCGTATCGCGATTGCTAAACGCCAAATACAGCATATTGATAAAATCTTCGAAATAAATATAGCCGTCGTTCTGCACCAACCAGCGATTGGTAAACGCGATTTTATAGACTTGGTACAAATCGCGCATGTCCAAATCCGTTTGGCTGGTAGGCAGGTGGTAGTTGGTAATATTGACCAAATAATTGAAAATTAGCTCTTTGTCGTTTCGGTGTATTTTAGAAGAGTGTTCGGTCAATAAATCCAGCACTTCTTTTAGATCACGCTTCTGAAAAGGAGCAAGGGCTAATTTATAAACGGTTGCGTATATATTTAGAATATGACCGTCATTATTATAAGTATATGGTGAAAGATCAGAAATAGCAGGCAGCTCATCCATCAAATAATTTTCTTGCGGAAAAGTGGTGGCGCGGTTGGCTTTTTCTACCCAGAGGCGCAATTTTTCAATCCAATAAAAGGTATCAAGATTTTCTTCGCTGCGATTGAGGTAAAGCAGCGTTTCTTCCTTTTGAGTATTGGTACTGGGGTGTAGGTAAAGGCTTCTGTAAAACGAAGCATAGAGCTGAAACTGCTGGGGAGTCGGTTCTGTGGTATCGTTGATCGTATCGCGAATGCTTTGGTGCAACTCTTCTATATAAACGGATTCTTCGCGCTCGCACAGCGCTTCTTGTAGCAATAAATCCTGTTGCAGTGATTTTTCGCGCAGTTTTGTGGTAATAAGGTAATGCTTCAGGTCGTCGATTAGTTCGCTGTAGAGGGGCGTGAGTTTTTTAGAACTAGAGAGTTTGAGGTGGCTGGCAAATTTACGAGAATCAATCTGCTCGATTTCTGTTATGGTGGATGCTTTATCGAGGTAAGCAAATGCCTTTTCGTGCCGCTCTGCAGTTTTGGTAGTCTTGCCGCATTTTATCCGTTGCCTGAAAGCCAAACGATCCGAAGGGGACAAAGCCTTTATCAAATAAAAAGCAACTTTTTTCTTTTCCATTTTTGGGGACGTTTTTAAGGATAAAAAATGGTTCTAAAAAATTGATTTACATAAGATTAAGGCAATAAGGGTGTTACCCAGTTTTCGGTGAAAAAGGGGAAATTGGGCAGTTCTTGTCCTAGCGATTAGGCAGAATCCATTCTATCTTTGTATCAACAACTAAAACAAATAAGAGGACTTATTTAACGGTTGCTTTGAGAATAAAATATTCTATAAGCACAATATTAAAGGGACAGTACATTGCGCCTATAGAATATAAACATTAAAATCTTGTCAAGCTAGAAGGTTAAATGTCTTTGCACGGAGAGTACTATTTTACTAAAATTTTATCTCTTAAAAAGACGGTTCGCATAAGCTTGATTACGAGAACTACAACAAACATACGTTATTATTTCCTGAATTCCAAAATTGACATTTCCTTTTTTAATTTCTAAATGAAACTACTATGAAGCGTTCTACATCATTTGCCCAGTCTTTTTTTGCACTAATTACCCTATTGACTTTCTCTATTGCCGCTAGTGCAACTGTACCTACAAATATCGAGCCTCCTGGAGGAACTCGCGGACTTATTCAATTGCGTTCAGACGTTGAAATCACTCAACCTACTCCAGAATACCTAGAAATTACCGTTGTAGATGAAGATGGTGTTGTAGTAACCACTATAACGACCTATGACGCAAAGACTACTTTCTCTACTGATGGTTGGGACAGCGGCGAATACACGGTACAAACTATTGATGATGATGCTGATTACCAAGAGCACATGATTTACGTAGACTAACCACGTACTCCAACTCAATAGACGAGATACCCCGATACAAAATTTAATTTACTTCCTCTTAACAGTCTGAGACTGTTGCACTCAATGAACTTCTCTTAACGATATACAAACGAACTACTTATGAAACGCTCCATCATCACCAGCCTATTCGCGCCTCTACTTGTAACCTTGATTCTAGCTATGTTTAACAGCAGCGCACAAGCGCACCACGTAGAACCACCACTAGACCCTTCTATTGGTATAGAAACTCTATCTACTAAGGAGAGAGGAGGAACAAGAGGGTTGATACAATTAAGAACATCTATTACCGTAACGCAGCCAGAAAACGATTACTTAGAAATTACTGCGGTTGACCAGGCAGGTATAGAAGTTCACCACAGCACGACCACAGCACTCAAAACGCAGATCTCTACCGAAAGTTGGGATTCAGGAAGTTATACAATTATAACGGTAGATGCTTATGGTGATTACCAGAACTTTTACATCATCGTAGAATAGAAAATGTAGGGTTAAAAGCGGTTTTTTAAGTTTTCTCAACTTTTTTTTTAAAAACATTTCGGGAAATGAAGAGGTGGTGTAAGTATCTATTGTAGAGGGAGTTGCACTTAAATTTACCCAAAAAAGAACGCTTAAAAAAGGGAAATCAGCTATCTTCTGTCCTTGAGCAGTGGAGTAAAGTGGCCTATATTTGTATCAACAACTAAAACAAATTAAGGGGATTTGCTAAAAGTTGTAATGAGATCAATAAAGCCTGTCCAATATGAACTTAAGGGACGAAGTTCGGATAGCACTAATCTTGTTGAGCTAGCAGTTTAGCAATTTACAACGTCTAAATTGCGACTGCTAGTATTTTTTTTAAAATGGTTATAAAATATTGTAGGTTAGTACATACTACTAAATCACACACACACACACACAGGAAACTAGCTTACTAAAGATAGTACCCTCTATAAAATTCAAATTGTGCTTCCCACTTTTAAGCCGCCTCATCAAAAAGGCGGCTTTTTTTGTGTACCTACTCCAACTAAAGAAGGATCTACAGTTGTTGTTGTTGAAGCTAAATACATTATAACAGAAGTAATCAACCATTTTTAAGCGAGCCTTTTTTCCCGAACAAGTGCGGG
>CAYUZF010000265.1:0-601 GCA_964449615.1 uncultured Aureispira sp.
ATTGGCTTATCGAGCATCCCCTTGCTTGCCCAACACAACAATGAATTTTTCAACGATGGTGCGTTGGTGACCATTCAGCCAGGTGCCGAAGTACATGTTTGGGGTGATGTGCATATGCAAGGCGCTACGGGCAATTTGTCTAACAACGGTTTGCTCAAAGTGCAGGGAAATATGTATTCGGACGATAATTTCCAGCAACGCGGCACAGGAACTACCCTCCTAGAAAACAGCAATGTCAATACCAACGAGCGCCAATTCATTTCGGGCAGCTATGCGGTGCGAGGCGGGGTAGCACAAATTGGTGTCAACGATGGTTCATTTTACAATTTGCAAGTCAACAACAGTCAAGGCGCAGTGTATTTGGTGAATACCACGGGTACCAACGTAGCCGACGTACGCAACTCGGTCAATTTTGATCCCCGAAATTTAGGGCCTACGCAAGCAACCAACATCGTAACGCACGACATTGGCCTAACAGGCGCAGCGGCGTATCCCGCCAACGGAAATGCTTACGCAGCGGTATTTGGGATGATGAACGACGCGCCAGGTGTTACTACTTACATCAACAGCACCCAACAAACAGGTGGCAATACCTCTTTAC
>CAYUZF010000265.1:611-3593 GCA_964449615.1 uncultured Aureispira sp.
ATCGTGGGCAAACACCGCCGTGCCGTGCGCAATACGGGTGGCGCTTACGGCTACACCATAGGTTTGGCGCCCGATGTAGCGGCCGCTAATAGCAATCAACGCGGTTTTCAGTACATCCAATTGGATTTTGGCCCCAATAACTACGAAGTAATTACGGGGTATTTTCAAGCGGGCAGCGACAACAGCACGCAGGGCGCGGGCATTGAGTGCAACGGTTATACTATGGATCAATTCTGGGGCAGTTTGCACGGAGAATGGATGTTTGATGACATCAACAACGTGACCAATGGAGGCACTTATGAGGTGACTGTTTGGCCGCAAGACCCTGCAACACCGTGGTTTGGCACCATCTGGACCATCTCTAAAGACGATGTTTATCAATACGCCAACCTACCCTTGCACAACGATTGTGGCACTAGCCAAACGGGTTTAGACCGCAACGGATTTGAGGATTTTTCTGCCTTTGGTTTGGTATCGGGAACCATATTTTTGGATGCGGAGATTGTCGATTTAACCGCAACGCCCATCAACAACAGCTACATCAATGTGAATTGGACAACCAACAAGGAAATTGACGTCGATTTCTTTGTTGTAGAGCGCAGTACAGACAACACCAATTTTTCGCCTATTACCACGCACGATGCGGTTGGCAACAGCCAAGTAGCACAGCGCTACGATATTGACGACCAAGCCGTATTGCCCAATATCAACTACTACTACCGCATCAAAACGGTTAACGTAGACGGCACGACCAGCCACACCAATTCGGTGGTTGCTTCGTTGAAAAAAGCGGGCAACGTTCAAACGGTCAACCTCTTCCCCAACCCATTGCATACGGGTTCGGCCACCATTGAGGTGACTTCTGAATTGGACAAAGAAGCGTCGATCATTGTTTACGATGCTGTTGGACAGCGCATTTTGGCACGCAACATCAACATCCAACGCGGTTTGAATACCTACCAATTGGAGGTACAGGATTGGCCAAGTGGTTTGTACTACATCCACCTAAGCAGCGCCGATGCTTCTACTGTAAAAGAATTGATTAAGATGGATTAAACCTCTAGTTGCTTCCTACTTTTCTACACAGAACTACCGTTCCGAAGGGCTTATGCTTTTCGGAACTTTTTTTATTTGTTTCTATTTTTTAAAAATTTCGTCTTTATATTGTTAGTTTATTTAGATTCAGTCCAATTTAACTAAACAAAGCTGACTTTTTTTCGTTTTTTTTCTCGAACTTTGTGGCTCATTTAGCTGCTTTGTTCTTTTATTTAATAAAGAAGTTGTTTGAAAACAACTTTAGAAAATGAACGACTATGTCGCAAGAGAAGGAGACAGGAATTGGGTTGTTTTGGGGGTCGGATACGGGCATGACGGAAGAGATTGTAACCGTTTTGCTGGACTTACTGCCCGATCAATCGGTAGAAAGTGTTAATGTGTTTAATGCCAGCGTAGAGCAATTTGAGCCTTATGAGCGGCTTATTTTGGGTTTGTCTACGTGGTACGATGGCGAATTGCAGAGCGATTGGGACGAGTTTTTCGAGCAGTTTCAGCAAATTGATTTTACCAATAAGAAAGTGGCGTTGTTTGGCTTGGGGGATCAAGAAGGCTATGCCGAGTATTTTGTGGACGGCATTGGCATTATTGGCGATGTGGTGGAGCAGAACGGGGGAACGATTTTTGGCCAATGGCCGACGGAGGGCTACGAATACGAAGCTTCCAAAGCGGTGCGCGAACAGCATGGCAATCGACGAAGACAACCAGCCCGAACAGACCGATGAACGCTTGGAGCGGTGGGTGGAACAATTGCGCGCCGAAGGTTTTCTATAGCGCAGTGTTTATTTAATTTTATAACTATAAATTAGCAGCTTCTAACCTGCTAATGTACGATAGAGTTGCCTAAAGCAACTTTCTACACTAAATTTTTTATTCAAAAATAGACGTATGACACGGATCGAAACGGATATTATCATCATCGGCGCTGGCCCTTGTGGTTTGTTTACAGTTTTTGAAGCAGGTTTGCTCAAACTTAAATGCCACTTGATCGACTCGTTGCCCCAAGCGGGCGGACAGCTCACCGAGATTTATCCGAAAAAACCAATCTACGATATTCCTGGATTTCCTGATATTTTGGCGGGGGATTTGGTGGATAATCTACTGCAACAAATTGCGCCTTTTAAACCTGGCTTTACGATGGGTGAGCGCGCGGAAACCATCGAAAAATTGGACGATGGCCGCTATTGTTTGACGACCAATAAAGGTACGGCACACGTTGCACCTGTTATTTGTATTGCGGGTGGATTGGGTTGTTTTGAGCCGCGCAAACCTCCCATTGCAAACATCACCGATTTTGAGGACAATGGCGTGGAATACATCATCAAAGAGCCAGAATTGTACCGCGATAAGAAAATTGTTATTGCTGGCGGTGGCGATTCGGCGCTGGATTGGACGATTTTCTTGGCCAATGTGGCTTCGGAAGTAACCTTAGTACACCGCCGCAAAGGCTTTAGAGGGGCGCTGGATTCGGTAGAAAAAGTGGAACAATTGGCCATTGAAGGAAAGATCAATTTGGTGACCGAGGCGCAGGTCATCGGTTTGGGAGGCAATGGCCGTCTCAACGAAGTAACCATCAAACACAAACACGATGGCGATTCTACCAAAGCGGTCGACCATTTTATTCCGCTCTTTGGGCTGAGTCCCAAGTTGGGACCCATTGCGGATTGGGGGTTGAACATACACCGCTCGGCCATAGAAGTAGATACGTTTGATTACAGCACCAATGTGCCTGGCATCTATGCGGTAGGCGATATTAATACTTATCCTGGTAAGTTGAAACTTATTTTGTGCGGTTTTCACGAGGGTACGTTGATGGTTCAGTCGGCATTCAAATACATTTATCCTGAGAAAAAAGTACAGTTTAAGTATACGACGGTGAATGGGGTGAATGGGTTTGAGTAAGCGGTATGCATAGGGTGCAGCGGTAGG
>CAYUZF010000265.1:3603-5894 GCA_964449615.1 uncultured Aureispira sp.
CCTACCGCTGCACCCCTCCTATCTTTTTTTTAATACCTAATTAACAGCGACAGTGAATTATTTCGAGTTCTACGACTTTCCTATTAGTTTTGAGTTGGACGAAGCGGCCTTGCGCCAGCAATTTTTGCGGAAAAGCAAACAGTACCACCCTGATTTTTACACCTTAGAGTCAGACGATAAACAGGCAGAAATTTTAGAATTGTCTACCCAAAACAACGAAGCGTACAAGCTTCTCAAAGATGCGGACAAACGCCTTCAATACGTGCTGGAACTCAAAGGCTTGTTGGGCGACCCCAAAACCAACGCCCTACCCCAAAGTTTCCTATTGGAAATGATGGATGTTAATGAGCGGGTAATGGAGTTGCAATTTGATTACGACGAGGCGACCCATACTTTGCTTAAAGAAACATTGGCGACGCAGCAACAAGAATTGCGCGCTACCGTGCAAGCGCTTTTAGAAAACTACAACGACGCCACCGCAACGGACGAAGAGTTGTTGGCGATTCGCGATTATTATTATAAAAACCAATACCTCAAACGCTTGGCGGAGAACATTGACAGTGTTGGCCAATAATAGCCTACTAAACCCTAATTCACGCCTTCTTTCTTCTTGTACAAAGCAGGTTCAGCACCACGTTGCTCGCTCCTTGCCCTAATTGTGTGCTTCCCCTATTGGCGCAAGCCGAACAAATGAGAAGTATTTCTTTGGAAAAAACCCTCTATTTTTTGAGCCTTTCCTTCACGATCTGGGCGTTGATTTGTGTAGCGATGATTGTGTACGGCGGGGTGCGCTCGCTTCAAACCCGCGATGATGGGAAACTGTTTTTTAGGTCTTTTGGGAGTGCGCTGCTGTGGTGGTTGTTTGGTGGGTTGTTGCTGGTCGTAGTGGCGGGGTTGTTGCCGTGGTGATTTCTAGTTTCTTATAATTCGAGAAAGAGCATACGCACTCTTCGTACCCACCTGTATCAAATACGTTTATCTATTAAAATCCCCCTGCCACCAAAATTCCTAGATTTTCTCTAAAATGTTGTATCTTTCCCCTATACACCAAAAGAAGCCCGTGCAACCTATTTTACCAACACTTTTCATACTTGGCTCATCATGTCCACAACGATTTTTCGCCCATTTCGCCCCTTATTTTTTCTTCTATTCTTCAGCAGTTTGCTCGGTCTACAGGGCTGTAGCGACGATGGCCTCACCAATTACCACGAGCGATTGGTGGGCGAATGGCAGTTGAGCAATGCGGGTGATTTGCAGCCCTTTTACAACGATAAGCCCTATACCTTAAAAAGTGCTACGATGGTTTTTAAGGACGATGGCACGCTAGAAACGCGTATTTTAGACAAAGACCAGCAAAAAACTTGGAAAGTAGAAGTTGGCACTTGGTCGGTTACGCAATCGCCCAACACCGAAACGTTGGTGGAAAACGAAACGATTACTATTAAGGCATCGGATTCGCCCTTTGATGATTTTATGTACATCTCTTTTATTGATGAGCGTACTTTTTTTATTCTACTCAATGAAATGGAGTATGTTTTTGTCAAAGTATAGACCGACTGCTAAAAAATAGAACCGCCTACCCATTGCCACTCCTCTATTTCTTGGGGGAGTGGCTCTTTTTTATGGCAATCAAAAAATAAACTGTAATTTTACGCCCGTCATTTAATACAGGTGTGTTCGGGAGTTATTTTTTATTAGAACAAACTTCCCGCGAAGCACGCCAGAAGGTTTGAACAACAGAAACATGCGTATAGGAATTTTTTTTGGTGGAAGCTCTAGAGAACGCGAAATCTCTTTTGCTGGAGGCCGTACCGTTTACGATAATTTGGACAAAAGCTTGTTTACTCCTGTGCCGATTTTTGTGGACAGTTTGGGGCAGTTGGTTTTGCTGGATTGGTCGTATCTCTATAAGGGTACCATTCGCGATTTTCACCCCTCGGCGGCGCATGTTCCTTTTAGTCCCCATCATTTTCAGGTGTATATCGAGAGCCTGCACGATTTATCGAAAGAAGAGCGCCTACAGGCATTGCAAGACATTGGGCAGCCCTTGCGCTTGGAGGATTTGAAACAACACATTGATTTTGCTTTTTTGGCGCTGCACGGAAGCTTGGGCGAAGATGGCCAATTGCAGGGTGTTTTAGAATTTCTTCAAATTCCTTATTCGGGATCGGGCATTCGCGCCAGCAGCATCGGCATGGACAAATCCTACCAAAAGAAATTGATGGAAGCCGCAGGTTTTGACATGCCCGAAATGGTGAGCATTCGCCGTGCGGACTGGTGGACGGGGTACG
>CAYUZF010000265.1:5904-6626 GCA_964449615.1 uncultured Aureispira sp.
GCGCAGTTGAGTGCTTGGGCGTCCAAACTGGGTTGGCCGTTGGTGGTGCGCCCCGCCAATCAAGGGTCGTCGATTGGGGTGCGCATTGTACACCAATTGGAAGAGCTGGCGCCAGCCATCAATGCCGCTTTTTTTATGGAAACGCTTACCGCGCAGCAGTGGCGTGCTTGGAGTGCAGCAGCGCGCGTCGATTACTTGCGGGTATTGACGGACATCCGCACGGGCATTGGTTTTCCGTTGCAAGAGCGCCAAACGCAGCAGCGGTTTTACCATCCAGAGGCTTTGCTGGCATACCTCAATACGCATTTTGAGCAGACCGATGCCGATCTTACACTGCAAGGTTTACAATCCGAACATACGGTGGTGTTGGAATCTTTTATTGAAGGACAAGAATTTTCGTGTGTGGTAGTGCGCGGCGAGGACAACGAAGCCATTGCCCTGCCGCCTACCGAGATTCTGAAAGGGCAAGAGGTGTTTGATTACCGTTCTAAATATCTGGCAGGACTGTCGCGCAAACGCACGCCAATCGAGCTGCCCCAGGCGCAGATTGAGCAAATTTGTGCGGCCTGCGAAGCGCTGTTTTCCTTTTTAGATTTTAATACGTACGCTAGAATTGACGGTTTTATTCAGGCCGATGGGCGCATTTTCCTAAACGACCCGAATACCACTTCGGGCATGTTGCCCTCTTCGTTCTTCTTTCACCAAGCCGCAGAGATTGGCTT
>CAYUZF010000266.1:0-5290 GCA_964449615.1 uncultured Aureispira sp.
TGCCGTAAAAACAGGAGTTTTGCCCACCTTAGAGGAATTGGGACACGATTTTGTAGAGCGGGACGCCCGTGCGGAAGTGGTGTTTGAGGGAGGGGAACAGGCAGCGTTGAAACGCGTGGCTTTGTTTTTTGGAAAAGAGCGGCATTTAGACCATTTTAACGAAACGCGGCACGAATTGTCGGGCGCTTTTCGCTCTTCGCACTTTTCACCTTGGTTGGCAGCAGGTTGTTTGTCCCCCAAATACGTCTATGCTCAATTGGTCGCTTACAAAGACCAATACCGCTGTAAAAAAGCAGCACAAGCGTTCTTTCAAGAATTGCTTTGGCGGGATTATTACCGCTTGATGGGCAAAAAATACGGCGATGCTATTTTTGAAAAGGGCGGTATCCACGGCCAAGAAACAAAGGATTTAGCAGAAGACTGGAATACATTTAATGCTTGGCGCAAAGGAGAGACAGACGAACCTTTGATCAATGCTTGTATGCAGCAATTGCGACACACAGGCTTTCTCTCTCAAAAAGGACGACAATTGGTATCGAGCTATCTGGTGTACGATTTGGGCATACATTGGCGGATGGGAGCCGCCTATTTTCAACACATTCTTATTGACTACGATATTTGTTCCAATTGGGTTAATTGGAATATTGTGGGCGGTGTTGGGTCTGATCCCAAAGAAGACCGTTTTGTAAACATCAACAACCAAACAAAGCGTTTTGACAGCAAAGGAACATTTACTCGCCGCTGGGCAGATTCTGTGTTAAAAAAATAAACCCACAACAAGGTCTGGGTGAAACAGGACTCGACTTGAACAACTGCGCCCCCTACAAGGAATTCATAAAAAAAGCGTGTAAAAGGTGGTTTATAAATAGAAATTTAGCGAAAGCACAAACGCGAACTACCCCAAAAGGGATAATTCGCGTTTGTTACCACCCAAAGTGAACTCCGCGGCAATTTTGGTGTACGCGGCTTAAGATTTTTTTAATCCCAATTCCTTGATGCGTTGGTCTAAGAATTCGCCTGCAGTAATGTCCTCGTACGCTTTTGGATGCTCCTTGTCGATGCAGTTGTCCAAGCAAGACAAATCCATGTCGCCGCGTGGGTGCAAGAAAAATGGCGCCGAGTAGCGGGGAAAACGCATGGATTCTTTATCCAGATTCACAACGCGGTGTATGGTTGATTTGAGACGGCCATTGGTATGGCGGTGCAGCATATCTCCGATATTGATTACAATTTCATTAGCCTCTGGAGAAACATCCACCCATTCTCCATCTGAATTTTTGGCTTGCAAGCCTTTGGCAGAGCCTCCCATCAATAGAGTGATGAGGTTGATGTCGCCATGTGCAGCAGCGCGAACAGCGCCTTCTTCTACATCGTCTAAATTTTCGACAGGAAAGTAGTGCAGCAAACGCAAAACACTGTTGCCGTTGTGAATTTTATCGTCAAAATAATGTTCATCTAAGTCCAAATAAAGGGCAATGGCTCGTAGAAGATTGCGCCCTGTTTCCTCGAAAGTGCGGTATACTTTGGTACCCACCTTTTCCAAATTTGGCACCTCGTTCATCCAAATATTATCGGGGTACTGCTCTTTCAACGCAGGCTCGTCTTGAACTTCTTGGCCGATGTGCCAAAATTCTTTCAAATCGGGTACTTTTTTGCCTTTGGCAGTTTCTCTACCCTTAGAAATATAGCCGCGTTGGCCGCCATTGCTCAAATCTTCGTACTGCTGTTTCACTTCCTGCGGTTGATCGAAGATATTTTTAGATAAATCAAACAACGCTTGACGCAACTCTTCCGAAACGCCGTGATTTTTAACAATTACAAAACCAATTTTGGAAAAAGCATCGCCGAGGTCTTGAATAAATTGTTCGCGTTTTTGCGAATCGCCAGAAATAAAATCATGATAATCAACCGTTGGGACAGATTGTAGTGCCATTGTAGATAAGATTTAAAACATTGAATCAAGTAATTACAAGAAGTTGTCAAAACAACTTTAATGTACAATATACAACGAAGTTGCTAAAAAACCGCCTGAAAGGTACACGACTGTCGTATTGTTGTTATAAAAGTACCTTTACAGAGCACCAAGGCGGTTTGGTCTTATTCTTGTTGTGCGCATTCCGTAGCTTTTCAAGGGGACACTTTATCTAAAAGCACTTATTACAACAAAAAATCCTTCCTTATTGCGCTTAGATTACTTACTTTTGTGCAAAGTTTACCGTTTATAAAGGTGAATTATTACGGGTGCCAATTTAGATGTGCTTGTATGTAGGTTATAATCCTTATGATAAAAAAAATTATGATTCAGAGGTTCTTAATAATGGCGGCTTGTTGTGCCAGTTTGATGTGGACAAATGCCTTGACGGCACAAACAGCTGATACCTCAGCTCCAGCGCCTTTAATAGATTACAACACCCCACAGACGTATGAAATTGGTGGGATAGAAGTAGCGGGGGCGAATTACACCGACCCAAATGGAATTATTGCCTTATCGGGTTTGGATGTGGGTAAAACGATCCGTATTCCCAGTGATCAAATTTCTAAAGCCATCCGCAAATTGTGGAAACAGGGTTTGTTTGTAGACGTTAATATTGATATTCAAAAAGTTATTGGTGATATTGTGTTTTTAGAGATTGATGTGCAGGAATATCCGCGTTTTGCGCGCCACGGCTACCGAGGCATTCCCAAAGGACAGCACGACGATGCCAACACAGCCACCAAGCGCTATTTGCAGAAAGGCCGTGCTGCTACGCCCGCTATGAAACTGCACGCGGTGCAAGCACTCAAAGAAATCTACGTAGAAAAGGGCTTTTTGGATGTAGAAATTGAAGTAGAGGAGCAAGAGGATAAAATTTTGAAAAACTCTGTGCGCTGGATTTTTGATATTAAAAAAGGCAAGCGGGTGCGCATTGATGAAATAAATTTTATTGGAGTAGAAAAGGTAAAAAAGGGTAAGCTTTACGCAGCCATGAAGGAAACCAAGCGCAACAACTTATTTGCCATCTTCAAGCCTTCTAAATTTATACAAAAAGAGTACGAAACGGACAAACAAAACATCGTTACTGCTTACAACAACTTGGGCTACCGCGATGCACGCGTAGTTAAAGACTCGGTTTATCTAGTAGATAAGAAGGATCGCAAGGTATTGCACATTGATATGCACATTGATGAAGGCAACCAATACCGTTTTGGCAACATTGTTTTTAGAGGAAATACCACTTATTCTGACCGTGTTTTAAAACAGGTATTTGGCATTAAGTCAGGCGATGTTTACAACGAAGAGTTGATCCAGACCCGCTTGAATTTTGATAGAAATGGTCGGGACATTAGTACTTTGTACATGGACAATGGTTATTTGTTCTTTAGGGCAGATCCTATCGAGCGCGGGGTACGCGGTGATTCGGTAGATTTAGAAATTCGAATTTCGGAAGGGCCAGTAGCGATTATCGACAAGGTAATTATTCGCGGAAACGACCGTACGCACGAGCATGTGATTCGACGGGAGTTGCGCACCTTGCCAGGCAACAAATTTAGCCGCTCGGACATCATTCGCTCACAGCGAGAAATTACGGCTTTAAACTACTTTAACCCTGAAAATTTAAAAATCAACACGCCTGTTAATCCACAGCGCGGAACGGTAGATATTGAGTACATTGTAGAAGAACGCCCTTCGGATCAGTTGGAATTGTCTGCTGGTTGGGGTGGTGTAGGTCGCGGTATTATTGGTACGCTTGGGGTGACGTTCAACAATTTTTCTTTGCGCAACATGCTTAATCCTGAGGCTTGGAACCCCTTGCCACAGGGAGACGGACAGCGCTTGTCGTTGCGGGTGCAGACCAACGGACGTTTTTACCAGTCGTACAATTTTTCTTTCACAGAGCCGTGGTTGGGGGGCAAAAAGCCCAATTCGTTCACCTTGTCGGCTTACCACACGAACTTCAACAACGGCTACAGCGAAGAGAGTTCGGCTTTTCAGCGCTTGCAAATTACAGGGGCTTCGATTGGTTTGGGAACGCGTTTGCGTTTTCCTGATGACTTCTTTGTGTATCAGATTAGCTTGAATTATCAGAACATGGACGTGTTGCGTCGTTTTGATTTTGAAATTCCGACGGGGTCTTTCCACAATTTGGCCTTGAGCCAGACCATTGCTAGAAATTCTATTGACAATCCAATTTTCCCGAAAAAAGGATCAAACATTTCGCTTTCGCTAAAATTGACCTTGCCTTATTCCCTGTTGGATAACAGAGATGCTATAGATTATGCGACCATGGATCCCGCTAAGAAATTTGAGTTGTTGGAATACCATAAATGGGACTTTTTGGCCGAGTGGTATGGAGAAATGGCTAAGAACTTAGTGGTGAAGTTGAGTGTTAAAATGGGCTTTTTGGGTTACTATGATGCCAATGTCGGTTTATCGCCGTTTGAGCGTTACGAATTGGGAGGCGATGGTATCTCCAATTTCCAAGGATTGCAAGGGCGGGATATTATCTCCCTGCGCGGTTATGCAGTAGACGAGGTATCGGCAGCCAACGAGAAAGGGGCAGCAATCTACAACAAAATGACCATGGAACTGCGCTATTTGATTTCTCCCAACCCGAGTGCTACAATTTGGGTATTGGCTTTCGCCGAAGGTGGAAACGCGTGGTCTGATTTCGATGCGTACAACCCCTTCCAGTTGCGCCGTTCGGTGGGTATGGGTTTGAGAGTGTTCTTGCCGATGTTTGGAACGCTTGGGTTTGATTATGGTGTTGGTTTCGACAAACCAGATATAACACCTGGTAGCCCCTTCACCGATTACGGTGCGTTTAATATTGTTCTTGGATTTGAACCTAAATAAAACGTATGCTGTTGAGAAAGGAGAATCTGGGGCTATAACCTACCGTTCTTTTGACAAATGACCAGGCGTTTGCTATTGCAGCAAAAGCTCAATCGTGTACAACGATTGAGCTTTTGCGGTTGTTTGTATAGGTAGTGCAAAGGCATTTGGTGGATAGTTACCACAGATAACCGCAATAAATTCGAGCATTAAGTTGTCGAATTAAAAGAAACTTTATAACTTTATTGTATCACAATAATAGAGAGAAAAAGCCCAAGCATAGCCGCCTGGGAATTAAGTAATTATTATAAATGAGATCAACTAATAGCGCTCCCAGCAGGAACGTTCTATTTATTAACAAAACGAAGTATATTGGCTAAAAGATTTAACAGTAGAAACAACTACAAAAGAAGAAGCAGACAACCAGAACACCGAATTAACAACTTTATTAAGGTACCCGAAATCCGTTTGGTCGGC
>CAYUZF010000266.1:5300-6604 GCA_964449615.1 uncultured Aureispira sp.
TGCAGAAATTAGCAAGGTAGCAGGCAAAACACTGGAGCCAGGTATTTTTCCTACTTCTAAGGCGTTGGAATATGCCAACAAAATGGAAATGGATTTAGTAGAAATCTCTCCTAAGGCAAGCCCTCCAGTGTGTAAAATCATTGAGTACAAAAAGTTCTTGTACGAGAAGAAAAAGAAAGAAAAGGAACTGAAAGCCAAACAGGTAAAAGTTGTGGTGAAGGAAATCCGCTTCGGTCCCAATACGGACGACCACGATTTTGATTTTAAAGTAAAACATGCCCGCAAATTCTTGGAGCAAGGTGCAAAAGTGAAAGCTTATGTACAATTTAAAGGGCGTACCATTGTTTTTAAAGACAGAGGACGCGACTTGCTTCGACGTTTCTTAAAAGAATTGGAAGGACTCGGATTTCCTGATTATCCCCCCAAAATGGAAGATCGTCGCATGCACTGTACCTTATCTCCCAAGAAACTTGGTAAAAAAACTTAGGAGTAAGCGCTGCGCTTGCCCCGTAACCGCCCCAATTTAGAGAACACTTATTGTAATACAACGATAACAATCAATAAGATTCTTGATAGTGGTATCTGCGCGCATGCGCTGAACCATTCTATAAACAACAGCATGTTTGGAGCAAACAATAGTCGAACAGAAACGTCTAATGGCAACCGAGGGTAACTTGGACAGTACCGCCAAAGTAATCATTGGCCCTAAGGCATTGATTACTGGCAACATAAGCTGTAAAAGCATTGTCATTCAAGGAAAAATAGAAGGCAATATCTTAGCGCAATCTTACCTACATATTCAAGAAACGGGAAAAGTAGAAGGAGACATTACTACAT
Source organism: uncultured Aureispira sp. (assembly GCA_964449615.1). Lineage (GTDB taxonomy): Bacteria > Bacteroidota > Bacteroidia > Chitinophagales > Saprospiraceae > Aureispira. Next base: position 6,138 of record CAYUZF010000266.1, read on the forward strand.
ACAAACTCATCATAGAAGATGGAGCTGTATTTAATGGAGCCAGCGTGACAGGTAAGCCCGACGACAACCAGCGAAAAAATGAACGAAGCGCCCAACAAAAAAACGTCCAAAAGACGCGATGATTACATCAAATATTCTGGAATGGCCTTACAAATGGGGTTTATTATTGGCTTATTTGTATTTGTAGGGGTACGTCTAGACGGCTGGATGGAAACAGAATTCATTTTCACGCTTTTGGGCTCGCTTTTAGGGGTGGGTTTAGCACTTTATAGTTTTATTCGCCAAGCTTACGCCGATCATTCATAAACACAGCGAACAAGTTTCGTAGATTATAAAGCATGAATGCTAAAAAATTTTACCTACAGTTGGGCGTGTTGGCGCTCTTAGTTGCCTTAGCACTACTGCCAATACACCAACATCCACTGATCCACGATTACCAAAGTTTTTCTTGGATGAGTTGGGCTTTT
>CAYUZF010000267.1:0-3500 GCA_964449615.1 uncultured Aureispira sp.
ACAAATTTTCTGTATCTACTTCTTCCATGTCGTTGCCTCTAAAACCGATTACCTGCGTATTGATCCGCTTGGCAATTTTCTTCTCAATTCCAGCAAAAGCTCCCCCACAGACAAACAGGACGTTCTTGGTGTTGACTTTGACCAATTTTTGTTCGGGGTGTTTGCGTCCGCCTTGTGGCGGCACCAAAATATCTGTTCCTTCCAACATTTTAAGCAACGCCTGCTGTACGCCCTCGCCCGATACGTCTCTAGTAATAGAAGGGTTGTCGTTCTTACGCGCTACTTTATCAATTTCGTCAATGTAAACGATACCGCGCTCGGCAGCCGCCACATCGTAATCACAAGCCTGCAACAACCGCGTCAACATGCTTTCTACATCTTCCCCTACATAGCCCGCTTCCGTAAATACCGTTGCATCTACAATGGTGAACGGCACATTGAGCAGACGCGCAATGGTACGCGCCAAGAGGGTTTTACCCGTTCCTGTACGCCCGACCATAACGACGTTGGATTTCTCGATCTCTACCCCATCTTTGTCTTTTCCGTTGAGTTGCTGTAGAATTCTTTTGTAGTGGTTGTATACGGCTACGGCCAATACTTTTTTGCTGTCATCTTGTCCGATAACATACTCATCCAAGCGTTCTTTGATCTCTTTGGGCTTAAGCATCATCATCTCTTTGCCGTGGATGGGACTTACTTCAATTTGTTCCTCTTCCTCAAAAGACATCATTTCATCTTCTATAATAGCCTTTGCTTGCTCCACACAAGACTCGCAGATGTAAGCATCTAAGCCCGATATCAATACATCGGCTTGCTCTTTAGGCTTCCGACAGAAAGAACATTTAGCTCCTGGCTTTGTCATGATTGTTAGTTTATTTTTGGTAAAATATAGAGCAAATCGTTTTGAGGCGCTTACTCTGTATGGGTAATCCATTACTTGGTTTTAGAACATTGTTTGTCGCTACAAAGTTCTGTTAAATTCTGGCGAAGATAGTAGGAAATTATTTAAAGAAGGTGGCTTGCAGCCCCAAATTAGTGGAGAATTATTGTTTTTTTTTTTCGAAAAACCCCTATCTCCCTTTATTTATCAAAAAAACAAGTTGAACGCTTTTGAAACGTCCAACTTGTTCTACTATCATGACGAAGCTGTATCCAAACAGCTTCTATTACTTCCTTAGCAAACGCTTATTTTTTGCGTTCCAAAACTTCATCTACCAAACCGTACTCTTTGGCTTCGGCAGCCGTCATCCAGTTGTCGCGTTCGCAATCTACTTGGATTTTATCATAAGGCTGCCCAGTGTGTTTTGCCAAAATCTCATACAACTCCTTTTGTAATTTTTTGATCAACTTGTAGGAGATTTCCATATCGGTAACTTGCCCTTGCATACCGCCCAAAGGTTGGTGGATCATTACGCGGCTGTGCGGCAAACAACTGCGCTTGCCCTCTGTTCCTGCAGCCAACAACACTGCGCCCATAGAAGCAGCCAAACCTGTACAAATGGTTCCTACATCAGGCGTTACATATTGCATCGTATCATAAATCCCTTGTCCTGCAATAACAGAACCACCAGGACTATTTACAAAAATCTGAATGTCGCGCTTGGGGTCAGTAGACTCCAAAAACAACAACTGCGCTTGCACGATGTTCGCTACATAATCGTTGATGCCTTGCCCCAAGAAAATGATGCGGTCCATCATCAAACGAGAAAATACATCCATAGAAGCAATATTCATCTGGCGCTCCTCAATGATATAAGGCGTCAACCCTGTAACATTGGGCATGCCCATCATCGCCTGCTGCGCTGTTTTCTCGGTGTAGGTATCGACATGCATACCCGTCATGCCCATGTGCTTAACGGCGTATTTTCTAAATTCATTTTTATTAAACATCTTGTTCTATTTTGGTTGTGTGAATTGAAGTCGCCCTGCATCCATGCAATTATTTTTACAGGAACAACTTTCTTCGTTGTTATAATGGGTGAACGGGCTCATTGTTCAATCAAATGCTCCCCTAAATCGTTAAAATTATAGGCGCCATCCTTAGCTCCTTTTAGCAAACGGATCACTTCCTCTTTGGAGGCGGCAAACTTCCGCAGTTCCCAAATATAGGGCGTTCCATAAACCAACAGCGACAACAGCATCTGGAATCGACGACTGAGGCGCTGTTCTCTGCGCAGCAATACTTTAGCATTCTTCACCTGTAGCCGCGCAACCCTTGGAAACAGCATAAAATTCCATTGTTGTTCCACTTTTTGCACCTCCTCCCAAGAGACAATGCCAATTTGGTAGGGAGATGTGTAATCAACAAAACCCTCTTCGCTAACCAATAAAGCAGGCAATTTGTTTTTTAAATGCAAAGCATATCTCTTAAGCTGCATGCTATTTAAAATAAAAAACAGCGCCAAAAAAAAGATCCCCTCTACTGCCCACACTTCTTCTACCACTAAAAAAACAAGCGCAACCAGCAACACGATACCAATGGCAATTCGCAGTAGCAACTGCCCAAGTAAATAACTTCTTTTATACGTTACAATAACCGTATCCATAATCAATAATTTGGAGACAACCACTTTCCTAACAATAGTATACCAGAAAAGGATTATCCGCCAAAATAACCGAAAGAACGCAACTTTGTCAGATAACCGTAAAACATCTATTTTTTTGCCATTAACAGCGTCCGAAGGTAATGGTCAAAAGTAATTTTTTTATAGCGCTCGACTTTTGCCAAATAGGTAGCGACCGTTTGGGTGGCTGCGTCCAGTTCTTTTTGGTGTTGTTCCAGTTCCCGTAAGCTCTGTTGCGCTTTTTTGTGTTGCAAACGTTTTTTGTACTCGTGCAATTGTTGTTGCAATTGCTGTATGTGCGCCTGTGCAACGGCTGCTTTGGCTTGGCTATCGGCAATAATTTCTTCGTATTGCACTTGGAACTGGTTGGTAACATTTTGCTCTTCTACTAAATAGGCCTCTTCTAAATCCTCTACATAACTGCTCACCGATTCGTAATGTTGTTGCAATTGCTCGTACTGTGGCCCCAATTGTTCTACAGGCACTACTACTTTAACCCGCTGCAATTGCAGCGCCTTTGTTTGCTCCAGCTGCTTGATTTCTATCCGCTCTTGATCTTGGATGCTGTCCAAACTTATTCGAATAGCGCGGTTGATTTTATTTTCCTCCTCCGCCAGTTGTTCCTTTTCGTGGCGAATTTCATCCATCCAATACAACATGTTGCGCAAAACTTGGTGGCTTTCTCTAATGTTGCTGAAAGAAATTTGTTGTCCGTTGTTCAGCTCTACCCATTTGTTTCTCAAGTCGATGTGCGCTACTTGCAGCATGGATTTCAACTGCGCTTCCTTAAAAAACTTTTCCTGTAGGCGTTTGTTTTGCTCGCTGCTGAGCTGTAGGCCATTCAGTAAGCGATCCCAGTGGCTGCTGATGCGCGCCTCTTTTTCTAGTTCTAGGCGCAGTTTATCCACCGCCATGCGTTGTGCGGTTTTTAACTGG
>CAYUZF010000267.1:3510-6501 GCA_964449615.1 uncultured Aureispira sp.
TTTTTCAACGTCTTTTTTCTTTTGTACTTTGTTGCGGCGCTGGTCAAACAATTGTTCAATGGCAATTTTCTCCTGTTGGTACTCCGAACGTTCGTCTTGCATGGCGTGGCGGCGGCTCAACTCCTCCACCGCTTTTTGCTGCTGGCTTTGCAGCGCCGCTTTGATTTGCGACAAGCTATGATATTGATCCACTTCTACCCGCGCCACGGCACGGTTGGCCTTTGCTTGTTGCATAAACTCTTCGTTGAGCAGGCGGTATTGCTCGTTGGCCGCTTCGTTGAGTTGCCTGACTTTTTCGTCTTGTTGCTGCAAATAAGCGCGCAACTCGCTGGTTTCTTTTTTTATTAAATTAATAACATTATCAATATGGCGCACAGTTTTTCCCAACCGACGCTTCAAATGACGGCGACTGGTCAGCGTTCTTCTTTTGCTTTCGCGGTATTTTTTTTGGGCTTTGCGCAGTAAAATTTGATCGCGCCGCAGTGTTTTGTATTCTGCTGTTTTTTTAAAATTGTCCTTAACTTTGGACACAAAAATTAGCACTAGGATGATGGACAAAATACCCAACCCTACTGTCGTTAGTCCAACTGCTAGCGCACCCACGAGCAGCGCGTGCCAATTCTTATACTGCATGGTATCTCTAAACGACACGTATTCTGATGGCCGCAAGGCAGGCGTGGTAGGATCTGGAATATTTTGACGATCCAACAACTGTAAGGTCTTGTTTTGATTACTGATTTTGGGCAATTGCACTTTGCTGGAAGGCAAGCCCAGATGAACGCGGCGGTGGCCAATTTGGCGGCGTAGAATATGGCCGTAACGCTCATAAGCAGCTTCATCATCGGTAGCCAACAACAAGTTCAGGTTGCTCGTGTCCGTCTACAAAACAGCGCAAGAAAAGCGCTTGCAGTTCAGGGTTTAGCTCGTCGAATCCTCTGTGGGGCGGCGGTACGATGGTAAAGTTTTTCGCATGTTCGGGATTGTGTACAAAAAAACCGTGTTCGATCTTTTGTGCCAATGTATTTAGACGCTCGTAGGGTGGCCCTGCACTTGCTGCAAAAGGATGAATGCCAAACAGCAATTTATACAAAATAACCCCCAACCCAAACAAATCCCAAGCTTGTTGCTGGGTAGGATCGTAAGCCAGATTTTTATAATGCTCTGGCGGAGTGTACTCGGGCGTCGCTACGGGGGCATCAAAAAGGGTTTCTCCCCGCTCTACCACTTCCACCGAATCCGTGTCTACAATAGACACCAAACCGTTGGGCTGCACCACAATGTTGTCGGGCTTCATATCTACCAGAATATACCGCTCCATTTTGTGTACTTGGTGAATGGCCGAACAGAGGTTAAAAGCTAATTTTTTGCGGTAAGCCAGTGCGGAGCTGCCTTGTTTGAAGTCGAAGCGTTGCCAATTTTTGCGCTGTTTGCGTGGAATTTTGGGCGTGGTGAGAATTTCCAGTTTTTCGCCGCTGACAAAGGGCATGATAAAGCCCACAAATTTATGATCCTCCAACAAAACATCGGCACACCACACTACAGAGGAATGGCCGCCATTGTTGCGCTCTTCTAATGGGGGCGGGTAGGTAGATAAGTAGGCAATTTTTTGGGCGCGCTCTTGGGTCAGTTTGTGGGGATGATAAACCTTAGCAACGTACTTTTTGTAGTGGGCGGGGGCTAGAATGTGGTATAAATTTCCCTCACCGCCCCCTGCAAAGGGCTTTGCACTGACATGGATGCGCTCTTGTCCATTTTTGAGCAAGTACGTTTTTTGCAACGGCGAGCGCTGTGTTTTACGCGGTTGATCCTCCTCCCTATTTCCAAACATATACTACTATTTCTTTTTCTAAATAACGCCTATTCTGCTACAACAGCTTCCCAATAACGCATCCCACCGTTGCCATCCAATTGCGCACAGACTGCCACAGCTATACGCCGCTCATCAATCCAAACCAATTTTTCTATGCCCCAAGATTCGGTTACAAATATTTTAGCGGCTTGTAGTTGTTGATTTTGAATGGGGTACTTAGCCAAATAAGTGCGAACGCCATCAGATTGGTAGGCCAATAAGTGGCGGTGTTGTGGCGAAATTACAGGCGGATTATTATTGCCATCCAACTCGTTTAACAATTTGGTCACTGCTCCTGTTTTTTTATGAATCAAAAACAATTCGTAAATCCATTATCCCCCCATGCCAACGATGTACGCATCTAATGGTGCAAGATAACCATAATAATTCGCATAAAGCGCCTTCTCGCTTGTCGCCGTCTCTTGAAATTGATAAACCCGCTGCGCTGTTTCTAGGTTTCACTTCGTCCCTACTTTTGTAGGAGTCGAGCGGGTAATTTTAGCGTCGTATTGCTTGTTGTAAGTTAAAAACGTCTGCGCTGAAATTTCTTTGAATACAGGTGTTCATTTTATTTCCAACAACGGCACTGTCTGAGCCACTACAAATAAATTCCTAATGGTATCTTTGCGCGCTGTTTCCTTTGTTGTCACCAATAATTTTGGGGCGACTGCTACAACCGAATCGTCTGCGTTTGCTGTACCAGCAGTGCTTTGCTGTACTTGCGGTGTGGAACCAGTACACGACCAATACAATAAGAGACTTAGCAGTCCAATTAATCTATACATGCTTATTTTATTTAAGTAAATGCCGCATCCGCATCGCCGTCTTGCAAGCGAATTTCTTTGGTGGCTGCCAACGCTTCTTGCAACACCACGCCAATAATGTAATGCCTTTGAAAGCGCCGCAAACGAAAAAAAGGATGCGGCCGCTTAGCCAGATGCTCGACCAATTGCGGTTGAAAAACGGTCAAAGTGGCTGCCTTCAAGGCCAATAAATGCTGGTCAATCAACTGCCAAACCATTTCTTCCTCGCCTGAACGGCAATAGGCATACGGCAGTTTCACCGCGCCTTCTCGATGGCTCAAAATAACAACCGCTGCTACTTGCAATTGCGGATCGTAAAGTTTGATGGCCATAAAATAG
>CAYUZF010000268.1:0-992 GCA_964449615.1 uncultured Aureispira sp.
AGGTGGTGAGTTTTTATGGGCGGTGTTTGGACAAAGGGCACTACTACCAGACGGGGCGGACGGGGTTATTTCCTGGCAGTCCAAGCAAGGCGGCCAAGCGGATTATTTTGACGGAAAGCGTGATTGACGCGGCGAGCTTGTTGGAGATCAAGGCGCTTAAATCTTACGAGGTGTTGGCCTTGTATGGGACGAATGGTTTTACTAAGGAGCATGAACAAGCGCTCTTGTCTTTGGAGCAATTGGAGGAAGTGGTTTTGTTATTGGATGGCGATGAAGCGGGGCGGATTGCGAGCTTGAAGTATCAGCAGCAATTGAGTAAGCTTTTGCCCACGGCTAGCGTTCGAGTGGTGGATTTGCCCGAAGGCACGGATGTAAACGAGTTGTGGGCTAATCACTTGAAAGAAGCGTTATTTGTCGAGCTGTTGGAAATCAAGGTAGCGGAGCCAACAAGCGAGGCAGCTGAGCAGTTCGATACTAGCAATCCTAGCAATTTGATTTACCAAGGTTTTCATGCCAAGTACTACGTCAAAGGCTTTCAATCGAGGAGCTTGGACAGTATGAAAGTGACGTTGGTAACCGATTCAGGTACGCGCAAATCGCGTGGTCGTGTGGAGCTGTATGAAGATAGCGCGGTACAAAAATACTGCAAAGCGGCCAGCCAGAAGTTAGAGATTGGGGCAGAGTTGTTGGAGGTGGATATAAATTTGTTGACAGATGAGTTAGATACGTACCGCTTGCGCTTTGATCAGAGCGAGCAGCAGGCGCAGACGGCAAACAAACACTTTGAGATCAGCCCAGCGGCGCGCACGCAGGCTAGAAAGTTTTTGGAGGAAGAGAACTTGTTAACTAGGCTTAATAAGTTGATTGGCAAAACGGGTATTGTGGGCGAAGAGCAGACGCGCCTGTTGCTGCTAGTGGTGGCCAGTTCGTACAAGTGTAAAGACCCGCTACACGCCTTGATTCAGGGCAGCAGCGGGACAGGCAAAACACTA
>CAYUZF010000268.1:1002-6375 GCA_964449615.1 uncultured Aureispira sp.
GGAGATGATTCCAGAACCCGACCGCCATATTTGGACACGGATTAGCGACAAGAGTTTGTACCATGCGGGCACCAAGTTCAAACATTCCGCCATAGCGGTAGAAGATTGGGATGGCTTGAGTGAGGAAGTGCAGTATGTGGTTCGAGAGTTGCAATCAGGCCAGCGGTTAAGCTCGACCATTACCCTCAAGGGAGACAACGGAAAGATGGACAACGCGGAGATTTTGGCCGAGGGGCCAATTGCCTCCTTGATGTGTACGACTCGGGGCGCGGTGTATGAAGACAATATGAGCCGTTGCCTACTAGTGGCAGTAGACGAGAGCGAGGAGCAAACAGAACGGATATTGGACTACCAGTATAGAAAAGACCGTGGAGAGGTTGACCGCCAGACGGAAGAAGCAGCGGTGAAAAAATTACAGAACTTGGTGTATTTATTAGAGCCTAAGCAAGTGGTCAACCCATTTGCGGGTAGGGTGAGGTTGCCGAAAAGGGTACATAAAATAAGAAGACTCAACTACTTGTTTCAGTGCTTTGTCAAACAAGTAACGTGGATACACCAATACCAGCGCGAGATGGACAAGATGGGGCGGATCATCGCCACAAGGGAGGATATAGAGCTGTCTATCAAGTTGTTGTTCGAGACGATTATGCTAAAAATAGACGAGTTGGACGGGAGTTTGCGAGAGTTTTTTGAACAGCTAAAAGAGTATATTCACAAACAGGACGAGCGAGAAAAGCACTGCTTTAGTCGTCGGGAGGTACGACATGCGTTGAAGATCAGCAAGACACAACAACACCGTTTTTTGAGTCAGTTGCTGAATTTGGAGTACCTAAAGCAAGTAGGCGGGCAGGGCAATTCTCGCCACCGTTACCAAGTAGTGTACTGGGATGATAATCAGAAGCTTAGAAAAGCGATACAACAACAGTTGAGCGATCAATGGAGTAAGCTATAGCAACTAGAGTTGGAACACTTTGGAACGGTTTGGAACACTTAGGAACAGTTTTGGAACACTTTTTAGGCTGTAAGTTACTGATAATGAGCTAGTAGAATGAAAGTGTTCCAGAATTTAAAAAAATGGACAAGGGGGTAAACAAAAAAACATAACAAAACGACTGTTTTTAGACAGTAATTATATCACATTGGGGGTAAACGAAGAGTAGCAAAGCGCTAGAACGACAACCGTTCTAGCGCTCTTTTTTTGCCCTTACATCAAGTATTATACTATGAAAGAAAGAATCAATTATGCGGATTGGCTGGCCTCTCAGCGCTACGAACTGACGAGTATTCAGCGGCTATTGAGCATCCAAGGTAAGGCAATGGATTACATCATTCAAAACGGCCTTCGACTCAGCAGCGAGGCACTGCGGCGCTTTGTTGGAGCCTGCGATGAATCGGGCTATAGCGGCGCGTACCAACGGCAAATTCATTGGGCAATGACGGTGTACGGGCAGTATTTGCAGGCCGTGCAGGGCAAGACGATCCGCTTGCAATTGCCTAGGCTTCGGGTGGCCAACAATAGGCGTAAAGCACTTCCTGCCGAGGCCATTGCACATATAGAACAATGGTTGGCCGCCGAGCAAAAAGATTATTGGCTCAAGCAATGTTTGTGGTGCTTGTTTTACGGGGCGGGCTTGCGGCGCAAAGAAGCGCTAAACTTGCAAACCCAAAACTTCGATCTTAAACGGAAAGTGCTGCAAGTCCAATCAGCCAAAACGGGGCAAATTAGAGCGCTGCCCCTCGGCAAACGGCAAGTCGTCGCGCTGCTGAATTACCTTAGGTATGAGCGGCCAATATTTCTAGTCAAAGACGACTACACCTTTCGTTTTTTAGTAGGTCGAACGGGGGGTAATGCCCAGTCGTTATTGGGCGCGCAATTGAAATTGTGGCAAGAAGAAACGGGGTTGGGAGCAGCGCTAAGCTGGCATACGCTGCGGCATACCATCGCTACTAATTTGGTGGAACGGGGCATGTCCATTGAGCAAGTTGGGCGCTTTTTGGGGCATAAGAATATTGCTTCTACGAGTCGGTATTTACATTATTTAGAAACTAAAAATAGAACAGATGAATTTTGAGCAATATTTAATCAAGTCAGAATATAGTGAAAGTACGATCAAACGATACCTGAGCTGGGAGCGGGAATTTTTGCGCTACTTTGTGGGTTTTAGGGTACAAGAATTAGATTACAATCAACTCCTCTCCTACGTGGTAGAGAAGGAAACCAAAGGGCTAACACGGAGCACGCTCATACACATTTTGGCGCGGATAGAACGTTACTACCAATACCTACAGTTACCCAATCCAATAGAAGGCTTCAAGCTTAAAGGCTACAACAGAGAGCAGGAGCGGCGGTATTTAGATGCAGATGATTTGTACCAGTTAGAAAAGCTGTGTGAGCGACTCGACCACTGGCCAACGTGGCAGCGGTTGGCCTTGAGTTTTTTGATTTACCAGGGCTTGGCCTTGCGGGAGTTGCCACGGCTTCAAGTACTGCACATGGATGTAGAACGCTATCGGATGCGTAGCCCATCGGGTAGTTTAGCCAAGCGGGAACTAGAACTAAGCACTATTCAAGTGCTGCTATTAGGAGACCATCTAGATCTCCGCCGAGGGCAAGAATGGTTGTTTAAAGAGTTGGAGGTGAAGCAAGTCCAATGGCGTTTCCACCAGCTAAAGCAACGCTTAAAAATCGAGCTAGCGAACAACAAAGTACCCATTCCGTTCGAGAATTTCCAGCAGCTGCGCGCCTCGCGCATTAGACGGTGGATAGATAGACGGGGAATATTAACGGCGCAATACTTGGCCGGTCATTACCACTTAATCAGCACGCAGATCTACCAGTTGGACTACAACGAGGGCTTGCGTGAAGCCTTCCAAGAGATCCATCCGATGTTTTAGAAAAGTTAAAAGCCTTCTCTTTTTCAAATGAAATTACTATCAATTGAGAAAGAAAGGCTATTTTTATAGGAAGGTACAAAAAAGTTGTACAGAGGGCATTTTGAAGGTGTGCAGAGCGCCAAAAATTACCCTTGCGGGGTATTATCAATATAGGGATCGGCTGCAAAGTGCTGTAATTGAGTGTAATGAACAAGGCCAAGTAATTAGCTATGAGGAGTATTATCCTTATGGGGTTAGTGCTTATAGAGCGTCGCGTAGTGGCCAAGATTTGAGTTTGAAGCGGTATCGATTTACGGGTAAAGAGCGGGATGAGGAAACGGGGTTGGATTACTTTGGGGTGCGGTATTATGCTTCTTGGTTGGGGCGCTGGACGAGTGGCGACCCTGGGGGCTTTGTGGATGGGTTGAATATATATCGGTATGCTCGGAATAATCCTGTGAATGGGGTGGATCGGGAGGGGTATAGTACGGAAGGGCCAGGAGATCCACCCAAGAAAGATGATGTACCGACAGCACAAGGAGGTAATGTTTTAGCGGATCTAGGAATGGATTATTTGTACGTAGGAGCAAAGGATTTTACAGACAAACAAGCCGCACTAAGTATAGCAAAAGGAGCAGGTCTTCCAATAGAGGATGTAAGGGCAAAGATGAATAACTCTACTCTGTGGAATGCTTTTAAGGCAGATAGAGCAAACAACAGATGGATATTTGAAAAACCAACGTATAAATTTATAGGGCCAGCACCAAGTGTTTTAGACAGAAATGCAAGTAGGTTTCTGGATGGGTTTGTGGATGGGGCAGAAGAGAGTGGTGGTTTTGTAATTGGTCTTATCCCTGGCACAGAACGGGAGAGTTGGAAAGAGTTAGCAGCAGGTACAGGAGCTTTAATTGATTTAAGTGCTAGTGCTAATTCTATTCAGTTAGAGACTTTGTCTTTTGGGTTATGGCAAGCCTCAGATGCATCTCATCAAACAGTAGATGGGTTTGTAGAGCAAATAGGTTCTATTGATTATTCTGACCCTTACAACTGGGGAAAGTTTGCTGGCAGTTTTGCTGTGGAAGCGGCAACTTCAAAGTTTACTGGAGCGTTCGCTAAGACTTCTAAGCTAAGTCGCGGAACCAAAGTATTTCATCAATTGGGTGAAATAACTGAAGAAGGTCAACGTTTTATAAACGCTGTTGAATCTGGCGTTTTACCAGGTAGACAGGGACGCGTAATGTGGGACGGTTATCAAGGTGAGGACTTTGCGAGAGCGCTTATGGAGAAACACTCTAATGCAGAGTTTGCTTTATTATATGATTCTAAAACGAAAACACATTCTTTACACTCTGGGTCAATAGATAGGTTAGAGCTTCCTGCGGGAAAAAATAAATACTTACTATGGCATACCCATCCTAAAGGAACTCCTGTAGGAAGTGTAGTTGATAGAGGATATTTATTGAATAACCCTCAACTAAAGAAGACTAGAATTATACCTTATAATAAAAGTGCATTCACTTTTGATTTGAAATCTCCTTATGTAAACTACAATAATAAAATAGTTAATCCATAAAACGTAGTCATGGACTTAAAAAGTATAATAGAAAGCGTAAATGATATTATATTGATAGAAGGAGAAGAAGTGTTTTCTATATTTAACAAAAAGGAATCTACTATGATAATGCTTTATAATATGGATGATTACGAGTATGTTATAAGAAAACTGAAGGAAAAAAATGTAAAAATAGTGAGTAGAAAGTATTACTTGGATAATTATTATGGGTAAATTTTGGTAAAATAATATAATTGATTGACATGTAAATACCATAAGATAGGAAGCGGTGTTTCTCCTCGGAAGCCATCGGACTAGTACCGCGCCAGTAATAAGAGATCGCCCTTGAAATTGCTAACTTAAAAAAATAATGTAACTTAGGACAAAAATTATTGATGCCTACAATATTCAGGAAATTAGGATTTCGTTTTTTCTTTTACAGTAATGAGGGGAACGAACCCGCTCACGTACACGTTGAGAAAGGAGAAGGAAACGGCAAATACTGGCTTGAACCTACTATGCGTGAGAGCTATATGAGGAGTTTTAGTAAAAAAGAGGAGAAGCAGGTAAAGCAGATTGTGAAAGAAGAGCAAAATTATTTTAAACAGAAATGGTATGAGTACTTTGGCTAACATAGAGAATATCCGTGCTACACACGTACGAGTAGAACCAGCATTATTTTATGTGACTTTGGAAGATGGTCGAGAAATAGGCGTTCCGTATAGTTGGTACTGGCGTTTGGCTTCGGCTAATCAAGAGCAGCGTTCTAACTGGCGTTTTATAGGTGGTGGATATGGAATTCATTGGGAGGACATAGATGAAGATGTGTCTGTTTCAGGTCTTATTTTGGGAAAGAGGAATCCAACTCCTCCAAATAGTAGTGTGAATTTATAAAAAAAAGGAAAGTGGTGTTCCTCCTCAGAAGCCTGCGGACTAGTACCGCGCCA
>CAYUZF010000269.1:0-6337 GCA_964449615.1 uncultured Aureispira sp.
CGGTACCCTTTGGCCTCAAAAAACAGCCGCACTTCCTCGGCGGTCAGCATTTGTTTTTCATTGTTAAAGAAATATTCCAACGGTCCAAAGTGGATAAACAAGCCTTCCCCCGAAAGCAAGCGATCCACCGAAGCATACAAACGCGCCAGCGGCAACACATCGGTAAAATAAATCGAATAAAGATGGTCTACGCTCTGCGCCTCTAGTGGAACAGCGTTGGCATTGGCGACAAAAAAGTGAATTTTTTCTTGAATGAGGGCTTTTTGGGCGGGCGTCATGGCCACTTCTACCCGCTCTACGGTTTCTTCTATGCGCCTGCAATTCTTTTCGTGTTTGAGCAGTAATTCCCAGCGGTCTAGGCGTTGCAATTGCTCAATGCACCAAATCATCACCACCGAAGCGTCAAAGGCTTCTACCCGTTGGTAGTGCGGAGCCAAATCTACGGCGTAGCGCCCCATTCCACAGCCTAAAAACAGAGCTGTTTCTTGCCCTTCCAGCCGTTCCAATTCCGCTAGCCGCTGTTCAATGACCTCTGCAATGCGCTGCTGCTCGGCATGGTCTTGCGCTTCACTCCAATCCCTGCTCAAATAGCCCAACGAAAAGGGACTAATCGAATCGTAATTGTATTGTAGCACTTCTATATCCAACAGGGCTTCTTTAGAAACCAACGGGTAGAGCTGTTCTTTGATTTGAGCATAAAACTGTTGGCAAAAAGCATTGCCCTCTTGCAATAAGGCGCGGCGGCGTTCGTGCATCGCAGGCGAGCTGCCGCGCTCTAATCGCCTGACCTTCTTAGCATAACGCGCCTCCATTCGAATCAAATAATTGAGCCAATACACCTTTTCGGCATCTGGCAAAGCATCAAAAACCATAATCGTATTAGTTGACAGGTTCCAAGTATTTAGAGCCCTTTTTAGCTTTCAAAAAATTAAACATTCTACTCAACAGCGATAATTTATCGGTAATTACTTCCGCCACACCAATCAATTCTTGCTTGGCCTCTAGGGTCAACTCGGCGCTGGTGCGCAACTGTCGGGGCAGTGCTACTTTCAGTAGATAGCTGCCGTCTTTGGGGACGCTGGTGATGGACAACACCCGTCCGTTGAGGGTTCCAAATTCTTGGTAGGGGTAATTGGCTAATTTTATCAATACCTCCTGCCCTACGCGCACTTTCCCCGAATTGGCAACGGGCATTTTCACCCAAGCGTAATAGGTTTGTTGCCCTGTTGGGCTGATGGTAAACACGTGTTGTTCTTGGGTTAGAAATTGGCGTTGAGAACGAATGTCGTACATGTTTAGAAGGCCGTCTACAGGTGCAGCCAGTACATATTGCTGTTCCCATTCTTTGAGTAAAAACAGCAGGCGGTTGTAGCTGCTGAGAATATTGTTGCGCAGTTGCAAATACTGGTCGGATTGCTCAATGGCCAACGAAGAGTTTTCTTTGTTGATGACCTGCTTTTGCAAACGGGCGTTGAGCGTAGCGCTGTTCAATTCCTCGACTTGGCTCTTGCGGGCCAGCCATTCCATTTCTTTTTTCTCTACTTCTACTTTGGCGACAGCATCGTCTTTGAACAACTGCCGCATGCGCTCCAAATCAGCTTTTAGCAACACTTGTTCTTGCTCCAGCAACTCCTTTTGACGTTCTAGGTTCAGTAGAATTTTATCGAGGTTTTTGCTGCGATTTTTGTTGATTCCAATTTGTTCAAACTGTGGATTGAGCTTGCGAAAAAGTTGGTATTCGCTGATGTTTCTAAACAAATTTAAATACTCGTCGTTGAGGTCGCCCAAGCGCAATTGGTCGTTGAGTTGGATGCCTTCCATTTGCTCCCAAAAGTCCCCACCTTCTAACTTTTCGGTCAGCTCCATTAGCGATAGAATACTTTTGTAATCGGCACTGTTGTTCAAAATCAATACCCAGTCCCCCTTTTTTACCGCTGTTTTATCTTCTTTTAAAATGTGGACGATTTGTCCGCTGTTCTGACTATAGACATCAATAGAAGGGTTTTCGGTTAGAATTTTCACTTCTGAAACAATGACGTCAGGGTATTCTATCCACCAAAGCCCCAGTAGCAAGATAGAGAATATGATAAAAAAGACAGTGTTGCCCCAACGGATAATCCAAGCGGGTGTCTTTTCCAAAACATCTTGAAAAAAGTAGCTCTTATCTTCGATGTTAGCGATTTTAGTAGGATCAATTGCCAAGTTCTAGTTGATTTTTAATAAGTTGATAATAATAGCCTTTGTTGGCGATGAGGTCGCCGTGGTTGCCAATTTCCTTGATGGTGCCTTGATCGAGGACAACGATTTGATCGGCATTTTTGACCGTGCTTAAACGGTGGGCAATCACCACCACCGTTTTGCCTTCGCAAAAAGCATCTAAATTTTCTACAATAATGCGCTCGTTGTTGGCATCCAATGCACTTGTAGCCTCGTCAAAAAATAAAAACTCAGGATCTTTGTACACTGCCCGCGCAATAAGCAGCCGTTGCCGCTGTCCACCGCTTAGGGTGCGTCCGCTCGACCCTGCAGGGCCAATCATGGAGTTAAAGCCCGAAGGCAGTTTATTAATCAGCTCCTCTATATTCGCCACCTTCACCGATTCCAACAGACGCGGCGTATCTACGGGCTCTCCCGAAGCCGATTCGGTAATATTATTGGTGATGTTGTCGGAAAAAATATAGCCTTCCTGCAAAACCGTTCCACAAAGTGAGCGCCAATTTTCCGTATCAATATGGTTGAGGTTGGTGTTGGCAATTTTGATGCTGCCCTCGGTGGGCAAATAGAGTTTGAGCAGCAACTTGATCAGGGTAGTCTTGCCGCCGCCACTATTGCCCACAATCGCGGTCGTTTTGCCTTTAGGAATGGTCAAATTGATGTTGTGCAACACCAAGTCGTCCGTGCTGCCGCTGTAGGAAAAATGCAGGTTTTCTACCACAATATCGTCCGATTGTTTGGGCAAGGTTAGCAAATTCCGTTCGTTCAACACCTCCTCCTCTTCGGACACAAAATCTATTTCTTCAAAGCGCTCTACACTCAGTTTTGCATCTTGTACCAATCGAAAGAACCCGACCAAGCCCAACAAAGGTGCATTGACTTGTCCTACAATGTATTGTATGGCCAAGAGCGTTCCCAGTGTAATCTCCCCTTCGATCACCAATAGCGCCGCCGTAAACGTAATGGCGATGTTTTTTAGTTGGTTAATAATATCACCCCCGATGCTCTGGAACAAGCCCAGTTTTAAGGTAGAAACAGCATTTTTGTAGTATTGTACGCGGCTTTTTTCCCAACTCCAAATGTGGCGGCTCTCCGACGCGTTGACTTTCACTTCTTGAATGCCGTTCACCGTTTGAATGAGGGTAGAATTGATGTTAGCCGAAGCATCAAACCGTTTAAAATCCAGCTCCTCCCGCCTTTTCATAAAAAACCATACCCACGCGGTATAAGCGGCAATTCCCACGGTAAAAATGGCTAGTATTTTTAAGCTGTAATAGGCCAAAATAAACAAAAATACGAAGGCATTGACATAGGAAAAAACCTGCCCTGGCACTTGGTTCAAAAAGCGCTCTAAACGGTTGGATTCGTTGATCCGTTGCAGAATATCGCCTGGCGTTTTGCCATCAAAAAACGACACCGATTTGCGCAGCAGTTTGGTCAAATAGTCCGAGGTGATGAGCATGCTTGTGCGCGCCCCGATGTAGAGCAGCAACCAACTTCTTACAATATTCAAAAAAGAACCGCTGAGAAACAACACCAGTTGGGCAATTAATAGAATATACACAAATTGTAAATCACCGTAGTTAATTCCCTTGTCTACAAGGGCTTGGGTGATAAACGGAATGATCAATTGCACCACCATACCCACCAATACCCCAATAAAAACTTGGGCAATGTACTTTTTATGGCTGCGCAGGTAAGGCAGAATTATTTTGAGGCCTTTGGGTTTCTCATCGCCCTCCTGCTCGTAGAAGTTGGCCGTAGGTTCTAGTAAAATGGTCATGCCGCCATCGGTACCGTCTGCTCTGGCACTGTTCTGCCAAGCTTTTACAAACTCCTCTTTGCCGTATTTGATGCGCCCGTGCAGCGGGTCGGCTACGTAGACGTTGTTGCCTTTGATTTTATACACAATAACGAAGTGGCGGTCGCGCCAATAAACGATACAAGGCAAAGGGGCTTCTACGGCTAGGGTTTCAAAATCAATCAGCGCGGGAATTAGGTGAAAGCCCAGATTCTCCCCAGCGGCAATTAGGTTTTTGGCCGCTACCCCATCGGGACCAATTTTGCACTCGTAGCGCAAATGCTCCATGCTGTAATTTTTACCATAAAATTTAGCCAACATTCTCAAACAAGTGGGGCCACAGTCAAAGCGATCGGTTTGTCTGAAAACTGGAAAATTATTGATTCCAACAGAGTCTTGAATGTGTTTGAAAAATTGACGCATGGAGTCCGTTTACACTATTTTTGAGAGGTAAAAAGGTGTTTTTGAGGGTTGTGGAGGAAGTTAGATAGCAGGGGCGTACAACTGCACGCCCCTACTACAATATTCCTGCCGCTTAGGCAAGAGAAGAACCTTCTACTTCTTCTTCTTCGCTCTCTGTCAAGCCATCGTGGCAATCGCCCAATACTTGACCCAATAGCGTGTCTACTTTTTCGATGGTTTCTTCCGTTAATTTTTGAGCTTTGAAAGCTTCTAAATTTAGTCATTCCATGGTTGTTTTAAATTTAAAATCATTTAAAAATAGAATGAATTTTTATTACGATGCAGTCGGTTAAACTGCTGTTGCAGGTGGCTTCTAAGGCTGGTAAGCGGCACTTATAATTGCCCCTTACCGATAGATAGACGCCGTTATAGAGTTGGGTTTAGTACTCTGCAGGTACAGTAGAGCCAATGCCACTGCCGCTCTTCTTTGGCTGATCGTGGCAATCGCCCAACACCTGGCCGAGTAATTCATCCACTTGCTGCGTCGTTTCTTTTTTCAAGTTCTTAGCTTTAAAAGCATCTAATTTTAGTCGTTTCATAGTTGTATAAATTTGAGTGGTTAATAAAAATTGCCTACTCTATTTTAGGATTTTCGGCAGCCTCCTTTTCATGGTTTAGGAGTTAGCTTTTGAGCTGCTGCCTATTACTCTAGGTCTGGTTCCAGCTCCACGTAGGTTTTAATTTCATTGGTCACTACGGGCGGCGTACTGGGTGGCTCCTCATCGTTGTAGAGGGAAGCCGAATCGTGGCAATCGCCCAATACTTGTCCTAGTAATTGATCCACTTTTTCGGTGTTCTTTGCGGTCAAATTTTTAGCTTTGAACGCTGCTAATTTCAATCGTTTCATGATGTTTATTTTTTAAAATAGTATTTGATAATAATAGTAGCCTGTGTGCTAGCTTGTTTGTACTACTGGCCCAAATTTGAACAAACTAGAACCTACTGTACTGCCACCGCTACTGCCGCCGCCCTCGTTGTTACTTCCGCTATCGCCATCGCAGTCGTCATCGGGATTGACATGGCAGTCTCCCAATATTTGGCCGAGCAGTTGATCCACCTTCTCTGTATGCTCATCTAATTTCTGAGCTTTAAAAGCTTCTAAATTCAATCGTTTCATGGTATTTTTTTTTATAAAAACTGTTATAGAATGGTCTTCCTAAAAATGCGTATTTATGTTTGTTGTCTATTGAAGTACGTAAATGTTTTTAAATTACAAAATAGTAATTATAATTTAAATAAAAATAAATCCAATCACACGTAGTGCTTATACTGGAAGTTATTGCTTTTTTATTTGGTCAACGTCTGCTGTAAAGTGTGTACATAAGCGGGTTTTCTAAGGCCCACTAACACGTGGTTCAATTTAAAATAGTGGATATAAGCATGGCAAGCGGTTAGAACACTGTTTTCTTTAATGGGGATGTCTTCTTGCCGAAGCTGGTCTAAGAACGCCTGTGTTTTCTGGGTTTGGTTGTTGAGTGCGTGCAAACAAGCCTGTTTTTCAAGCTGTGTTAGTAAGGGTTCAATGCTAGAAGTTTTCTCAAATATAGTAGTTATAAAAGGTTGAATTTGGCGTTTGAAAAAGCGCTCTACGGCTTCTATTCCCTGAAAAGCACTGAAATGTTGTTGCAACAACAGCATGGGTTCAAAATTATCTGCGGTGTTCTCGCCATCTGTCAGCGCTTGGAGCTGCCGCTCAACCACCGCCACAAATTCCGCTAAACACTGGTCAGCCGCTTCCGCACTCCAATCCGCTAACTGCGCTTCGTGGGTCACCAGTCTAAACTCCAGCCCATTTTCGTTCATATTCAACGGTCGATTTCCAATAGTCACCAACCCATGCGCATGCGCTAATTCCAACAG
>CAYUZF010000270.1:0-2075 GCA_964449615.1 uncultured Aureispira sp.
ACCCACGACCTGCTGATTACAAATCAGCTGCTCTAGCCAGCTGAGCTACATCGGCGCAAAAAGGTAATACACTGCTTTTTTCAAATTGCTTACAAGTTGTTGTTCCATCTAAGCGAATGCAAATATACCACCTTTTTTTTGACTTCCAAATTTTTCCGAAAAAAAAACGGCTTTTTTTTGATTATTTTTTCTGCTCCTTGTATTTGATGAGTTGGCGGCGCAAGGAGGAAGCTCCCAAATCAACAGATTCTTCAAAAGATTTGCTGGTTTCTTTGGCCATTAGGGTAGATCCTGGTACATGTATCTTAATCTCCGCAATTTTATCTTGTACTTGCCCTGTTTTTTCCAGTTTGAGAAAAACATCCGTGCTAACAATATTATCGTAGAAGGTTTCGAGCTTTCCTAGTTTTTTATCAATAAAATCAAACAATTTAGAATCGGCATCGAAATTAATAGCTTGCTTGCGAATTTCCATAGGCTACTTTTTATGTGTGTGTGAAATAATGGCGTACAACCATCGGCTTCAAAAACTGCTCTTATTGTTAGTTGGCTTTTCCTATTTAAACACAGCACAACAGCTACAACAGCAGGGGATGTGTGCGGACAGTTTTATACCTTGTAGTCGTTCTCCTATCAACAAAACAGCAAAATGATTGGTTCATCCTTTTGAGATGAGTGTTCAACTTCCTTTCTTTTGCCGCCTGCTGCTCGTCCCAACCTTGTAGATTCTTACAGCGTCATTGATTGGTGGTAGATAAACTTAATGTTAAATGATTGTATTTCCAAATTTGCCCCCGTTATTTGTAGGTCTATTTTTTGAAGGCTTGTTAAGTTCTTGAACGACGTTTTTTTATTCTTTTCTATTTCACCCAATCTTGTCTTATGCAGCGTGCTTATTCATTTTTTGTTGGTTTTATTTCTTTGCTCTTAACTGTTAGCTGTGATAATGGTCTGGGGAAGTTGGAGGTGATTGGCTTAGAAGATGAAGTGGGGATTGAACGTGCGGAGGGGGTAGAATTGCTGTACAGTGATTCTGCGGTTGTGCGCGTGGCCATACACGCCCCTACTCTATTGCGCTATGTGGCACAAGACACCCCCAAACAGGTATTTCCCGACGGCATTGACGCCAATTTTTACAACGAGCGGCAACAACAAACCAGTAAAATGGTAGCGAACTACGCCGAGCAATTTCAGAAAGAGGAGAAAGTTTATTTGCGTGACAACGTAAAAATATGGAACGATCAAGATGAATTGCTGGAGACGGAGGAGTTGGTTTGGAACAAACTGGACGAAACCATTCATTCTAATAAAAAAGTACGCATTACCACTCCTACCCAAGTAATCAACGGCGTAGGTTTTAAATCTAATTTAGATTTTACCGAATGGGAAATGTACCAGATGACGGGGACGATGGAACAGAAAAACATGGTGGAAACCCCTTTTTAATTGTTCTAATAATCTTTCTTTAACCCCTCCTCCAGCCAGTCGGCAATCGCTTGGCGGTTGGTAGCATATAGAATGCGCTTTTGATCATTGGGGTTTTGAATGTTGCCAATTTCTATAAAAACAGGCAAGGGTTTCACTTCGCGCAACATGTGCAAATCTCTGGCGGTGACTACTCCGTGGTAATTTCCCGACTTTCGATTGACGGCGTATTTCTTTTTCATAGTTTGGTGCAGTTTGGTGGCTAGGGCTTTGCCTCCTGGACTGGTGGGGTGGTGGTAGAAAAACAGATCAATTCGTTGAGATTTCACCCGTGAGTCTACGTGAATTTCTATCATTCGCTGGTAGTTAATGCCTCGCTGGCGATTTTTCTCATACAATTCGTTGATTTTATCGGAGCGCTGAAACAAGCGTGGCTTTTGCGAAACGGGAATAACTTCGTTGGGCCAACAGCGTTCATCCATATCTGCTTTTAACAACTCGCCGTTGCGAATGCCATCATTTTTGTCGCGCACAATCAAATAGACAATTGCGCCGTGGGCAATTAGGTTGCGCGCTAGACGCAGCGAAACATCGTAAGCGTATTCATCTTCACACAAGTATTTGCCTTTGTATTTGGCCATTGCGCCAGG
>CAYUZF010000270.1:2153-2901 GCA_964449615.1 uncultured Aureispira sp.
CAGGGTCAGGCCCGCCGTGTCCAGACACGATGTAGTACACGGCTCCTGCTAGGGTTTTGTCTTCGAGTGGCACATCCGCGTATTTTTTACCAAAAATAGGAAAATGGCGGTTGGTGGGAACAAAGCGCGAAACGTCTTTGGGACAGTACTTCAAATGGTGCGGAACCCACAATTCACAAGTTCCGCGTCTAAAATCACTGGCTTTTAACCCAATTTCTACCATCAAGTCGTTGTAGCGCTCAATTTGTTTGGCGGTTTGCCATTCTTCGATGTTGGCGGTAGAGCGGATGGATTTCTGGTTGTATTTGTATTGACGAATGGGCAGTTTATAAGTTTTGCCCAACTGAATGACCGCATCTTTTTTGAGACCGTTAATTTTGTAAAATTCTGCTACAGCACAAGAATTTCTATCTAAGCGATACCGATCCAGCATAACGTAAACACCGTCTCCTTTCTGTGCTACTATTTTGATGTAAAGGGGGGTGCTTTGCGCAATAAGAACACTGCTCCACAGTAGAAGGATAATAGATATAGCCACTCGGCAACAATTCATGCGTAAAAGATTGTGTTGTATCATAATGGTAAGGCCTAGAAACAGGCTGTCAAGAGGACATTTAAAAAGAGTAGGGTTAAAAAAATACAAGGGATCGAAAAAGGGAAAGGGTTGAAAATAAGGCAATTCTTAGACCTATGCTAGCCTTGCGCCCTACAAAATTGCAGCAACCAAAAAATTGAGCTACCTTGTTGG
>CAYUZF010000270.1:2911-4788 GCA_964449615.1 uncultured Aureispira sp.
AAAAGGTAGGTTCCCTACCTTTGCGCGGCGTTGACGCGCTACAAAATAACTTCTTTTTCCGCAGCTTGTTCAAAATTACAGTCATGCCCAATCAATCTTCTACAACGAAGGCCACCGACACCCCTAAAACTTATTTATTAACCTTTCTGAAAGGTATGGCGATGGGGGCTGCCGATGTGGTACCTGGTGTATCGGGGGGTACCATTGCTTTTATTACGGGAATCTATGCCCGTTTGTTGGGCGCCATCAAGTCTATTAACGTGGCAGCGCTGCGCTTGTTGTTCAAAGAAGGTTTTCAAGCTGCTTGGACACATGTAGACGGCTCCTTTTTGTTAGCGCTTTTTGTGGGTATTATGATTAGTTTGTTCAGCTTAGCCAAAGGTATAGAATGGTGTTTCACCAATTATCCACAACTGCTGTGGGCCTTTTTCTTGGGCTTGATTATCGCGTCGAGCATTTACATCATTCGCCAAGTCGACCGCTGGAATTTGTCGGCGGTGCTGGGTTTGATTATCGGTGGAGCGGTGGCCTATACCATCACACTGGTAGCGCCGAGCCAAGCCCCCAACGAATATTGGATGGTGTTTCTGGCAGGTTCGATTGCTATTTCTGCAATGATTTTACCTGGGATATCGGGCAGTTTTATTTTGTTGTTAATGGGCATGTACCAACACGTATTGGCGGCGGCCAATGATCGGGACATTGTGTTTTTGCTTATTTTTATGTCGGGTTGTGTGATTGGACTGCTGCTGTTTTCCCGCATCCTATCGTGGACGTTTAAAAATCACGAGAATCTTACCCTAGCCGTTTTGTCGGGTTTTATGTTGGGTTCTATCAAAAAAGTATGGCCCTGGCAAAATGTATTGGCTACCCGCATCAATTCACACGGCGAGGAAGTCCCGTATTTGTATGAGAATGTGCTGCCGAGCAATTATATGGAGGGTGCACCTTATTTATTGGCCTGTGTAGGCTTAATGGCTTTTGGCTTTGTGGTGGTGTTTTTGTTGGAGCGTTTGGGACACCAATTGGAGGAAGAGCAGGCCATTGCAGAGGATATTTTGGATAATTAGAAAATCTATGCCATGTATTTGACAAAAAAAGTACCCGAGTTGATAGAGTGGCGCGTGCTAGGTCTCTGTGGGACAATAAAAAATCTTCTACTGCTAAAAGAGCTGCTTTTGTAGAAATAGAAAAATTACTCAAAGAAATGGCGGTCGGATGGCGAAGTTTCGGACATTGAACACATTTATCCTAAGTCGTTATTTCCTAACAAAGCCTTTGAATGGGGTAATTACCTGTATGCTTGTAAAAAATGCAATACAGGGGAAAAATTAGATCATTTTAGCGTGTTCATTGCTAAGGGTACTAAAGTAGATTTAAAGCATTACTGTAAACAACATCCCAATAAAGAACCCAGTACAGATAAGGGGCTGTTGATACATCTTAGACGGGAAAACCCCATGCGTTTTCTAGTTCTAGACTTATTCCAAGGAACCTTTACGGAACATCCTAATTTGGAGCAAGCGACAGAAAAAAAGCGAGCTACCTACACGCTACGTTTACTGCGGTTGAATGAAAGAGAAGAGTTGATAGAAGCTAGAAAAAATGCGGGATTAGCCTTTTTTCATCTTTTGAAAGATTACATAGGAGTGCAAAAGGCTAAGACGCTTAGAAAAGTAGAAACTATTCTAGAAAAATACGCGCCCAAAGCTTCTATCGAATTTGAAAGTACTGCTGCTGCTAAAAAACAAGTTTTGAGGATGCTCCAAGAGCGCGTCCAACACAGCAACCACCAAACCGTCTGGAAAGAAATACAACGCCAAAGCACCAACAACCCGCGTCTAGAAAAATTATTTAACCAACTCCCAGAAGCCCTA
>CAYUZF010000270.1:4819-5101 GCA_964449615.1 uncultured Aureispira sp.
CTGGTAATCAAATTCCAACACCATGCGCCAATTCGGACTCCTCGGTCAATCCCTTGCCCACTCTTTTTCTCCCAGTTACTTTGCTCAAAAGTTCGAGCGCGAAGGTATTTTGGAAGCGCGCTACGACTTGTTTGAGCTGCCGCAAATCGACGCCTTGCCTGACTTATTGGCGCAAACCCCGCAATTGGCAGGCTTGAACGTTACCATTCCTTACAAGGAAGCTGTGTTGCCGTATTTGGATGCGCTGTCTGAGGAAGCGGAGGCCGTAGGGGCGGTAAACAC
>CAYUZF010000270.1:5111-6227 GCA_964449615.1 uncultured Aureispira sp.
ATTTGGCTTTATATCCGGGTACTCAATGCAAAATCTCTTCTGCAAACCTTCAGTTACTTGTTGGTAAACACCATTGCGTTTGAACAGGGGCGCTTGGTTGGTTACAATACCGACGTGCTGGGCTTTGAAGAAGCCTTGTTGTTGTTGCTGCCCAACAATCATACCTTGCAACAGGCCTTGATTTTGGGAACGGGAGGAGCTTCCAAAGCCGTCGCTTATGTCTTGAAGCGCATGAACTTTTCTTATACTTATGTGTCTAGGAAAGAAGCACCAGAACGCTTGACTTATCAACAATTAACCGCCGAACAATTGGGCAATGTTTCTTTGATTGTTAATACGACGCCCGTTGGGCAATACCCAGCGGTCATCCAAGCCCCTAATTTGCCTTATTCTGGATTGGGGGCACAGCATTTTTTGATGGATTTGATTTATAATCCCGCTGAAACCTTATTTTTGAAGCGCGGCCAACAGGCAGGTGCAAAAGTCTTAAACGGGTTGCCGATGTTAGAAGCGCAGGCCGAAGCAGCTTGGCGCATTTGGAATAACACCTAGACGCATTTTGGCTTTGTTCGATACGCTTATAAAAAAACTTATAAAAAGAGCAGCCAATAAGTATTAGTTTTTAAATTACTCTAGTAACGATTACAGCATGATAGATTTTACCAATACCGCCGTAGCATTTGAACAAAAATCGGATAAGGAATTGCGCCGAACGGCGATGTTGTTTAGATTGATGAGCAGTAATTTGCTGGTTGATTTAGGCAGCAATGCTACGCTGCTGGCGCTCAAAATGCGCTTGCCCATCAAAGGGGTTATTAAGAAAACCGTTTTTCAGCAGTTTTGTGGAGGCGCTACGCTGGAAGAATGCCAACGAACCATTTACGAATTGGAGCAATTCGGTGTAGATACCATATTGGACTACGGCGCCGAGGGCAAGCACGATGAACAGTCCTTTGATGTTACTGTCAAAGAATTGACAGCGGCCATTAAATTTGCCAGTACTAAAGACAGTGTGCCTATAGTAACGGGAAAAATTACGGGTTTGATGAGTTTTGATTTGATGGTCAAAATTGCCAGTGGCAAACCCCTCACCCAGCAGGAGAAAAACGCCCACCA
>CAYUZF010000271.1:0-263 GCA_964449615.1 uncultured Aureispira sp.
ATTAAAATCAACCAAGCGTGCAAACAGAAAAATACTGCCGCCTTGTGTCGCCCGAAAACCAGCGTTTAAGCTCCAGTGGATGGTGCAGACAGCCAAATAACAGGCAACGATCAAGGCCCCTACTTTCCCCAGGCATTTCCAAGACAAACCCGTCTGTTGGTAGAGCTTTCGCACTACAGGAAACAAGGTCCCGAAGGCCAATGCAGCAAACATAAGCACCACCAGAACGGTATGCGAGTTGTGCATAGAGAGCGCTACAAAAA
>CAYUZF010000271.1:273-1285 GCA_964449615.1 uncultured Aureispira sp.
CTTTCCAAACAGCAGCAAGCCTAAATTTGAAATTACCAGCGGTGTAAAAATATCGGGCATGATTCGGCTGCTGTGCAAAGCGGCTGCCGTTGTTAGACTAATAAACAACGTGTACCATAGAAAGCTCCACGCTTGCTGGGTCTTAAACACATATTTGAACAACAGATAAATGGACGCAGCTACTAAAAAACTTTGCAAAAGTACAACCAGCCAAAGCGTTTCCGCCAAACTTACGTGCCGAACAAAACCTGCATAGGTCCAAACGCGTGGTCCCAGAGAACGTTCTGCAAAGCCTGCATCAATATAAGCAGGGCTATCAGGAAAAATGAGCGGAACATTGTTGTAGAAAGCGGGCAGACAGAGGAATAAGGTAGACAATAGGAGTCCTGTTCCCAGTTGTTTGGAAGATAACTGCATACGGTTGATTGTTGAGGGCTATTGGTAAACGATGGTGGGGTGTACGCAAACCATGATTTTATTTTGCAATAATACTATTTTTTGGAAACAATACCCATAGAAATGCAGGAACAAAAAAATTGGTTATCTACTTCTCAGAATTTCCTAAAATCCTTTTGAAGCAAATAACCAATTCTTAAACTTAGTGTAAAAAGGCTAATTTATTCGTTACAAACCACTTCTACTTCTACCCGACGATTTTTCTTGCTGCCATTCTCCTTTCCTGGAAGCGGCTGGCTGCTTCCGTGTGCCACATAGCGAATACGGTCGCTGTCTATTCCTCTGGTCACCAACGTATTACGCACAGCCAACACCCGTTTTTTAGACAATTCAAAATTGTTAATGGGGCTTCCCATCACATCAGAATGTCCATGCAAAATAATAGAAGAACTCGGATAGTACTCCATATAATCAATAATGATTTGGATAGTTTTAAGCGCTTCTACACGCCCTGCATAACTGGCCGAATTGTCATCAAAATAAACATTTCTCAAATTTACCCGCGTATTGCAATTCAAATCTGCTGAAGAGCGCAACTGCTCAGGCGTGTAGGTGA
>CAYUZF010000271.1:1312-6202 GCA_964449615.1 uncultured Aureispira sp.
TTTGGCGTGTGCAATGGTTACAACTTCTCGCTTTACCTCTACGCCCATTTTGTCGTAAAAATACTCAATATTGGATTCCATTTGCTCCTTCGTTCCCAAAAGCGGATTGCGGTCATCTTTAATTAAAATATCGTTGCAAATAAACAATTCACCCGCCGCAAAATTGATGGATTTCACACTACCAGGTAGGCGGTCAAAATAGGCGACGCCTGTCACTACCGTTCCCTTCTTGGGGTTGAGCGCCAGCGATTCATTGGCCTTCACTTCTTCCGTTTCTACTTTGCCATCCATAACAATCGCTCTCAACGTAGCGTGTTTAACCAAGTCGCCTGCACTGCGAAAAGAGCTAAAAAGTTTCCAAGGTTTGTCCGTGCCTGCTCCAGAAAACTCAATAATGGTGTTGTCACTTTTACTCACATAAGTAAAGTAAACCAACATTTCTCGTTCTGTGTAAGAAATTTTAGTCAGCAATAAATTCTCGTGTTCACTCCTATACTTTGGCATAAAATCTACATACTTATCAGGCGATGCTTGAGCAAGCGTAGAACATAGGAACAACAATAAAACAAGGGAGAATGTATATCGAACTAGAATCATAATAATCAGTATTTAATGGATAATAAGCGAGCTTTTAGAGTGTTAGCACCTAATCAACAGAACAATCATTGATACCTCTAATAACGTAAAATAATTGCTAAACGATGGCAAGACCACCTTATTTTTCTGTTATAATCTGTTTAAAAAAATGGTTCGTCTTGTATCCTTATCTATTGACAATACACCATTATTTTATAATCGTGTTTATCTAAGATAACCAAATAAAAGCGCTGTTTGTTGTCTATTTATATTAATAACTGTTCCAAAGATACTGTCATCGCCCGCTGTTTTTTCTTTTTTTACACAAAGTCCCCCTAAACAGCACTGGCGCAAGTCTTGAGCTTGCACCAGTTCAACAACCTGCCCTATAAACTAGCGGGGCTTGTGTCCGCTACGTTTACATCTCCTCTAAAATAGAATTGCCTTTAGAATGGTCGCCCGAAGTCCAAGCCCAAGTTTCGTGCAGTTTAATTTTGCCATTGGGCAGCAACTCAGGGGTAGAGTGACAAATACCTGTCCTAAGTACTCCGCGTTCGTTGACTTGGTGGTAGCGCATGTCTATACGGCCTTGCTCATCGACCAGGCCAATTAAGTGCCCTTTAACAATTGCTCCCCCCGCATAGCTGGCCGTCAAAATTTGACCTTCTTGGTGGTAGTGAAAAATTGTTTGGATAGAGGTTTCGCCATTATCACTATTGCTAATTGGACGAAATTTTTTGTGGTGATAATTGATTAACATGCTGATTTCTTTACAAAGCTCTATAAAAAAAGCCCTTCCAACTCTGTGTTAGAAGGGCTTGCTGCTATTTTAAATCAAAGGAACAACCCTTTGGCTTATTTTTTCTTAGCGGTCATTTCTTCGGCCATTTTCAACGCGGCATAAGCATTGACAATACCACTGGTGTTGGACAAAGTACTAAATTCTACTTTCTTATCGCCACCAGGAATCATCACGTAGTCTGATTTCTTAACGGTAGACTCTAGTAGAATTTTCTTCAATTCCTGTACCGTCAATTCTGGGTAGTACGACCAAACCAAAGCCGCCACACCAGCGGTTACGGGCGCTGCCATACTGGTACCGCTCAACGCTTCATACTCTGAGCCTGGTGTAGTAGCGTAGATGTCTACTCCAGGAGCAAACAAATCGACGTTTTTCTTACCATAGTTTGAAAATCTAGCAGGCATTTGCTCGCCAGGCTTCCAATCCAAAGCACCTACTTCGATCCAGTTGCTGTATCCTTTAGACTCATCATCGTTTCTGTAGCGGTTGGGATAGTTGTCTTCCATGTCCGTGTTCAACGAGCTGTTGCCCGCTGCATGGATCAACAGCACGCCTTTTTTCTCTGCGTAGCGTACCGATTTATCCACGCGTTTTTTATCAAAAGCATATCCTTTACCAAAGCTCATGTTGATGATCTTCGCACCGTTGTTAACGGCATAACAAATGGCATTCGCAACATCCTTATCGCGCTCATCGCCATCTGGCACGGCACGAACGGACATCAAACGCACATTGTCTGCTACCCCTTTAGAACCGAGGTTGTTGTCGCGTACAGCTCCTACAATCCCTGCAACGTGAGTACCGTGTGTAGCATCGGGGCCAGTTACATCATTGTTGCCGTAGAACATTTCTCTAGATTTGCTGTAATCGTCGCCTACGATGTTTCTAGGATTGAAATCTGGGTTGTAACCGTACTCCAAGCTGTTTTGGTAATACTCAACCGCACCGTTGATGCCTTCCATCATTTCATCCAAGTCAACCACGTCTTGTTCGGTATTCCCTTCGGCTATAAATTGAGGCAAGAAAATAGATTCGAACAACTGTTTAGCCATAGCGCCTTTTTCATCCTTAGGCTCCATCGCTTTGATGTTTTCAGGGGTAGAAGGTTTGCCATTTAGACCATCTTTCAACGTAGACAATACGTTGCTAATCATAGTCATTTGCTGTAAATTCTCTTGGGTACTTGTTACTTTTTCATCAAATTCTTTTTTGATTTCTTGGTAACGCGCCTCTTCTTTCTTATTGCGTTTTTTATCTCTTAAATAAACGTAAACGCGCGTCAATTCGTAGGTATCTTTATCGATGTTCTCCCCATTCTTACCTCCAATGAAATTCCAGCCGTGTATGTCGTCTACATAGCCATTCTTATCATCGTCGATCCCATTGCCAGGAATTTCATCCTTATTTACCCACATTACGTCTTTCAAATCTTCATGCTCCTCATCTACACCAGAGTCAATAATAGCAACCACTATTGTTTTAGACTCCTTGCCCTTTAGCAATTCTTTGTAGGCTCTCTCTGTACTTACGCCTTGAACCTTATCCGTTTCCATGTCCAAGTTGTACCAGTTTTCTGGAGCGGTTGGTTCGGTTTCTTGTGCTGTCAATGCCAAAGAAGGAAGTACCAAGCAGGCAGAAAACAGAATATTCTTTAATTTCATACTGTTATTTAATAGTGTTTGTAATTGTGAAATTGTACCAAAGTGGAGACACCAAGGCCAACATCAAAGTATATGTTTAGGTATGTTGTTCTCCATTCGTCTAATCTAATGCCGAAAACTGATTGGCAACCCTCCTTTAACAGGAATTTAAAAATTACAGCTACCAACGAATCAACGCACTTGCCCAAGTAAAGCCGCTTCCGAAAGCTGCTAAACAAACCAAGTCACCGTCTTTGACTTTGCCCTGCTCCCACGCTTCTGTTAGAGCGATTGGAATAGAGGCGGCGGTTGTATTGCCGTATTTTTGGATGTTGTTGTACACCTTATCATCGGGTAACTGCAAGGTTTTTTGTACAAATTGAGAAATGCGCAAATTGGCTTGATGCGGAACCAGCAAATCAATGTCCTTAACAGAAAGTTGGGTAGCTTGCAATGCTTCGCCGATTACCTCTGGAAAGCGTTTTACCGCGTGTTTAAATACAAACTGGCCGTCCATGTTGGGGTAATGCTCGCCCTGCTCCACCATTTTGGGCGTAATCATGAGCGATGCGTAGGGGTCTTCTTCTACCGTTGGAAAAATGCTCAGGTCTTTGTTGTGTACGCCTGCATGTGAACCAGGGTTGATGAAGGCTAATTTCTCAGCATAGGTGCCATCGGCATGCAAATGGGTCGTCAACACCCCTTTTCCCTCTTCTTGGGTGGGTTGCAATACGGCTGCGCCTGCGCCATCGCCAAAAATTACCGTTACGTCACGCCCCCTTGTACTAAAATCAATTCCCGCAGAATGCACTTCTGAACCAATCAACAAGATATTTTTGTACGTACCTGTACGGATGTATTGATCCGCTACCGATAGCCCGTAAATAAAGCCCGAACACTGGTTGCGCACATCCAAACAGCCGCAGTGCCCCAATCCTAATTCGCGTTGTACCAATACACCACCGCCAGGGAAATAATAATCGGGACTCAAGGTTGCAAAAACCACAAAGTCAATATCCTCTGCTGCAACGCCAGCGCGTTCCATAGCAATGCGGGCAGCTTCTGCGCCCATAGTAGCAGGCGTATCTTCAAAACGCGTTACATAACGACGCTCTTCTATGCCTGTTCGCGTGCGAATCCACTCGTCGCTTGTATCCATTACTTTCGCCAAATCATCGTTTGTCACGACGTTCTTAGGAACAAAGTATCCTAACCCTGCGATTTTAGTTCTTGTTGGTGTCATAAATAGCCTTTTAGCTCTGAAAGCAATCTATTTTTGCTTTCTCAATTATCAAAAGTGGCGTAAAAATAACTTTTTTTTTGAAAAAAGGAAGCGCTAAAGCAGACTACTAATGAATGTGTATGTTTTCCGTTTGTTAAAAAAACCAGTTGGCTCTTTTTCCGCCCACAAACATAAGCCATTCGCTATCAAATCAATTCTCTTTTTCGACTTAGGATAACTTCTATTCGATTAATACCAAAGAATGCGTGGTTCTAGTCGTTCTCGCTTGGCCATTCTTTGCTGCTGCGGTAGACGGTTCCTTTAAAAACAGCGACCAACTCCTGCTGTTGGTTGTGAATAACAATGCGGTACAAACCAATTTTATAACTCAAATGCTCTTCCGATGCGGTTGCCGTTAAGACATCGCCAGCACGCGCACCACGGGTATGCGAAATAGACGTCTCCACCGATAAGCTGTGGCGGCCGTGTGCATTCGCCGCAAAAGCCAACGCGCTGTCTGCCAACGAGTAACTTATTCCCCCATGTGCTAAGCCAAAACCGTTGGTCATTTCTGGGCGTACCGTAAGCGATAAAGTGGCGCTGCCCGCCTCAACCGCCTGCAACTCAATGCCGAGCCACTGGCTAAAAGC
>CAYUZF010000272.1:0-6176 GCA_964449615.1 uncultured Aureispira sp.
CATACTCCCAAATATTTATTGTTTATATTGTTTAACTTGTCGTGAGAACCGCTGCTAAAAGATATTACAAACTTAAAAAAATGGCAATTCAAAAACTAAGTTTCTACGTCGGAACAGTACTGGTATTACTGTCTACTGTTCTATTGAGTTGTACTGCTGAAAACGAGCAGACTGACCAAACAAGGACAACAGCCGACACGGGGTCTACCATTTCTACTGCTCATTCTTTGACTATTAATTCTATAAGCACTATGGACTGTTTTCAAGATATTCACCTTACTATAGCTGATGACGTTTTACTCTACTGGGCGGAAGTAGCGACCAATACCCATCGGGTACAAGAACACGCTGGCAACGAACGCATTGTGATTAAACAGGATGGAACTTATTACTTCAGTAGCAATAAGGGAGCTATTGAAAGTTTTGACAACTATTTTAATACAGATTTGGCGTTGTACCGCAGCTTATCCACTTCCGAATTACACACTATAAAACAAACGTTAACAGATTTAGAACTGAACCAACAACCAGATTTTATTACCGACCCTGACAAAGCATTTACAGACGGTTATGTAGGCTATTTTTATTTTAATATCGACGATCAAGAAGTTTGTAAAAAAATAGATCAATCAGCAGAGGTATACGAAAAGATTAAAGCCTTGTTGCGCCTCTAACAAACGAGGCAATTAGCGATAGGACAGATGCAACAACACCCAGATTTGTCTAGGGTGTTGTTTTCTTCCAGAGTTAATAATCATCGCCCAAGCGAAAATTCTTCACGCGTTTTACATCTCCTTCTACTATATTTTTGTTGGTAAAGCTCCCATCGTCCTCCGTGGAATCATTTTTGTCCCCTATATGAGCATTGTCGATGTCCTCTAAGTTCTTTTTTACAATGTTTTTCTGCTGTTTGGAAGTGTTGGTTTTGCGTGCGCCCATTTTTCGGATGGCATCAAGGTCGGGTTTCTGCCCCAGCGGTGCCTTCTCGTGTAGTGGCGTATTGGTAATGGCCAAATACAACAGCGCGTAGTTGTGGTCGTAGTGATCTGGATCAGAAAAATCTAGCGCGTAACGGTTTTTTAGAAAAGTGGGGAGTGTTGGCTCACCATTGGAAAATCTTTCGGTAAACACAGGAATAACTCGTGTCTGGCCTATATCGCCGTATACGGCTGGGGTCAAGACTTGAATTTCGGCGCCTACACCGCCTTTGCGAACATTTGCGCGTTCAGTATAAGATGCGTCAGACAAAATAACTACTTTAGCGTGCTTGGCGTGATCAACAATTGTTTCCATAAAGGCGTACATATCTTGTCCTGCTTTTAAATCGTGCTGGTCGAAAGTGGTGTCGATGCCGTGGCTGCGCAGCTTGTTGGCTAGGGTCCTTACCCAATTTTGGTGGTCGGCATTGTCGGTGCTGTAGGATAGGAATACTTTGATTGGTGTCATTGGTGTTGTTTATTGGTTTATTAATTGTTGAAGTTGCGAATGTCACCCACGTGAACGTTTTCTACCTTACTAACACTGCCTTCTATTTTATTTTTATCTCTTATTGGACAGTAAATTAATTAGAAGAATAATAATACTGTATACTTTCTAACCAACCAGTACTCATTCCAATAAGTTCATTTATTAGAATGAAAGATAAAATAAAAATTAAATTTATGAAAATAATTACAATAAAAGGGTGCGTTGTACAAAAAAGTACGGGATCAGCAAGCTAGAACTGTAATCGTATCTTTGCCGTTTCAGAGAATGGGGATAACTCAACAAGAAGTAAATGCTTCATTTTTTGATAAAACTGTAGAAACAACTCCCACAGCCTTAAAAGCTAAATTTAAACCGTAAAAACACCACCTGCAAAGGACTTACATACGCTCCTCCATCCGTATTAAACGCCACTTGCCCCACCAGAGATAAATCCCATTGTTCGTTGATGGTATAAGCAAAGTTGGGCGTCACAAAGAGCGAATGGCTTTCACCAGGACTGTAAATAGCCGTCAAACCGAGGGAAAAACGCTCTTTGATGGGTTGGGAAAGGGTCAAAGAAATGCCGTACTGGTAAGGATAAACGTTTTTGGCCGAAGGTTGATAACCAAACAATTCTGTAGAACTAGCGGAGAGAGAACCGTTGCTGTTGTAAAGCAAGCCCGCTACCAAATAGGTTTTGCTCGCAAACAAATAATCAAAACTAAGCGTACCTGCAAAGCTGTGGCGTTGCCTGCTTTGGCGCTTCCAATCGTAAAAATAAGACCATTCGCCCTTAAATCCCAAGCCTTTGATCGCGCCCGCCCAGCCGCCGCCGAGCACCAAATTCGATTCAAATACCCCCGCTAAAAATTGAAAATCGTATTCCCATTTGTTGGTTTTCCACAACAACGCTGCAGTAGCTTGTTCCCAATTAGTGAAAGCCTTAACCGCAAATTCTACGCTGGATGCCACGCCTGTGAAATACTGCACCCGCAAAGCATCGCTACCAGGGCGCTCTTCGTAATCAAAATCCGTAAAAGAAAAAGTATTGAAGATATCGTTGGGGTTCCAAATGGTATTGATGCCCCAATTGATGCGCTGCCGCCCCAAGCGAATGTCCCAATTTCCCTTAGAATACTGGGCATAAAAACGATCTATAGTGCTGTGAACCACCCCGCCACGCTCGTCCAGCAAAGTCCAAGATAAATAATCGGTATAGCCATTCTTAAGACTGTCCGCCCTCAAAATAGCGCTGCCAAAGTTAGGTTGCGACTTAACAAATTCCCCAAAAAATACCCGCGTGCGCAACGCCGCTTTGACCGTCCAGTCCGCATTGGGATACCAACTAAAATTTAAACGGTTGTGAATTAAGTTGTCTTGCAACAACAAGGGCGTAGGCTGCTGTAAAAAATACACCGAAGTCAAGTATTTGAGGTAGCCGTTCAAGACCCATTTTTTAGGGGCGTTGGGGTCTTTTTTCTGCTTCTGATCGGGACGTTGGGTAGGGGGAACCACTGCACTGCTGTCTTGCGCAACAGTAGGACAAGCCCAGCCCAGCAACAACCCCAGCAACCAGCCTATATAAAACACCCGCATTATTGAACGCCCATTTCATCCGAAATAATTTTCCCATCCTCTAGGGTAACAATTCTACGGGCGCGGTCAATCACGCGCTGGTCGTGGGTAGAAAACAAAAACGTGATGTTTTCCTCTCGGTTGAGCTGGGCCATAATGTCCAACAAATCTGCCGTAGATTTGGAATCTAAGTTGGCCGTAGGTTCATCGGCTAAGATAAACATGGGTTTAGAAGCCAATGCCCGCGCTACGGCAACGCGCTGCTGCTGCCCGCCCGAGAGCTGGGACGGACGTCGGTCAATCTGCTCGCGAAGGCCGACCGCCTGCAACAATTCTTGTACCCGCGCTTCGCGCTCTGCGGCTGGTTTTCCCTGCAACAACATTACAAATTCTACGTTTTCTTTGGCCGTCAGCACAGGAATTAAATTATACGCTTGAAATACAAAACCAATGTGCTGCTTTCTAAACTCAATCAAAGCGCTGTCAGAGAGTCGGGCGATGTCCTGTCGGTTGATGACCACACTGCCACTTGTTGGCAAATCTAAGCCGCCAATGGCGTTGAGCAGCGTGGTTTTGCCCGAACCCGAAGGCCCGACTAAAGCCGTAAATTCTCCTTTTCCAATGGTCAAATCGACCCCGCGCAAGGCGTGTACAGGAATGGTCTTGGGGTTGTAAATTTTGGTGACGTCCTTAACTTGAATGATATTTTCTATCGGGTTACTAGTATTCATAAATACTTGTTTTAGCTATTTTATTAGAGAAAGAAACCGCACTCCTACAACTGCCGCATGGCCTCTACAGGTTTTAAGCGGGTGGCTTTGAGGGCAGGGTAGAGCGCCGCCAAAATCGCCGTAATGGCCACTGCTACCGTAACGGTTACAAAGGAAGCAGGGTCTAAGTCCAAGTACACACGGTCACTCATACCAAATTGGTTTATGCCTGCGGAATAAGCGCTTAAATCCAACCCGCTATTCCCAAAATAGGCCACCGTTAGGTAGCCCAACAGCAAACCAATAGGAGCAGCGACCAATGCCAGCATCAACGTTTCAACCACCACCATAGCAAAGACTTGGAGGCGTTTCATACCAATGGCCATCAACATGCCCAATTCTCTCGTGCGCTCCAACACGGCCATCAACATGGTGTTGACGATGCCAAAAATTAGCGCCAGCATTACAATAAACACAATCATATAAGTAGACACGGAGATTTGCGATTCGTATAAGTTGACATCGGGAGAGATTTCTCGGTACGTTTCCACTAACATCGTTGGAAACTGCGCGGCCAGCTGCGCTTGTACGGTGTCCAGTTGTTGTATGTCTTTTAGTTTTAGGGCGACCTCGTGCGCTTGTTGCTCTAACTCTAGCAAACGGCTCAGGTCCTTGTTGTCCACAAACACCATTTGCTCTTCAAAAACTGCGTTGCCCGTTTGATAAAGACCAATGATTTTAAAGGCTGCGCTGGTCAATGTGCCATCAGCTTGCTGAAACGTCAGCACAACTTTGGATTTTAATTTCAAAGATAACTTATCCGCCAAGCGTTGGCTCAGAACAATTGGATTAGATTTTTTGCTTTCGCTAAAATACTTCCCTGCAGTAATTTTTTCATCCAGTCGGGTTACTACGGCTTCTTTGTTGGGGTGTATGCCTCTGATTTGTACGCCCCTAGACCCTTTGGCCGTAGCCAGCATGCCGTTGCTCAATGTACGAGCAGCATAAGCCTCTACGTCTGCCTGTGCAACCAGTGTTTTTTCCAAAGCAGAAAGCCGTGGCAACGTATACCGTACTTCTTGGTCTTCTTTAAAATCGGGATGATGCAGTTGCAAATGTGACAGCTCATTTTCAATGGCACTATTGACATAAGCATTTATAAAACCAGCAGTAAAAGACAAAAGGAAAATCAACGACCAAACGCCCACAATAACCGCCCCCATCACGGTAAAGCTTCTTAATTTATTGCGCCAGATATTGCGCCAAGCTATTTTAAGTATCATAATGTATAATTTAAATTAAGCGCGCATACCTTCTACGGGACGCATTTTCCAAATAGAAAAACAAGGGTACAAAGCTAGAAAAGTAGTGATCAAAAAGACCACCAAAGCCTGTTTGTAAAAAATATCGGCATCGACAGAGGCCGGCAGTTTGGGTTCAATGCCAAATTTGGCGTACGTGGCGGCCATATCGCCCGATACCTCAATGGGATTGACGGATAAATAATACATCAACCCATAAGAAACAGCCAACCCAATGGCAGCACCCAACAAACCCAAGAACAACGTTTCTAGCCAAGTAATTAGCGCCAGTTGGCTGCGTTTCATACCAATGGACAACAAGACGCCAAACTCCTGTTGCCGCTCTTTGGTCATCATCAGAATAACCCCAAAAATTCCAAAGGAGACAATCAGGTAGAGAATGAAAAGCGTGATGGTGTTGCTGCTGCTTTTTAAGGCTTTCATTTCCATCAATTCGGGCATCATGGTTTTCCAGCCCAAGACCTCGTAAGCAGCGGTGTCTAAGTTGTTTTGTAGATGGGGCAAGGCTTGCAGTGCAGCTTCTTTGTCAGAAATGTCCAACACGCTGGTAGTGACCAAATTATCTGCACCATAGAACCATTGCGCCGCTTTGAGAGGCAGGTAAACCATCGTTGCGCTCAATTTTGGCGAACCAAAAGAAACAATCCCTTTAATGGAATATTTGCCTGCTGCGTTCACCCCGCGATAGCCCTGGCTAATGAGGACTAAGGTATCGCCTACCCCCAATTTTAACTTTTTGGCCAGCCCATCGCCCAACAAAACGGCCTCGTCTGCCGCTTGCAAATACGTACCCGCAATTAAGCGCTTTTTCAAGCCTGTCAATTGGTTTTCTTTGTCGGGATCAATGCCGACTACCAGCGCACTTTTAGTAATTTTTTGGTGGGAGGCTAGGGCAAAGGATTCTAGCCTAGGCACGACTGCGTTGACGCCTTCGGCAGCTAAGAGTTGTTGCTCCAGTTTGGGGGTAAGTGCGTAGGCCAAATCCAACGAGCGCTCTTCCCAGTAGCCTTTTTGCAACACTTGGCCATAACCCGTGTAAAAACGCACCGAATCGTTGATCATTTTATCAAAAACGCCTCGGTTCATCGACTCGATGGCCACA
>CAYUZF010000273.1:0-1349 GCA_964449615.1 uncultured Aureispira sp.
CCCTGCGGTGGGTTCTTTTCTCATTATGTTGAGCGTGGCTTACTTTCCTATCAATAAAAATGCAGGTAAGAAATTGCTGGCGGCAATTTTTGGATTTGGGTTGTGTATTATCGTATTTGGGTTGTCCAAAATCTTTTGGTTGTCGGTCTTTGCGCTTTTCATGAGCGGCGTGACCGATGGCGTTTCCATGGTTATTCGACAGACCATTTTACAATTGTACACGCCTGACGAAATGCGCGGACGCGTGGCCTCCGTCAATTCTATGTTTATCGGCTCTTCCAACGAATTGGGCGCTTTTGAGAGCGGTTTTACCGCCAAATTGATGGGGCCTGTGGTAGCGGTTGTTTTTGGTGGCTGCATGACACTCTTAACGGTTGGCTTTACGGGTTTGATGCTGCCGAGTATGCGCAATTTGGATATTGAGGAAAAACTAGAAGGAAGCAAAGAGGCGGATTCCGATTTAGGGGAACATTTGGTCGATTAATAAACTAAAAACCACGTATGAACAGCACCCTTATTGTTGTTATGGACAAAGCATATTTTGAAGAGTCCTACGACCAGTCCTTCTTGTATAGAATGCGTTACCGCAAATACAACCCTTTGGTAGGCAGCTTGTTCTTGTTGGCTAGCGTGTTCCTATTCTATCGCTATGTTGCACTGGGAACGGATGCTTCTCTTTACATGGGTATTATTGCATTGCTGTACAGCGCTTGGACCTTCACCGACAACAAAAGAGCCAAAGCCAAGTGGCTGCGAGAACTAGCACTGGTGATCGAGCGCCAAAATACGCTTCAAATTACCTTTTCGGAAGCAGGCATTGACAGCAAAACGCTGTTCGCAGAATCAACAATAAAATGGTCCGCATTTGCTATCGTACAAGAAACGGCCAAAGGAATTTTTCTAGTTCCACAAAAAGGCATTTCTATTTATTTGCCCAAAACAGCTTTTGAAAACCAGCAGACTATCCAACAAGTCCTACAGCGCTTCGAGCAATCTCCTACCACCACCGTTCAACGCTTTGTTCCCAAGAAGCAGTAAGCCACTGATACAGAAACCTAATCCTGCTATTCCAATTCCACCAGCAACGGGATCCGCTCTAGCTCCGTCCCATTTAGAAACGCAATAGCCTTTTGCGCGCCCTGCCTATCTTCCATCTCTACCAAAGCACTGCCATTGCTGCGCCCCGTCTTGCGATGCAGGTTGATTTGCACCGTTTTCACTGCCCCTGCCCGTTCAAATAAGGTTCGAATTTGGTACTCATCCATGTATTCGGGCAACCCATCTACGTATAATTTCATTATAAAATATTAAATTATTAAAAATTCACAAGAAAGCTCAAACAGATACTA
>CAYUZF010000273.1:1359-1889 GCA_964449615.1 uncultured Aureispira sp.
AAGGCTCTACGCGCTCCACGGCATAGCCCCCCACCCACTCGGCACACAAGCAGGCATAAGCACTGCTCCCCTTCAATTCCAAAGGCTGCAATTGCCAACGACTTGCCTGCGTTTCCTTAGGCAATTTTACATAAGCTTCCTTTAATTCTAACAACGTCATGTCTAACAAATGCATCAATCCTAACCCCGCGGCCTTCAACACTGCCTCCTTTGCCGTCCAATACTGGTAAAATGTATGGAAACCATCGTCTGCGTCAATTAAATCCCACTCGTGCAAGCTAAAACTCGACCTAAAATGATTTTTTTCTAGGGAGCGGGGAACCTCTAAATCCAAACCCACCGCCTGCTCTGTAGAAAATGCACAGCCTACCCAGTTTTGGGAGTGGCTAATACTAAAATACAAATTGGGCAACACAGGTTTACCAGCATCCGTATATTCTAGGATTTCTAGGTAGCGAAGTGGCAAATTTGATCGAATAAGTGCTTGCCGCAACAACAGACGCCCCAATACAAAATTATACGCGTCCTGA
>CAYUZF010000273.1:1932-2539 GCA_964449615.1 uncultured Aureispira sp.
GTATAGGTAGCATGTATTAATTTTTTGTGAAAATAGGTATTTGAGCGGCAACAAACTTGCTATTGTGCCTTTATTTTTGCACTTTTGTGTGGTACTGGCGAAACTTTAATATTACCGCTGGTACGTTTTTAGCTTTTCAATTTACTAATACTATGGTTACCAAAGATAAGATTATAGAAGTTGCTTCTCTGCTTTTTGTAGAACACGGCATTAAGAGCATCACTCTTGAGCGCATTGTGAAACAACTGTACACTTCAAAACGCACTATTTACAAGCATTTTGAAGACAAGACAGCGCTTTTAGAAGCTTGTCTAGCAACCTACCACCGTACGATTCGCAAGGAAAACGAAGATATTATCCACGCTTCTGAAAATGCCATTCAAGCAATGGGTTATTTGCACCAGCGCATTGTATTTAGAGCCAGCCAGACCAATCCCAACTTTTTCAACGATATTCTGCATTACTACCCTGGATTGCTACAGAAATCCTACCGCGAAACGGGCAACTTTGCCGATCAGCAATTGGAAGAGTTGGCCGACTGGGGGGCAAAAGATGGTTTGTTTAGAGACGATATTGACATTCAAGTAACCAGTAAAACAGTGTTGGC
>CAYUZF010000273.1:2549-4326 GCA_964449615.1 uncultured Aureispira sp.
TCCGCTAGAACAGTACAGCAAAGAGCGCTTGACCTTCGGTATTATGTTGCCTTATCTGCGCGGCCTGTGTACCAAAGAAGGCGTCAAACAATTAGAAAAACAAGAAGAGTTGTTCAAAGTAATGCTGTAACAAACGCTCCATATACTACCAAATTATCCAAGTAGCGCAGGCTGCTCCTTATATCAATCAACCACAACAATGAATTTAAACAATTCTCTCCGCAAAACTCCCATCGCCGTTATCGGTATGTCCTCGCTTTTTGCTGACGCTAAGACTGTTGACCAATTTTGGAACAACATCATCTTGGGCAAAGACAGCATCGTAGACGTTCCTGAAAACCGTTGGCGCATCGAGGATTATTACGATCCAGATCCCAGCGTTCCCGATAAAACTTATTGCAAGCGCGGTGGCTTTCTACCCGATATTGATTTTAATCCGATGGAATTTGGCTTGCCGCCAAATATTTTAGAAGTGACCGATGCCTCTCAATTGTTGGCTTTGGTAGCGGCACGCGATGCCTTCAACCATGCGGGCTACGGCAAGTTGACGGGTAAGTTCACCGCTGAAATTCGCGAAAAAACAGGCGTACTCTTGGGCGTTGGCGGTGGTCAAAAATTGATTACGCCACTCACAGGGCGTTTGCAATACCCTATTTGGGAAAAAGCCTTGCGCGCTTGTGGCATTGCAGAAGTGGACATTCCAAATATTGTTGATAAAATGAAAAAGGCTTACATTGGTTGGAATGAAAATTCCTTTCCAGGGATGTTGGGCAACGTTATTTCGGGACGGATTACCAACCGTTTTGATCTGGGCGGCATCAACTCTGTGGTGGATGCGGCTTGTGCGGCTTCTTTGAGCGCCGTTAAAATGGCCTTGAGTGAATTGGTAGAAGGGCGTGCCGATATGATGTTAACGGGTGGCGTCGATACCGACAATTCACCGTTTATGTACATGTCTTTCTCTAAAACACCTGCTTTTTCTAAATCCAATGTCATCAGTCCTTTTAGTGCCAAAGCCGACGGCATGTTGATTGGAGAAGGCTTGGGCATGTTGGTGATGAAGCGCTTGGAGGATGCCGAGCGCGACGGCGACACGATTTATGCCGTCGTCAAAGGCGTGGGAACGTCTAGTGATGGCCGTTTCAAATCCGTGTATGCCCCTCGCCCATCAGGGCAAGCGATGGCCATGAACCGCGCTTATGAAGAAGCGGGTTTTGAACCCAAAACGGTAGGCTTGATCGAAGCACACGGGACGGGTACCAATGCGGGCGATGCTTGCGAACTGACTTCTATGGGAATGGTTTTTAGTACCAACAACGACCAAAAACAACACATTGCTTTGGGAACGGTCAAATCGCAAGTCGGCCATACCAAAGCTGCCGCAGGTGCCGCGGGCTTAATCAAAGCTGTATTGGCCTTGCACCACAAAATATTGCCGCCAACCATCAACGTAGAGCAACCCACCGATAAGGTTGATTTAAAAGAATCGCCTTTGTACGTCAATACAGAGGCACGCCCATGGTTGACAGACGGCACGCCGCGCCGCGCAGGTGTCAGCGCCTTTGGTTTTGGAGGCATCAACGTTCACTTGGTATTAGAAGAATATCAGGGCAAACAGCCAACAGGCAACTACCGCCTACACCAACCCTACCAGAGCGTTTTATTGCAAGCGGCCAATCCCACTCAGTTGCTCGAATTGTGCCAAACACAGCTCCAAGCATTGCAAGGTAATGACCAAGACCGCGCTTTCTGGGCTTTGACACAAATAGACAAAAAG
>CAYUZF010000273.1:4336-5877 GCA_964449615.1 uncultured Aureispira sp.
CACCCGCTGCCTCTGCCGCTCGTTTGGGCTTTGTCGCTCAAAATGCCAATGAAGCCATTGCGCTATTAGAATTGGCGATTAAGCAGCTTGGCGCTAATACACAAGCTTGGAACCACCCAAAAGGCGTTTACTATGCGCCCACTGGCAGAACTACACAAGGTAAAATTGTGGCGCTGTTTTCTGGGCAAGGCTCTCAATACGTGGGCATGGGCAAGGAACTGGTCAACGCCTTCCCTCCTATGCGAGAGACGTTGATGACGCAAGATCAATTGATGCAGCAAGAAAACCGCGCCCCTTTATCGGCTACGGTTTACCCCATTCCTGCTTTTGACGCGACTACTAAACAACAACAACAAACCGCACTCACCGCTACCCAATCGGCACAGCCTGCCATTGGTGGTTTTAGCATGGGGCTGTACAAAGTCCTTCAGCAAGCGGGCTTTAAAGCAGATTTTGCCGCTGGACACAGCTTTGGCGAATTGACAGCGCTTTGGGCAGCAGGCGTTTACGACGATGCTGCGTTTTTGAAATTGGCGCAGGCACGTGGTGCAGCAATGGGCAAAGCTAACCCACAAGGTGACGCGGGCACCATGCTAGCCGTGAAAGCAGGCGCAGCGCAAGTAAAACCTGCCATTGCCAATTTACAAGGTGTTCGTATTGCAAATATTAATTCGGGTAAGCAAGTAATTTTGGGGGGCAGCACAGCAGCCGTTCAACAAGCACAAACGACGCTTAAAGCACAAGGATTTGCCGTAGTGCCTTTGCCTGTATCGGCCGCGTTTCACACCGAATTGGTTGGGCATGCCCAGCAGCCGTTTGCGCAAGCGGTACAACAACACCGTTTCCAAGCGCCAACCATCCCTGTATACGCCAACAGCACTGCACAGGCGTACCCCGACAACCCAGCGGCCATCCAGCAGTTGTTGCAAGGTCAATTGTTGCAACCTGTATTGTTCAAACAACAAATTGAAAACTTGTACCAAGCGGGCGGACGTATTTTTGTAGAATTTGGTCCCAAGCGCGTATTGACCAATTTGGTAAAGGATATTTTGGACAACCAAGAACACCACGCCATTGCGCTCAATCCAAGTGCTAAGAAAGACAGCGATTTGCAGTTCCGCCAAGCGGTGTTGCAATTGCAAGTGTTGGGTGTTAATTTAGAGCAGGTAGATCCTTATTATAACACCCCTGCCCAACCAGCAGCCAAAACCAAAATGACCATTGACCTCGGCGGTCACAACTACGTGAGTAAAGGCACTCAGAAAGCCTACTACGATGCCCTAAACGACGGCTATCAACTCTCTACTGCCAAAGGCGTGGTAGTTCAAGAAAAGATTGTAGAAGTCATCAAAGAAGTACCTGTTGAGAAAATTGTAGAAAAAATAGTAGAAGTGGAAGTTCCCGCAGCTACATCCACC
Source organism: uncultured Aureispira sp. (assembly GCA_964449615.1). Classification (GTDB taxonomy): domain Bacteria; phylum Bacteroidota; class Bacteroidia; order Chitinophagales; family Saprospiraceae; genus Aureispira. The sequence goes on from CAYUZF010000273.1 coordinate 5,755, forward strand.
AATTCCAATATCCAATCATTAGAAGAAGACGACGAAACTATGAATAAAGAAATCATCGAAACGCTGAAAGCAACCGTAGAAATGGTAACGGCACAGCAAAATAAATCGCTGGAGCTTTTCCAG
>CAYUZF010000273.1:5887-6176 GCA_964449615.1 uncultured Aureispira sp.
AATCGCCAATCGCAGATGCTCATTCAAGTCTTGGCACAGCAAATCAATTTGGCGGCACAACCTCCCGCTATTGATGGTTCTAAGGAAGCCAGTCGTCAAACGTATCTCGCAGCAATAAGCCAAGAAGAAGCGCCCAAACAAGAGTTTCACGCGGGTATAAATGAGAAAAAAGCCATTGAAAAAGCAACGATTACTACGCCTGTTGCAGAAGTAGCCACCGTAGAAGCACCCGTTCAAGAAACATCTGCTCCTGCGACCAACAACGGTCTTTCTACCAAAAAATTAGAAA
>CAYUZF010000274.1:0-6129 GCA_964449615.1 uncultured Aureispira sp.
TGCTTCGATTTCTATAGCCCGAAGACTAGCTGCACTGTCTGTTGTGAAGTAGGGATTGCCTGTGCCAGCACCAAAAATTACAATTCGACCTTTTTCCAAGTGCCTCACAGCCCTTCTTCTGATAAACTGCTCGCAGACAGCATCAATTTTGATCCCAGACATTAATCTGGTAAAATGCCCCGCAGATTCCAGTGAACTTTGCAGTGCCATTGCGTTGATCACAGTGGCCAACATGCCCATATAATCCCCTTGTACGCGATCAATGTTGGATTCGGCAGCCTGTAGGCCTCTAAAAATATTGCCGCCGCCAATCACTACCGCTAACTCCACGCCTTGCTTAACAATCGCCGTAATTTCTTCGGCATAGTGGCGCAACATATTTGGATTAATGCCGTATTGATCTTTCCCCATTAGGGATTCTCCACTTAATTTTAACAGTACTCTTTTATAACGGATAGCCATAGCCATAAGATAATTTATGTTGATGAGATGTATTTGGAGCTTTGGAGCAGCTCGTTATTGCATTATTGTATAACTTATAAAAATAAAGTTCAAAAAAAAGCGTTCCGATTGTCGGAACGCTTTTTTATACTTTTACGGGGTGACTTAACCTAGTGTAACGTGTTTAAAATCTGTTACAGTCAAATCTTTATCAATTTTTTGAATGTACTGTTTTACATTTTCTTTCTTTTCCGCTTTTACGTACTCTTGGTTGAGCAAGGTTTTTTCTTTGTAGAATTTACCCAATTTACCTTGAGCGATTTTTTCTAGCATTGCCTCTGGTTTGCCTTCTTGGCGCGCTTGATCCATTCCGATTTCGATTTCTTTTTGGATCGTTGTTTCGTCTACGCCATCTTTGTCGACTGCGATTGGCTTCATAGCTGCAATTTGCATAGCTACGTTTCTACCAGCTTCTGCCAATTGGTCGTTGCTTTGGTTGAATCCAACGATGACACCTGCTTTGTGACCCATGTGGATGTAAGGCACCACTTGCTCTGCTTCTAGACGCTCATAAGCGGCCAATTCGATTTTTTCACCGATAACCCCTGTACGCTCTACTAGCTTTTCGCTCAATTTTTGGCCGTCCATTTCAACATCCAACAACGCTTCTTTGCTTGCTGGAAATTCGTTCAACGCCAATTCAGCAACAGATTTTGCGAAGTTTACGAAGTCGTCGTTTTTTGCTACGAAATCCGTTTCGCAACCGATGCGAACGATGATGCCTTTTTTGTTGTCGTCTGAAGTCAAGGCAACTACTACGCCTTCTTTAGCATCGCGGTCGGCGCGCTTTTCAGTCATTTTTTGACCTTTCTTACGAAGGTACTCAATTGCTCCATTGATATCGCCGTTTGCTTCGACAAGAGCTTTTTTACAATCCATCATACCCGCGCCAGTTTGGTCGCGTAGGGCTTTAACATCTTTGGCAGAAATTTTCATAGTAGCCGTGATCTAGTTAAATTAGTTACTTATTAATAATAAACGCTATAGAAGAACTAAAGCAGCGCTGTCCCGATGTTAATTCGGAAAAGCGCTGCTAATATAGCTATATTCAAAACAACCCAAACTTATTGGGCAGACGTTTCTTCTTTTTGTTGCTCGTCTTTTTGTTGGTTGCGCTCTTCCAAACCTTCTTTGATCGCAGAGACTAAATAGTCCATGATGATTTTGATAGATTTGGAAGCATCGTCGTTGGCAGGGATTGCGAAGTCCACTGTTGTAGGATCAGAATTGGTATCTACTACACCAATTGTTTTGATTCCGAGGCGAGTGGCCTCTGCTACTGCTAAGTGCTCGTGGTGGATGTCCAAGATCAACAAAGCATTGGGTAGGCGGTTCAATTGTGCCATACCTCCAAACACGCGCTCTAACTTAGTGTGCGCACGCGTCATAGTCAAACGCTCTTTTTTAGTAATGTTTTCCAAAGAGCCATCGTTCAACATGGTTTGGATTTTCTGCATTTTGCGGATCGACTTGCGAATGGTAGGAAAGTTGGTCATCATTCCTCCCAACCAGCGGTCTGTTACGTAGGGCATGCCTACGCTTTGAGCCGCTTCGGCAACGATTTCGCGGCCTTGCTTTTTGGTACCGACAAACATAATTTTTTTGCCAGATTTCGCCATTTGACGCAATACTTTAGCAGAAGTTTCTAGGCCTTCGATGGTACGGTTTAGGTCAATCACGTGGATGCCTTTGCGTTCCATGAAAATGTAAGGACTCATTTTGGGATTCCACTTTCTTTTCATGTGTCCGAAGTGGCATCCTGCATCCAACAGTTCTTTATGAGATGGAGTTTGCATAATATTCTCTTCAATTTAAATGGGCAATTGTCTTACCCAAGATTAAGGTTAATGGCTGTGTGCGTAGCGGAGGACTTAAGCCCTACGACAACTACGTTCCATTGGATCGTCGATTAGAATCGACGCTGGAACACAGCCAGAATAAAATAGACAGCAATTAACGCTTGCTAAACTGAAAGCTTTTACGAGCCTTGGGCTTACCGTATTTTTTACGCTCCACAACGCGCGAGTCGCGAGAAAGCAATTTAGCGGCTTTCAATGGTTCCCGAAATTCTTCGTTGATTTTGCACAATGCTCTAGCAATACCCAAACGAACGGCTTCTGCCTGTCCTTTGATACCGCCCCCATTGACGTTGACTTTCAAGTCGTAAATTGATGCTACTTCAACCACGTTCAAAGGCTCCATAATTTTTCCTTGAATGTGATCCACTGGGAAGTACTCTTTGTAGTCTTTTCCGTTGACGATGACGTTACCAGAACCTTGTTTGAGGTAAACGCGAGCGACAGCGGCCTTTCTTCTTCCTAGTCCATTTATCATTTCCATATTCTATGTCTCGTTTATTTTAGCTCTAAGGTAGAAGGTTTTTGAGCTTGGTGTGGGTGCTCTCCTCCTTCGTATACAAATAGTTTTTTGAACATTGCGTTGCCCAGTTTCGTTTTTGGAAGCATGCCTTTTACCGCGATTTCGATCAAACGGTTGGGGTATTTGTCCAAAATTTGTTGAGGCGTTCTCTGCTTTTGTCCACCAGGGTAGCCAGAGTGCGTGTAATGTATTTTTTGCGTCATCTTGTTGCCTGTCAATTTTACTTTCTCGGCATTCAAAACGATGATGTAATCTCCACAATCTACGTGTGGTGTATAGCTCGCTTTGTGTTTTCCACGCAAGATCGTTGCTATTTTTGATGCCAAACGGCCTAGGGGCTGTCCTTCTGCATCAACCACCAACCAAGCGCGAGAAACGGTCTCTTTCTTGGCAGATTGAGTTTTGTAGCTCAATGTATCCACAATTATATCTTTTTAGGTAGTAAAAAATTTCTTTTGTCGCTTTAGAAGAATCGTTGGCTCGTTTTAACAGGCGCCGAAACAATCCGCAACATGGGAACTGTTTGTAGCACAACGTCAAAACAAGCATCTTACACAGCATCCCTAAAGCGAATGCAAAAGTACAGCAAGCTTTCTTAATAAAAAAGCTTTTTGAAACTTTTTTTAAAAGTTTGTTTTATAAGTACTTGAAAAACAGTAAAAAAATCGCTCGACTTTTTTTATGGATAGGTATTTTACGGGTAGAATAGTCTTTTTTTATAAAAAAAGGCTCCTTAGGATCCTAGAGAAGTTTTGCTCTTTGCGATCAACCATTGCATCAAGCGCATCAATTCAGGGGAAATTACCTACATTCGGGAAACCTTTGAGTTGTATTTGTTTGGATTGGAACAACATATTTTAGTGCAAACAGGAAAATTTCTTAGTCGCCACACCTTCAAAAATATTATTGCGCTGGCCCTGCGCCTGCAAGAATTTGACTGGGCAAAAACGTTTATTGAGGAAGCGCCGCGCTGGTTGGAGCCCCCCTATTTGAAAGCACAAGTCGATTACAATACTGCTAAATTACACTTTACGCTACAGCAGTTTGACCAAGCCATGTTGCTGCTACAACAAGTAGATTTTGATGATATTTTTATGAACATGGACGCTAAAGTCATGCTGCTTAAAATGTATTACCGCACTCAAAATACCGAAGCTTTGGAGGCGCTGCTCAACAGTTTTGATGTCTTTCTGCACCGCAAAAAGATTCTAAGTTACCACCGCGATAATTATCGAAACATTGTCCGCTTGATGCGTAAATTAGTCTATACTCCCGTATTTGACGAAAAAGGCAAAGTTCAGTTAAAAATACAAATTACAACAGCTCAACCGCTGACTGAGCGCGCTTGGTTTCTGGAACAGTTGGCTTAAGCCGTTGCTTAGACACTAAAGAAGGCAGCGTAGTCTCTGATCGAACACAAAAAACCAAATAAGTTGCTGCTTGTCTAACAAGACGTTATTTCTAGTTTAGGTATGACCTGTTTACTTTTATTTGTTGCCGTGTTTGTAAAAACTACCTGACTTGTAAATTGTAAGAAATTGGAAAGGCGTTCCTTATTTCTAGCACAGTTCTTGAATTATACAGTAATAGACACCATAAAACAAGCGCTGATAAGCACCGTTAGTACTGCTTCTTTGCGCACCAAAAACAACAGACAATGAAACGATTGAGCAGTCTTTTATTTTTTGCTTTCAGCTTTTTTATCAGCAACAGTTTACTAGCCCAACAAGCGCCCAACGAGCAGCCCAAATATCTGGACGAAGCTGTCGTAGTAGCGCCTGGCGAGGTCTATGGCACGACCACAATTGATGGCAATATTGTTAGAATTTTGGTCATTGACGGCGATACTATTCCCGTGGCTGATTTGGGCAGTATTCAAATTACGCAGCAGCGCAATTTTGCTTCGCGAGAAGACCGCCGCCGCTACAAACAATGGCGCCGTTATGCAGCCAAAGTTTATCCTTACGCGGCAGAAGCCATTCGATTGTACCGCCAAATTGAGGACGATACGAAGGACATGAAAAAGGGCAAAAAGAAGAAATACAGCCGCGATATGGAAAAGGAGTTGAAGCCGCAGTACACCGAGGAGCTGAAAAAATTGACCAAATCGCAGGGTTATATTTTGATTAAAATGATTGAGCGGGAGTTGGACAGGCCTTTTTACGATGTGGTGGTGCAGTTGGAGGGGCGCTGGAAAGCCATGCAGTGGCAAACGCTAGGGCGCTGGTATGGTTATAACCTCAAAGATGGTTACGATGCCGATGATGACATTTTGTTGGAATCTATTTTACAGGATCTAAATATTAGTTATGGCGTAGAAGCCCAGTAATAGGAATGCTATGCGTTGCCCGTATGGATGGGGTTGGATGGCCGTTTGACCCCAGCTTTACGGGCAATATTTGTTTAATACCCATGAATAACCACCCAACCACTAGCCCGTTTTGCAGCGTTTTACTAACTTTAGTTGTTACTATAAAGTAAAGGTTTCCCGAATTGGTTTATTAATTGTGGGAGTATACCTTGTTGTTCGGTTGTTCTTATTTTGAACACTGAAAATAGAAAAGCCATCCCCACCACGCACTAATTTTAACAGACTGCATTACACCATTTTTATTATGCCTAGAATTTATCCTGTTGCCTTCCTCCTGTTATTTTTTTGTAGTAGTATCGCAGGTCAAGCGCCTAGCAGTGCCGCAGAACCCCATGAATTTTTGTTGCGCTTAATGCCCAATACGTCCATTAAGACGGTACTTTCAGAACTGCGGGCTCAAGCACCAGAGTTGCGCTGGGAAAAGCCCAAACGTTTGATTCCAGAGCGCGATCTTTGGCACCTCAAATACCAGGGCAACGGCTCTGATGAAGCACTCTTGCGCCAATTGCGCCAATCCAAATACGTACAACTTGCTCAATACAACCACCGCCTTACCCTCCGCGCCCCACAGGCTACTACGCCCAACGACAACTTATTTGCCAACCAATGGCAATACATCAACAACGGGAGCAACGGAGGCACGGTTAACGCCGATATTGACGCCGATCTAGCTTGGGACATTACCACGGGCGGCCTCACGGCACAAAACGATACCATTGTTGTGGCGGTTATTGACGATGGTGTAAATGAACTGCACCCTGATATTGTCAACAATCTTTGGATCAACCACGCCGAAATTCCCAACAACAACATTGATGACGACAACAACGGCTATGTGGACGACTACCGCGGCTGGAATTCCAACGCCAATAACGATA
>CAYUZF010000275.1:0-2603 GCA_964449615.1 uncultured Aureispira sp.
CGTTTCGGTTGTGTTCTGTGCTTCGTCCAGAATGATAAAAGAATTGTCTAAGGTGCGTCCACGCATGAACGCCAAAGGAGCCACTTCGATCACTCGATTTTGCATGTACAACGCCAATTTTTCAGGGTGAATCATATCGTCCAAAGCATCGTACAAAGGGCGCAGGTAGGGATCAATTTTATCTTTTAAATCGCCTGGTAAGTACCCTAAATTTTCTCCTGCTTCTACAGCGGGTCGCGTTAGGATGATGCGACTGACGGTTCCCAATTTGAGGGCGCGCACGGCCAGCGCTACTGCTGTGTAAGTTTTACCCGTTCCCGCAGGGCCAATGGCAAATAAGATGTCGTTGTCGTTGGACAAGGTGACCATCTTTTTTTGGTTCTTGGTACGGGGCAAAATGGGCTTGCCATTGCGCCCGTGAACGATTATATTTTTGCTGTCTTTTTGAACACGACCAGCCATTGGATTTTCTCCGCTTAGAATTTCATTGATGTGCGCATTGGACAATTCCCCGTATTGGCGAAGCATCTTGCTCATCAGTTCCAATTTGGATTTGACGTCTTGCACGCGTTTTTTCTCGCCGTTGATTTTCACCATGCCTCCTCTAGAAGTAAGGGTCACGTCGGGGTATGCTTTGCGTACGGCATTTAGATTCTTATCGTTCTTACCATAAAAAGCCACTAAATCTACTTGCTCAATTAATAATACTACTTCGCTTAAACTCATTCGTTGTGGATTAGATAAAGTCGTTTGTAGCAACGCTTTGAATGTTCTTTTTCCCAGGTTTGTTGGGGTTTGTTGTAATAATTATCTCTATACTATACAGATCAATACAGACGCACAATTGCCCGCCTAGCTGTTAAGTTCGCTAATTTTACAATTTTTATTACAATAAGGTTCCTAAAAGGCGTCCTACAATTGGTTAAAAAACTGTCCCTCTCGCTATAGCCCGTTGCAAAGCAGTTGTTTAGCGGCTGTATAAAACTTAAATTTTATTCTGGTCGTGCGCTGTTCTTATTACTTTGGCAACGTTTGCTGCAATATTTTACTTCTTCCCAGCAATGTTCCCATTTTTTGCGCCAAGCAAAAGGACGCCGACAAACCACACAAGTTTTTTCAGGCAAATTGGATTTGCTGTATTTTTTGCCCGTTGTACGTGTCTTTTTTTTTGACTTCATAGAATGGTCGGTTTTGCCGTTCTAACAATCATTTTTGACAGATGTTTTGAAGTACGACCTACCGCGTTGTTTTTTTTCTTAACTTTGAGTAGTTATAATGCTTTAGGGGTGTCCGCTGGAAGCGGACTGAGAAAGACCCTCATCACCTGATACAGTTCGTACTGTCGTAGGGAAAAGTTATTAACTGTTGTTGCTTTTATCCTATCCTTGCACAACAGTGTTTCTTCTTGGTCTTTCCTCCTACAGTCTATTGTTTTTTTTATCCTATTCTAACAACCAATTAGAAGCTCTAAGCTTTTGTTAAGCACTTACTTATGGTTCTTTGGATCAACAAAATAGCACAGCAACACGAGGCGCCTTTGTCCCTCCTCGGTTTACTACAACACTTGAAACAAGCCAAACAAACGGGCATCGCCGTAGCGGTCAACAACCGCGTAGTTCCCAAAGCTAACTGGTCGGCGTACGCGCTAGAAGACCAAGACAGTGTAACTATTATTACTGCCACACAAGGCGGTTAATTTTCATGAGTAACAATTTTTTATTTTAAACAACCAACTTACTCCGAATTTTATTTGGGGTTCTAAAATAGCTAGTATGAGAAAAGATAAAATACCAAGCGAAGGCGTCATTACAAAAGATGCGTTTCCCGCTTCCAAAAAAATCTATGTCGATGGTAAAATCCACGACATTAAAGTCGCTATGCGTGAAATTGCGTTAGAGGATACGATACATAAATCGACGGGTGTTGTAGAACCCAACGCGCCTGTAACGGTCTACGATACCAGCGGCCCTTATACCGACCCCAACATCAATATTGATATTACAAAAGGGATCGACCGTTTGCGGAAACAATGGATTTTAGACCGCGAAGATGTAGAAGCGTTGGAAAAAATCAGCTCGGAATACGGCCAGGAACGCCTAGCCGACGCCCAATTGGACCACTTGCGTTTTCCTTCTTTGCAGCACCGCCCACTGCGCGCCAAAAAAGGCCACAATGTTTCACAGATGCACTACGCCAAAAAAGGCATCATCACGCCCGAAATGGAATACGTCGCCATTCGTGAAAACCAACGGCGCGATGAATTGATGCAGCAAGGGGTAGAGTTTAGCCAACATGCTGGGCAGAGCTTTGGAGCCAACATTCCAAAAGGTTTTATCACGCCTGAGTTTGTCCGCGATGAGATCGCCGCAGGCCGCGCCATTATTCCCAACAACATCAACCACCCAGAATCGGAGCCGATGATTATCGGCCGCAATTTTCTGGTGAAAATCAATGCCAACATTGGCAATTCTGCCGTCACTTCTAGCATTGCCGAAGAAGTAGAAAAAGCAGTTTGGGCTTGCCGCTGGGGCGCTGATACCATCATGGATTTGTCTACGGGTCAGAACATTCACGAAACGCGCGAATGGATCATCCGCAATTCT
>CAYUZF010000275.1:2613-6107 GCA_964449615.1 uncultured Aureispira sp.
CCGATTTACCAAGCATTGGAGAAGGTGAATGGCAAGGCCGAAGATTTGACTTGGGAAATTTTTCGCGATACGTTGATTGAGCAAGCGGAGCAGGGGGTTTCTTATTTCACCATACATGCGGGCGTGCTGTTGCGCTATGTTCCTTTGACCGCCGACCGCATCACGGGCATTGTGTCTAGGGGGGGGTCGATTATGGCCAAATGGTGCCTTTCTCACCACAAAGAAAATTTCTTGTATACGCATTTTGAGGACATTTGCGAAATTATGAAAGCTTACGATGTGGCGTTTTCTTTGGGCGACGGTTTGCGTCCTGGCTGCTTGGCCGATGCCAACGACGCCGCGCAATTTGGCGAGCTAGAAACGTTGGGTGAGTTGACTAAAATTGCTTGGAAACACGATATTCAGGTGATGATTGAAGGCCCTGGCCACGTTCCGATGCAGTTAATCAAGGAAAATATGGACAAGCAGTTGCGCGATTGCTACGAAGCGCCCTTTTATACACTCGGGCCGTTGACTACCGACATTGCGCCTGGCTATGACCACATTACATCGGCTATTGGTGCCGCGCAAATTGGCTGGTACGGTACGGCGATGTTGTGCTATGTAACCCCCAAGGAACATTTGGGATTGCCCAATAAAAAAGACGTTAAAGACGGCGTTATCACTTATAAGATTGCGGCCCACGCTGCCGACTTGGCCAAAAGCCACCCTGGCGCACAGCACCGCGACAATGCATTGAGCAAAGCGCGTTTTGAATTCCGTTGGAACGATCAATTCAACTTATCGCTTGACCCCGACACGGCACGCGAGTTCCACGATGAAACCCTGCCCGCTGAAGGGGCTAAGATCGCGCATTTTTGCTCGATGTGCGGCCCTAAATTTTGCTCGATGAAAATCACGCAAGAGGTGCGTGATTATGCGGCGCAATTGAAGGCCGACGAAGCCGCTGCACTAGAACAGGGCATGCAGGAAAAGGCCAAAGAGTTTACAGAGAGTGGTTCTGAAATTTATCGCTAGTCTTGAAATTTGTTATCATCTGTAGTAGGGTGCAACAGGCGTTGTGCCCTACTCATTTTTCACACAGCGACAAGAAAGGTAATTGTTCTTTGATGTGCTGCTGCGTAAGACCGTGTCAAAATCTTTGGTTAGGCTGCGCGTCCAGCCTTTTGCAGCGCTGTCTTCTGTAGAACTCCAAAAATCGGCGCGTTGCCCCAAAAATTCAAAAGCCTCGCCTTGCGCATCGTAACGCCCTGAAGGATAAGCGTTGAATAGACGGCTGTTGGAGCCGTTGTTGAGCAACCAACCCGAATTGGATTTTAGAGCATCGCCAATGGTGCGCCCTCGGTGCCCTGTAAAGCCCAACGTATGGGCCTCCATACCCAAGTACCGTTCTAGTTCTTGCCAATCCACATCAGTGGGCAACCGCCAGCCCTTCGGACAAACCGTCAATGCTTGTTCGTAATTGTACAAGCGCCCGTATTCCGAAAAAGGGTTGTCAGGATTTACCTTACTGTCCGCTAAGTTGTAGGCCAGATTTTCGGCCATCCAGACTTGATTGCCATACTCCTCAGTGGAGTAGCGTTGCCCATCCCGTTCATCTATTAAATCAGTTTCGTCCCGCAACACTTCGGCGCGTTCACAGGCGGTAAATTGGAGTCCCATCAGAACCATTAATATTCCGAAAAAGTAGGTAGTGATTTGCATAGGCCTTTTTTTTATAAACTACTGACAGTTTGTTGCTTACTGTTTTGTTTCTAGTATATAACTCTATTTGTCGGCAGGTGGTTGAGTCTTCGGTATCAAAAGTTATACGAGGCTTATCAGAAAAGGTTTCATTTTTTGGGGAAGTTAGATTTTTTTTGTAGTAAGTTTTCTTGATTTTTGTCTTGCAAAACGATTACTGCTTAAATTTTAATACTTCCCAATTGGGGGGCAATCCTTTTTCGTCGTAGGCTTTTAGATAGTTATTCACCTTACGACACCCCTTAGAAACTTCTAGTGTTTGAAGCAGTATATTATTATACCAAAATATGCCATTTTCTGTTGTATCTTTGTAATGGGGAGGATATACTTTTACTACTCGAAACCAACAGGATCCTACTCTAAACTCACTGCCTGCACCTACATTAACCGATAAAACAGGTTTTCTATCAATGTAATGGAGCACACCGACATATCCATAATGCACAGAGTCAGGCGTTACTTGATACTCGCTCTCGCTTTCTGGAAAGGTAAATGCTGCTGCTTCAGCCGAACCACATAGATACAAATCTCTTCCCTTTCCCTCTAATTCTATTGGCATTACCTCCTTTTCTACAAGGTATTTGTAGCACTTACAACTACAGCCATTAATAAGCGCCATAACAAATAATAAAACAAACCTCATATTATGACATAATTTACAAAATATTCTTTTAAGTCTTCCCACTCCATAGATAGATGGTACTGACCTATTGGATCTTGCAAGAAGACTCTTTTATCACTTATCCGTTCTAAATAATAAACATGATTTTTAATTAATGTTTGACCATTTTCCATTGTTCTCTGACGAACGTTATTTTCTAAAATTACAGAGTTAAAAGTTACAGCTTTTCTCTGAGCTAAAGCTTCTTCCAACGCTTTTATTATTTGTTCTACCGATTTGTCTTCTATCTTCTCTTTAAGTAGTCCCTCAACTAAAGCGTAGCGCTCATGAACGAAGGGAACTAAAAGTTCTCGCATTAAAAAGCGTCTATTTTTACCTATTCCAGCGTTGAAAATACGCGCTTTAGCTCCCTACGGTCGTGAGGCCGCTTCGCTAAGTTAGCCCGCTAAAGCGGTGTAAAAGACCGCTAGCGGTTCACTCCGTCAAATGTACTTTGGTACATTTGTCCTTCGGATGCACTCGTTCATGCCTCGAACTAGAAAAAAATACCTCACTTTTTATTACACGCTTTCTTTTGTGTGACTACTTAATAGCTTTCCTACCTGTTAATACTTCGAAAGTCTCCATAGCTTCTCCCCCTTTCGCAATAGCATCGTAACTTCCTAATGCCTGTGCATACGCCTTTTCTATTACTTGCACCCATAATTCATTATCACCACTTCCTGCATAAGCAGGCTTACCTTTGCTCTGCACAAATTCATTCTTAACAACAACTATAATTTTGTTTCTTTCATTAGTATCAGCACTTTTGCGTAGATATAGTGCAACGTTGTAGTTGCCATCTTCTCGAACCTCTATCATACTTTTTATCCATTTAGGATTGCTTTGTGCTAGAGCAGCCAACGGACTTAGCACATAACAATTATCCAAATTGCCTTGCTGTACATCATTGGCATCAATGTCCTCCTTATCACCATTTCCTCTCTTATATAATTTACTCTTTTTATTGGGCTTTGTATAGCTATAATCTTCCCTTCCCTCCGCAATACCAGGATTTCTATCCATCAATTTTGTTTGTTGCCGACGAGTAGAACGCTCTAGGCGCTGTTGTATCTTTGCAACTCGGAGT
>CAYUZF010000276.1:0-4969 GCA_964449615.1 uncultured Aureispira sp.
TTTTTTTGTGCCTACCACATCTTTCAAAAGCAAACCGAAGGGGGGCGAAACGAAGTGCAGCTTCCGATGTCGCAGACTCGGAAAAGCTGTTGGAGTCTATTTTTTTGTGCCTACCATACACTGCAGCATAGTCCAAGAGACTACTGGCGCTAATTTTTGAACTAACGACGTTGGGTTAGACAGATTTGGACAAGCCTAAGGTAGGCGGTACTCTTAGAACTTGTACTACGCAAAGCTTATACGTACTAGATTATTAATACACAGAAAAACCTCTACGCAATCCAAATAAAGCCCTGTCCACTATAAAGTCTAATAAAATAGCGTCTGATTTCTTTTTGAAAAAGCCTACCTTGCCATTGATTAACCATTACTAGTTCGAATCTTATAATAATCATGCGCAAAATAACTGCCGATTGGGTGTACCCCATCCACCAAGCTCCCATAGAAAATGGTGTTGTCACGTTAGACGATGATGGAAAAATTTTGGCGCTGGGAACAGCTGCCGACCACTCTGGAGAGGAATTGGAATACCACCAGGGCGTACTGGTACCAGGGTTTGTGAATACCCATTGTCATCTGGAACTCTCGCACATGAAGGGCAAAGTAGATACGGGAACTACTCTTATTCCATTTATTACCAACGTTGTGCAACAGCGCGGCGCAGACGAAGCCACTATACAAGCAGCCATAACAGCTGGAGACCAAGAAATGTATGAAGGGGGAATCGTAGCGGTAGGGGACATTTCTAACGTAACGGATACCTTTGCACAGAAATCTAAAAGTGCCTTGCATTACTATACCTTTGTAGAGATGTTTGACTTTCTACAGGGAGAAAATGCAGCTGCTGAATTTGAAAAGTACAAGGTGGTTTACGAGGAATTAGAAACCACAGGCAAAGACCAAAAAAGTTGTGTGCCACATGCGCCTTATTCGGTTTCGCCACAACTGTTCGAGAAAATAAATCAAGCCAACAAAGGCACCCAGCGTACCATTAGCATCCACAACCAAGAAACGGTGCCTGAAAACGAGCTTTTTATGCAAAAAAAAGGGGCTTTTTTGCCTTTTTACGAAGGCTTTGGTATGTCTCTGAGAGCATTTGAAGCTACTCAACAAACAGCAATTCATTATGCATTAGCACATCTGAACCCCGCACACCGTACCTTGTTTGTACACAATACTCTTACCACTGCCGAGGATATACAAGCTGCTCACCAATGGAGCAATAACGTCTATTGGGCCACTTGCCCCAATGCCAATTTGTACATAGAAAACCGCTTGCCCAACTATCAAGCTTTTTTGGACAACGATGCCTGTATGACCGTTGGTACCGATAGTTTAACCTCCAACTGGCAGCTGTCTATTTTAGAAGAATTAAAAACCATTGCGCGCTACCAATCTTATGTGCCTTTCGGAACTTTACTCACTTGGGCTACGCTGAATGGCGCCAAAGCGCTGGGATTGGAGGAAAGTCTGGGCAGTATAGAGGTCGGTAAAACTTGTGGGTTAAATTTGTTGTACAACTTAAGCGAAAAAGGTAGCTTTGGTGCTAATACTGCCGTCAAACGTTTGGTGTAATTGTCTGATTTTCAATTTCCTTCTCTATTTTACAAAAAAGCTTCCTATGAAAAAGGCCTTTTTGCTGCTGCTTTGTTGTTGCAATACCTTATTAGTCGCTCAAAGTTCTCTGACAGCCCCCCTCAACGATATCAACCACGCCTTACATACCAGACAAGAAATTATTCAAGGTGATTTTGGGGGCATCCACAGTGCTATCAAACCAATTCTACGAGAAGATATTGTTCGGTATCAAGATGAGTTGGTACCTGCGGAATACTGGGTGGCCAATAAGCGGCGGCAGTGGAATTACAATTATGTGCATTACGACTACAACGACATAGACAGCAGCATCAAAAGCCAACGTCCTTTTGCTAAGTTTTTGTATCCCAACGGCGACCGTTCTTTTTTACGGCATTTTTATAGAACCCCTGCCCATTTTTTGGAAGCGCGGACGCCAAAATTTTACGTAAACGTCAATCCAATTGTACATGTAAAGGGAAGCGTAGAACAGTACAACGGCGAGACAAAATTGACCTTTCTCAACCGAAGAGGGGCGAGTATCCGCGGCAATATTCTCAATCGGGTGTTTTTCTACACAGATGTAATCGATACACAAGCGGATTTGCCGACCTACGTAGGGCGTCGATTGGAGCGGGATTATGCCGTTGCTGGTGCGGGCTTTTTTAAACAGTTTGACAGCAGCCTCAATCCTGGGGAAGATACTTCGGGAGTTGATTATTTAATGGCTGAAGGCTACATTGCCGTAGATTTATTAAAAGAACACCTTGGAATTCAGTTTGGGCATGGGCAGAATTTTATTGGCGATGGACACCGGTCGTTGTTCCTATCCGATCATTCGACCAACTACCTTTACCTAAAGGTAAACACGCGCATCTGGAAGATTCACTACCAAAATATCTTTGCCGAGTTGATTCAAAACTACGGCGAGCGCCAACGTGCCTTTGATTTGGCGTTGCCTAAGAAATACATGGCCGCGCATTACCTAAGCATCAACTTACTCAAGAATTTGAACATCGGGTTGTTTGAGAGCGCTGTGTTTAGTCGTGGAGGGCGTTTTGATTTACAGTATCTCAATCCACTGATTCTCTACCGTTCTGTAGAGCAGGCAGTGGGAAGTCCTGATAACATTGTGTTGGGGTTGAGTTGGAAATGGAATTTTTTGAAAAGTGCTTCTTTTTATGGGCAATTTTTGTTGGATGAATTATCGGTTGGTGATTTGGTGCGTTTAGGAGGCAGTTGGTGGGGCAATAAATTTGCTTTTCAGACGGGCATCAAATACATCAATGCATTTAAAATCGACCAGCTGGATTTACAAGTGGAGTACAACGTTGCACGTCCTTATACCTACAGCTTCCGCGACAGTTCCGCCAGTTATACCCACTACAACCAAGCGCTGGCACATCCTTTGGGAGCCAATTTTCACGAAGTAATTGGAATTGCCACTTACCAGCTTGCGCCAGGTATGTTCTTGCGTGGACAACTCAACTACGCTTTGTATGGTCAAGATACGATGGGTAGCAATTGGGGAATGAATGCAAATATTGGCTACCTTTCTCGTGAGCGTGATTTGGATAATTCTATTGCACAAGGGGTAACTACACAACTGTTTATTGCACAACTGCTGTGGCAATACCAAGTACGGCACAATCTATCGTTGGACGCCCAAGTACTGTACCGCCGCGAAGATGCCGCCTTAGATGCGCTGGACAATACCACTTTATTATTCTCCGTCGGCCTGCGTTGGAACATCAGCGAAAAAATGAGGGATTGGTAATCAAGCCAAAAACCGATGATGAAGCAAAAAAACTGGTGGTCGAGCGTAGCCGAGACCACCAGTTTTTCTTTACCCAAAACTAGGGGGCAAGCCGCCTAAGGAGCGTGCTTTTTCAAATGCCTGTTGTGCTTCTTCTTCTCGGTTGAGTTTTCTTAGAATGCCGCCTTTGGTGTGCCAATAAGCCGCTTTTTGATTCAATTCCAACGCCTGCTCTGTCCATTGCAATGCCTTTTCCAAAAGCTTAACGTCGTCTACACGGCGCCCAACGGCCTGTGCGTATTGGTGCAGCACATCGCTTTTTTTCTTGGCATACTTCTTTATGTATTTATCGACAGCAACGGTATAATCGGCCATGTTTTCTTTGCCTGCGGCATAATTAATATCTGCCAAAAGGCTATATTCTTTGTAAAAACTAGGATAAGCCGCTTTCATCTTCTTCTTCGCAACATCTACCAATTCTTTAGTATCGTACTCTACAGCCTTCTGAATAACTGCGTCACAAGCATCGTGTACTTTAGCATAATAAGCCTCCTTTCCTTTGGCTTTTAAAACGGCCTCTTTGTGTTCCAACAACAAATCAAAAATTCTAGAATCCGCATCGCTGGCAAAGTCAAACAGGAAAGTCAAGCCTTCTTCGTTGTTGAACACCTCCTGTTTGCGGCTGTATTCATTGGCAATTTTGGTAGCGGGCTTGCCGCTTTTGAGCAAGGCGTACGCATAGGCGCGCAACAATTCAGGAGAGCGGTCCCCCTCCTCGTATTGTTTGGCGTATTCATCGGATTTGTCATTTTTGGCCAAAGCGGCTTTGCCCAATCCTAAGAACTGGTCAGCAGGGCGACTGCCTTTGGCAGCATGTACGACTTCGCCTTTTTCATCCAAAAACAAAAGCGTAGGGTAGGAGTTGACGCGGTAGCGTCCCGCCAAGCGTGGGCCTTCGCCCTTCTCCATGTCTACTTTTATATTGATAAAATGCTGATTGAAGAATTTTCCGACGGCCTCATCGGTAAAAACCGTTCGCGACATTTGTTTGCAAGGGCCACACCAAGAGGTATAAGCATCCATGAAAATTAATTTGCGTTCTTGTGCCGCTTTTTCTTGTGCTTCCGCCAAGGTGCCTTTAAAAAAAATAATGCCGCCGTCTGCTGCCCACAATTGAGGCATTAGCAAAAGCGAGAGCGCAAAGGAAAATATCATTCTCATAATAGACTGTATTTGTTGTACTAAGGTAGAAGGAGATGGGGTCTTGCACCATAGTGCAAAAGCTGTGCTATTCTTTGTACAAAGAATAAGAAGATTGGCTCAAAAAGCAAGTAAAGCGGCTATTTTTATAAAAAACTTAACAGCCTATTCCCCGTCAAGCATCGGGATCAAAAGAAGCCAGCTTTTCTAGATGGTGTAAAATAGGTTGTAAAATCAAATAACCCTCCTCCATAAGATCTACTAAACGCTCGCTCAAAACTTCCTCCTTCGTGAGGGAACGGTTAAATACAAAGTTTTTCCGCTTCAACAGCTCAATATAAGGATGGTCGACACCATACCCTTGTGGAGCGGTCTTTAATTGTTGATCGTCCGGCTGTAGCACTCCGAAGAAATCCATTACATTCGGATCTTGCATTA
>CAYUZF010000276.1:4979-6091 GCA_964449615.1 uncultured Aureispira sp.
TTCTAAAAAAGTCTGCCCATCGTAATCAAACCCCGACCGCAAACGGGCTAAGGTTTCTTTACGGGGGCGCCAAAAACCACCGCCCATAAAGCAGCCTTGTGGACTGACGGACAGATAGATATTGGGGCGATTCTTCAGGCGCGGCGCACTAAACGTGAATTTGTCTTTGTAAATAGGTCTATTGGGGTGGAAAGCAATGTTGTTGTTAATCCTAGAAATACAACTTCTAGGTTGGAGCATCTCCAAACGCGCATCGTGTTTTTGAAGGCGTTGTAAAATAGCCTCTACCACTTCCAGCCAGATCGTTTTAGCTTGGTGGTACCGCGCACGGTTGGCATCCATCCATTCCTTAGAATTAATATGCGCACTCAAAGCACTCAAAAAATCAAACATGTACTGCTTATTCATATAGGGAGTCATCGCTTTTAAAATAGATTACTTAATAATTAGACAACAAAAAACAAGCTCAAAACGGCTGTGTGATACGCGCATTTATAAAAAGTTACTACACCTCATAACTAGCTGCCTACTCCAAGTACTCCAATAGAGGTTGCAGCGCTAAAAAGCCCGCTTCGACTACATCTACGCTTTGGTAATGTTTAATGGAGAGTAGATAGATGGTTGCATAAATTTTACAACAACCTTTGTTGGGATAGTTCAAACTCAAAACGCATTTATTAAGAGAAGAATAGCCAATTAAAAACCAAGAAATGAACTTTTTAGCGCCGCTCACCATTGTGTCATAAGAATTGTTATTTTTGTTGTGTAATAAGAAAGACCATTCAGAGTTTATTTAAGAGACAACCGTTGGTTGTTTCCAACATCTTAAAACAAATATTAGTATGAGTTTGACCGATCGCATCAATGCAGGAATCAAAGATGCAATGAAGGCAAAAGACGAAGCCCGCAAACGTACCTTGCGCGCAGTGAAAGCACAATTATTGTTGTTGCAAACCAGTGGAGAAGTAGAGGAAATTACAGACGCCCACGAGATCAAATTGATCCAAAAAATGGTCAAAGAACGTCAAGATTCCTACGAAATCTATCAAAAGCAAGGCAGAGAAGATTTGGCACAGCCAGAACAGGAAGAAATGGACATTTTAAAGGAATTT
>CAYUZF010000277.1:0-554 GCA_964449615.1 uncultured Aureispira sp.
ATTCGTTTTTCTTGAAAAGGCGTTAAAAACTCCAAATTATTCACCTCCCAACGGCGCCCACTTGCTGCATCTTTTACCGTAAAAGTCGCAAAACCTTCTTTTTCTACCAACATCACCCACCACGAAAAGCGATAGCCCTGCTCCGTCCAACGCGGGTTGCCCGTATACAGCACCCAATGCCGCAACGGCAAGGCAATTTGTAATAACAAATGGACTACAAAAACAAATTTCCAACCCCACCACGGTCGCGCTAGACGCGGCGGCGCTTGTCGCCAGGTCGTTGTTCCCAAGCGCTCCAGCCAAGCTTGCTGCTGTGCGGCTTCAAAAAACAACACCGTGCTAATAATCATTACCCAAGGAAACAACCCAATATTAAACAGCAAGCCCGTCAAACCATGAAAAACCAATACGCCCAGATAGGCCCAAATTCGCGTCTGTCGAAAACTCAACCCCAACACCACCACCATCCCCAAGCTCCTTATTCGGATCATTCTCAGTCGTCCAGATATGCATTGCAGCCTGAGCAGACACCACATTGCCATCCGCATCACGGA
>CAYUZF010000277.1:564-1530 GCA_964449615.1 uncultured Aureispira sp.
CAACCCCAACACCACCAACAAGTCAAACAAAAAACCCACCCAACTCGCCAACAGCGCCACCCAATAAGACTTAAACCAACGACCCAACACTGGAAAATCCTGCGCTTGCAGCAGCCAAATTCGAAGCGGCATCCCCTCCAACAACCAATCTATGTTAATTTTACCAACCGCAGCAAAAAAGTAGATTACAGCCACTTGTGCCCTTAGTACGGTTAGATACCCTCTTGCTAGTTGTGTTTTTTGTAAGGTAGGCTTTCGCCAAACGTCTAGCGAACAAGCAGCATGGGCAGGCAAGAGCCACAGCAAGAACGCCAAAAGCGAAATGGCGTAATAGTGGTTGATGTAATTGGTGGCATCTAGTAGATGCAAGTAGGTAAATACTCCAAAAAACACCCCGATTGCCCAGCGGTAAAACAGTCCCAACACGATTCCTATTCCCGCCAACAACCAAAGGCCATACAAAAGATATACCCCCCGCTCTCCTACAAAACCCAGCCATTCAAAGCCTGCGTAGTGAAAAAAAAACTGCGGTTCTAAGTAACGCACCCGTATGTCTTCTTTGGCCAGCGACCAGCCCCAAGCATACAACACCAAGAGCCCAAAGAGCAAGCGGTACACCACCAAAGGCGCAGTCGAAATAGGTTGTTGCAAATAATTTTTAAGTCGTGTCCACACAGCACAAGAGCAATTTTAGAACCTTTATTAAAAAAACACTGCAATATACAACAAAGCTTAAGCCCGAAGTTGGTATTTTTGAACTTGCGTTCTTCTTACCTTCTCAATTAACAAGATGGATTTACCCCAACAGCCGACGACCAAAGAGGTTCAGCAGGTGTTTAATTTCTTTCGACCGCTCTATTTTTTGACGGATCCTATTTTTTATGGCGCAGAACACATTCCACAACAAGGGCCCGTCCTGTTTGTGGGCAACCACGCTTTGCTGGGTCTATGGGATGTGAGTATCAT
>CAYUZF010000277.1:1540-6085 GCA_964449615.1 uncultured Aureispira sp.
TAGTTGGAGGGGTTAGTGAAACAATATAGCGCGTCAGGGACTGAAATACTCAACAATCAATATGCATAATAACCAGGATTTTTTAAGCTGTATTTTGACTACGATATTTTTACTTATTCGCTGGGCGATCGAGCGCACTTCAAAATTCCTATGTGGCGGGAGCTAGCGCGGCGGTTTGGGTTGATCGAGGGCAACCGAAAAAACTGCAAGGCGCTGATGCAACAGGGCAAACATATTTTGGTGTTTCCTGGCGGTGCGCGAGAAGCCTTCAAGAACAAAGGGGAGGCCTATGAATTAAAATGGGAAGACCGCACAGGCTTTGTAAAAATGGCCATGCGGCACGGTTGTACCATCGTACCATTTTCGGCAGTGGGTGCAGAGGAGTGCTACGACTTAGTAATGGACAGCAAAGAAATACTGGCATCACCTGTCGGCTTTTTATTGAAAAAAATGGGCTTGCGCAATGATTTGATTGTGCCGATTGCTACGGGCATTGGAATTACTCCCCTACCCAAACCACAGCGTTTCTATTACCAATTTTCCAAACCCATCTCTACCTTGAATTACAAAGGGTTAGAAAAAGATAAAGAGGCCGTTCAAGCGCTCAAAACAATTGTAGAATACCAAGTGACCCAGGGTATTGCAGATTTACACAGCATCCGCGCCAAAGATCCTAAGCGCATCTTATCCAAACGCATTTTTTCACAACTGGTTCCTAATCCTTTTAAAAGAAAAAAGAAAGCAAAATAGAGCGACCAAACATAAGTCTTCCTTAAGCCAATAGCCTACAAAAATAGCACTTAGTAAACTGATAAAAAGTAACTTAAACACCTAAAATAAATCCAATTGACTCTACTTTACCAACAGTAAGACATAAGTTTTTGTTAATTTTGCGTTTGCGCTGTGCTCCACCATTGTTTATATTTGTAGTAGATAGTTGAAATTAGTAGTTCTTCCCTAAGTGATCCCTTGCTTTCGTGAAGAAAACGTATTGCATCAGTATTTCTGATAGAACTTGCCTTTTGGAGTGATTAACCAAAAGGCATTTTTCTTTTTAGTCAATTCTATCCTTACTTTTGTACCATGCCTATTGATTACAACACATCTGTCCAACAAAACGAGCTGCTGGTGTGGCATGCCTTAGAGGAAACCTCCTTTTTTGAATTGGCACTGACCTTAACGCCGTTACAGCAACACAGCTTACGCCACCAATACCGCCACGTCCAAGCCAAACGAGACTGGTTGGCCAGTCGTTATGCGTTGCAATTGCTCTGTGGACAACCCTGTTCTTGTTTTTACAAAGATACCGCAGGCAAATTGCGCGTTCCCAATACCCCTTTTTACTACTCCCTTAGCCACAGCGGTAATTTTGTAGCGTCTGCCCAGTCTATTAAGGCGGTCGGCATCGACGTACAAATCCCTAGTGCCAAGCTCGCACACATTGCCCCAAAATACATTGTACCAGAGGTGTTGAACATGCTGCAACAGCAGCCCGAACACTACTTGGATTATTTGCATTTTTATTGGGGCATCAAAGAAGCTATTTTTAAAGCCTACGGACGGGGCCAAGTTAAATACAAGGAGCATCTGCACTTGATTCCTTTTTCGGCCAACAACGAGGGGTACACGTTGGCTCGTTTGCAAAAGCCCCAAACCGAGCAATGGTACAAAATTTTTTATAAAAAGACAGCGAACTATTATCTTTGTGCTGCTTTTGCGTTAGAGGATTAACGTTAATAAAAAAAATCATTCTTCATGAAACTACTAAGCAGTCTATTGGCCACCTTTTTTTGTGTGTTTATAATGGCCTGTGGAGGCGATGCACTTCCCAAAGACGATAAGGGACGAGAAGATTTCTTCGCTTTTCAGCAAAAATTTTACAGCGACAGTTTGTTCCAATTGCAACGCATTGAATTCCCGCTAGCGGGAACAGATCCCAAAGGGTTAGACGATGAGTTTTATTGGGATGTGGACAATTGGGTGCAGCTGCGCCCTGTCGAAGCATCCGAGAGCATTCGAATATTGCCTGTGGTGGACATGGAAACGTGGATGCGCGAACGGATGATAGTGCAAGACCGCTTCTACATGGAAAAGCAGTTTACGTTAATAGATGGTCAATGGTACTTAACCAGTTACTCTGGCATGTCTACTATTAATTAAATTCCAATCGGTTGTTGCCGCAAGTAGGGCATACAGGTTCGGTACTGCTGTGCTGCAGTTGCCACTCGTAGGTATGGAATGCCTGTTCTTGTGCTTGCAGGGCAGGCAAGGCTACCGAACTACTTTGCCAAAACAATAAGCCAAGCACAACCAACGTAACAACCCAATGCGGCTGGTAGCGGGGTTGAACGGGTTTGACCAAACGGACAATACGCTGCTTAAACAACCCTTGCGCAAAGTAAAGCACCAAATTGAGGCGCTGCTGCTGTTGCAATTGTTGCTCTTTCGCTTTCAGCAACGTACGAGCGTAGCGCTTGACATCGCCGAGTTGTTGCGCCGCAAAATCATCGGCCACATATTCGTTGAGGCGGTCGAGTTCGTTTTGTAAATAATAATACAAAGGATGCATCCACCAAAGCGCTTTGAGGGCTTGCAACAACAACTGTTGCCAAGTATCGCGCTGTTTTAAATGCGCCACTTCGTGCAATAAAATGGCCTCCAATTCCTCTGTAGAAAACTGCGCCTCCCAGTGGCTGTCCAACAGCACATAATGCCGCCAAAGGGTAAAAGAGCTAATCGGAAAGGGTAAATTTTGCTGCGGACGCAACAGGTAAAAAGTAGTGCCAGCCAATTCCCAGCGTTGTCGTTGTCCTTTATTGGTGGAAACTAAATACCAAAGTCCCAACCACCTAAAGCACAATTGCACCAACAACAACGTCATGATTACCACAAACAACCAATACATCGGCTGCTTGCAATGGAGTAGACAATTGTAATAGGGATTGGATTGGTAGGCCAATACTTCCGCTTGTTGCTCCACCTCACAGTGGCATTGTTCTTCGCTGTCGGTCGCCCCTGCATAACAACTCAACAGAGCGCCGTCTTCAATATCGACCACGTTCCAAGCCTCGTAATAACGGTAATCTGGTAAGTAATCTTGTTCTAATGCAACGGCTTTGGCAGGCAAACTAGGCACCAAAAAAGGGGTCGCCCAACTCAGCAGCACCATGCCCAACAGCACATATTTGGCGTGTTGCACCCGCAAACGCTCGCGCAATAAGAAACGGTACAACAAGGCACCTAAAGCAAATAACAAACAAGATAACAACCAATAGGTAAGCATAAGCAAGCAAATTCTTGGGCAAAACTAGCAAAATAGCGTTCTCTACATTAACGGAATTGTTCCATTACATGTAACCCTAACACGGGGAATTTATTCGTCCAACAAGCGCTTTAGCTCGTCTAGTTCGTTTTGTGCCACTTCCTCTTCGTCCACTAAAGCCGATACTAAATTGGTCACCGAACCAGAAAAAACGTTGTCAATCGCATTTTTAAGAAAGGCTTTTTGATAGTCGCTTTTGCTAATTAAAGGAAAATACTCGTGGGTACGCCCATAGGCCTTGTAACCAATAAAGCCTTTGTCTTTTTCCAAAATGCGCACAATGGTGGAAATAGTATTGTACGCAGGCTTTTTGCCTTGCTCGTCAACAGGCCACGCCGCTAGTAAATCCTTGATAAAAACCCGCTCTTTTTGCCACAACAAGTTCATAACCTGCAATTCAAGGGGCGTTAATAATCGTGTCATAATGGTCTTTTTTTAGGCAGCCGTTCAACAACTAAAATCTAAGTTACAAAACTAATCTTTAAGTTAGTGAAAGTTCCCCGTTTATTTTGTGCAAAGCCGTTGCCACTTATTCCTGTTCCGAAGCAATTACGTCAAAAGCTTGCCGCACACTTCTCCCCTGCTCATCCACTACTGTAATGACGTGTGGGCCAGGACTAGGGTTTAATTCTATGGTATGAATTTCTTGGGTACTTCCAATATAACTATTGTCCAAATGCCAAAACAACTGCATTGTTGGTTGATGGTGTTTGGCTTCAAAAACCGTTCTACTTTGTGTTTCGTCCAGATTAATGGGCACATATATTTTAACGGGGCCATTGGGATAAACCAAAGCGAGTTCTTTATTTTTTTGAGAAAGGCTGGCGGCACAATCGGGGCGGTAAGGCGGTAGCAGTTTGTAGTTGGGCTGTTGCCTGCGATAAAACCAACTTTCGGTAGGGGGCAATACAAAATAGCTAGCAGCGACCATGTTGCTGGGCGCTTCGCAATCGCTGTGTACACGGTGTTGGCCGTCTTTCGACAAATGCACCCGCTGGTGGTAAGGACAAATTTTGCTGCGCTCGCCCACACTCGGTTCGTAGCGCTCTACTGTTTCGGCACAACTTGGGCTGGCCAAATGCCCACTTTGGGCACACACACGCATAAGCTGCAAATCGTCGTAAGGCTTTTCAAACCAGCGGCTCCCTGTATTCAAAATTTGAAAAATATCAAACAAAATAGGCGCAGCAGCATGCACCCCCACCAAGCCAGGCCGCCCTTCG
>CAYUZF010000278.1:0-2923 GCA_964449615.1 uncultured Aureispira sp.
CCAGTGTCGTCACAAATCCCGCAAAAACTCCTCCTATTATAACAATAGCTAATAACTCAATACTCATAAGACAGCCTTCAAGGCATTAAAGCAACGATCAAGTAGTTATATTGTCTTTGTCGGTTCTCTCTTGGCACAACTCTACCAGTACCCCGTTGGTAGATTTCGGGTGTAAAAAGCAGACTAATTTATTGTCTGCGCCCAACTTGGGCTCTTTCTGCAACAAGGTAAAGCCCTCTGCCGCCAAGCGTTCCATCTCGGCTCTAATGTCGTCTACTTCAAAAGCAATGTGGTGTATGCCCTCGCCGCGTTTGGCGATGAATTTAGCAATAGCACTGTCTTCGCTGGTGGCTTCTAATAATTCTATTTTGGTATTTCCACAGCGAAAAAAAGAGGTAGCGACGCCTTCTGAAGCGACTTCTTCTATTTTATAGGCTTGCTGCCCCAATAGACGGGCAAACAGATTGTTACTAGATTCCAGTGCTTTGACTGCAATACCGATGTGTTCTACTTTCATAGTTGTTGGTGCTTTTTATCCAAATGTTGGGCGGTACGGGTACGCGATTGCCCGAAATGCTGCGCAAGATACTATTTTATTTGGCTTGTTCTGCTTTTGAAAGCCCGCTGAACTCACAACATTCTATTCTAACCTACTATTACAATTGAAGACTAGAATAGTTATCCTCTCGCCTACTTATTAACTCTTCCCTTTGCGAGAATTAACAGAATTATGCTTTCGGTAAGAAACTTGTATGCCCGTGTAACTGTTAAAAAAGCAGAACTTTATTACTGAAAAGCAAAATTATAGCTTATTTTTGCCGAGTCTGTGCAAAGACATTAGAGCCTGTTGAAGAAAGTACGGTTTTGTATCAGCCTTTTAGGAACATTTGGAGCTTAAGTTGCTAAGTCTTTTCTTTTGGTAGCGTTTCTATTATTTTATAACCATATCAATAACATTTGGACATGGACATGTGCCCTTATAACGCTTCTTGTCCCTTGCTGAACCTGCCTAAAAGATGCGGTTTTAGTTGGACGAAGAAAACGCTGAAAAATACAGCGACGGGGACAAGGTTCAAATAAACATCAACCACATGGGTGCTATTAAATTTTTTATACAAGGGATTAAACATTTTAAAGAAGTTGGAACCTTCTCTCGCTCGTCTCAATTTCTCAGCAAGGCGATGACAAAAGACAAACACATCAACTTCAATACAGCGAAATGTATCGTGGAATTGGGCGCTGGCGACGGTCCCATTACCAAACAAATCCTGAAAAAAATGGCTCCCGATGCGAAGCTGCTTTGCTTTGAAATCAACGATGAGTTTTATCAAGAGCTTCAAGATAAATACGGCCATGATCCCCGCATTACCATCATCAACGACGATGCCCAAAAATTAGGCGATTACATTCGCCAAGCAGGATTTGAACAAGCCGATGCCGTTGTTTCTGCCATTCCTTTTGTCATTATTCCAGAGGACGACATTATTATAGAAGCCCACGACTACCTTAAAAAAGGCGGCAAGTACATCCAACTCCACTACTCTATTGTCGCTAAAAAACGCTACGAACGCATTTTCAAAAATATAGACATTGACTTTGTAATGCTCAATGTTCCTCCTGCCTTCATCCACGTGTGTGAGAAGCTGTAACCAGCGCAAAGTACCTACATCAAAGAGTCCGCTGTCAGCATTGCACTAACAGCGGACTTTTTACACCTGTAAAAACAGCTTATTTTTTGTAAATTCCTTTGATCAGATCCTCGTAAGACTTCAATACCTCGCGGCGTTTGAGTTTCATCGTAGGGGTCAAATGCCCACTTTCTACCGACCACGGTTCGCTTACCAACTCAAATTTCTTAATTTGCTCTACTTTCGAAAAATTGGGGTTGAGGCGCTTGAGCAACGCGTCGTAATAGGCGCGCACTTTCGAATTTTGAATCATTTCCTCATCTGTCGTGTAAGCAATGCCCTCGTCGTTGCACCAATGTTTAAGACTCTCGAAAGCGGGTAAAATTAGTGCCGAAACAAATTTCTTATCGTTGCCCACCACCATGGCTTGTTCTACCAAGAAATCTTCTCTAAACAAGTTTTCGATGGGTGCAGGAGCTACGTATTTACCGCCAGATGTTTTTAGTAATTCTTTTTTGCGGTCTGTTATTTTTAAATACTCCATGCCGTTTTTCTTAATCAGCTTTCCTACATCGCCTGTTCTAAACCAACCATCTTCGGTAAACACTTCGGCAGTTTTGTCGGGTTTGTTGTAATAGCCCATCATCACATTGGGGCCTTTCACCAAAATTTCCCCTGCATTGGCACCATAAGCTTCCTCGTCTACATCAATTTTGACGGTTACATCATCAATAATTGGCCCAACGGTACCGAGCAGAGCCAACTTGGGCGCATAGCCACTCACTGCAATAGCAGGAGAGGTTTCGGTCATACCATAGCCCTCCCGCACAGGAATACCAATAGCAGAAAAGAACTGCGCCATTTTTCTAGGGCAAGCGGCTGCCCCTGTCAAAATACCTTTTACTCGCCCTCCTAAATTGTCGCGCACTTTGCTAAAAACAATCTTATCGGCCATATTCCATTTTAGCTTGTCGCCAAATCCATTGGGTTCAAAATCATAGCGGTAGGCGTTGGTCATGCCTTCGGCCCAGAAGAAGATTTTCTTTTTCAACCCGCCGCCTTCATTTGCTTTAGAAACAATTTTCTCATACACTTTCTCCAACAAACGCGGCACAGTAGTAAAGAAATGTGGTTTCACTTCCTTCAAGCTTTCGCCCAACGTATCAATGCTTTGCGCGTAGTAGATGCCCACGCCCAAATACATGTACGCATAAGTCGTTACCCGCTCAAATACATGGCAAAGCGGTAAGAAACTCAAGGCAATATCTCCTTTGGAAACAGGAATCAACTTGCCT
>CAYUZF010000278.1:2939-5964 GCA_964449615.1 uncultured Aureispira sp.
ATAATATTGCTAAAAATATTGGCATGCGACAGCATCACGCCCTTGGGATTACCCGTGGTACCCGAAGTATATATCAAGGTCACCAAATCCTCTGGTTGGATCTCTTGGCTAATTTTACGCACAGGCGCCATATCGCCTTTTGTCAAAACGGTTTCCCACCAATGTACCTCTCTACCATTAGCGTCTTTCTCGCCTTTTGTTTCATCAAAAGTAAAAATCGCTTGCAAACTCGGTACCTGCGGCTGTGCTTCACGCACTTTATCCAACAAATCGCCGTGGCCTAAAAAACAGTATTTGATTTCCGCGTCGTTGAAAATGTACACGTAGTCTTTGGGGCTAATGGTCGGATAGACAGGTACATTAATGACCCCGATTTGCGACATCCCAATATCCATGATGTTCCACTCTGGACGGTTGTTGTGAGAGATAAGCGCGATTTTATCGCCAGGCTTCACCCCCATTTGCAGCAGCCCCAAGCTAAATTGGTCGGCTAATTCTACAAATTCTTTGGTGCTGTAATGATAGGTGTGGCCATCCATGTGTTTGCCCCCCACAAATTGCGGCAAAGGATTGTGTTCTAGTTGGTAGCGGGGTATGTCAAATAATCGAGTAGGCTTCATTCGTTCTTGCTTGTTTTTGATAAAATAAACGGTTGGTAGTTAGGTTGGTCTAGGGGCGGAGACTCGACCTTCCGCCTCTTATTCAATCAACTTTCTGGTTAAGAAAAAAGACTAGATAACACTTTCTTCTTCTTGCCCAGTTATCGCTTATCGCAACCACCTATCCTAGATGAAAAATAGGTAAAAATGCGCACAGCACCAATATTATTTGTAAGAACTTATGTCTATTTTTTGAGGAAAATCAAGTCTTACAGCTTTTGTAGAGTAGAAATAGCCCTTCTAGTAGTTGTTTTAGGCTTTTATTCGTACTCATTTTCTATGCTTATGCTTTGTAAGAACTCGCTTCTAATACTGAACAAAAAGCAAGTTTTTACGTATCTTTTAGACCACGCTCGCATTTTACCCATACGCACTGTTTTCTAGCTTTTTAAAAATCAACCATCTATGCTGGCAGGATTAATTTACATTCCCTCCTTTGCGCTTGCTATATTGCTCTTTCTAGCAGCACTCAACAACTACCCCCTGCCCTCCTCTATGATTTGGGTCAGTGTAATTCCCTTTGCGCTTGGTTTGGGGGTATATATTGTACGGACAGGCGTCAACGAATGGTGGTACACCCGCTACCCTCCTGGGTTGAGCGATTCAGAAAAAGACATAGTGGCGCGGTTCGTTCCTTACTATCGGCAATTGAGTTTTGAAGATCGTGTTTCCGTATTTCGCTTGCAAAAGCAATTTCAGATGCGCTTGCTCAAAAAGATCCCTGGAGATCTACAATTGCTGGTTTGTGCTACAGGCGTCCAAGTAACGATGGGCATCCAACAGGAAAAAGAATTGCTAGACAACCTGGGAATGGTGGTGCTGTTCCCGAAAGAATTCATTACCCCCGATATCAATACCCAGCTGCACCACGTGGAAGTTAATTCCGATGTCTACGACTGTCTACTTTTATCAATCGACTATTTTGCGAAGGGCATTCAGAATGGCGAACACTACTACCATTCGGGGCTACACGGCATGGCCAAAGTATTCAAATACAAATACGGTTACAAAGACGAGGACGTGCCGTACGAAGATTTAAAAGAATTGCTAGTGCGCTTGCACCACTTGCGCGATTTTAAAATTGGCTATCAATTTTTGTATACAGGCCTACCCACCATGGAACTGTTTGAGATGTGTTCCGAGCATTTTTTCCAAGTTCCCAACCGCATGCGGGAACAGCTGCCAGAGGTCTACAATTACTTTATGAATGTTTACCACCAAGACCCCGCCAACGTCCACAACCCTGTTATCCAAAACGTGAAAGACCTACCTGCGCCCGAGAGCAACCAAGAAGCAGCATAAATCAGGCAATGCAGTAGGGGGCAAATGCATTTGCCCCCTACTGCGCCTTCCACTACTTTTTAAGCATCAAAATCCAATCCCAATCGGCAGGATTGCCGATCCCCACACTAGGCGTATAAAGAAAATAGTAAATCTTAGCATTGGGGTTGCTGTTTAAATAGCCTTTGATAAATTCTAGGTTTTTAATCGCATCCCACAAGTGTGCCGTATTGATGTTGGGATCAGAATAGCCCCCGTAGACAACTTCTTCAAAAATAGGTTGCGCAGGAGCGCCATCGCTGGCCCAAAAATTACCCGCGCCCCGAAACGTAGGATAATGCAACGTCCCCAAACCCATCCAGTGGATGCCGCCGTCAAATAATTTTCCATTGGCCTCTTGATAGTGCATTTTCAAGTTGCCAAAATCCCCTGGCGGTTGGTAAGTAGGGACGATGGTAAAACTCGGCTGCGCAGGAAAGGCCAACTCCGTCGCCCCTTCAAACACAGTAGTCAAATAATCAATTTTAAGGACAGCCACTTGGTCAGGGGCATGGAAGGTGTTGTCTTGCTGGCAAGCGCTTAGACTAAGCACTACAACCAGCATCCAAAAAGTATACTTCATGTTGTTTTTTTTCAAAATTATTAAAATTATTTCTTAAATACCCCCTTGTCACTAACGCACAAAGCGCATCCAGGGCCCATCTACTTCTGGACTATCGGATAAGACCAGTTCCCCATTCGAGAAATCGTAATCAAAAATTTGGGTGTAGCCCGACACCTGAATAGAAATTGTCTTGTTGTTGCTGTTTACGATGTAAGGATAGGTTCCTGCATCAAGACTTACATTGGTACTGTTCTGTACCGCTACCGTTTGCGCTTGGGAATCGAAGAACCAGATAACATCGCCGCGCTGGAGGTTGGGAACACTGGGCATAAAAGCACGGTATTCCACCAAGTGCCAATCTCCCGTAAAAGATAGGCTTTTGACCGATTCGCCAGTTGCAGCTTCTTTCTCACAAGCACTTAGACCCAGAATCAAGAGCGTGCTTAAAATAAGATACAAACGCATAATTTTCTCTTTTTAG
>CAYUZF010000279.1:0-252 GCA_964449615.1 uncultured Aureispira sp.
CCACCAAACACCCTTACACGAAGTTTTTGAGGCTTGCTGCAATTCGGCGCTGGCGCGGGGCATGCGGGTAACAGGTTCGGAGTTGATCGGGTTAATTCCCTTACAGGTTATGTTGGATGCGGGCAGGTATTTTTTAGAAAAACAGCAGCGTTCGGTGGGCGTAGCCGAGTCAGAAATCATAAAAATAGCGGTCAAATCAATGGGCTTGGACGAATTGCAGCCCTTTGATCCGCAACAAAAAATTATAGAATA
>CAYUZF010000279.1:272-5931 GCA_964449615.1 uncultured Aureispira sp.
GCCTTTAATTGAAATGACCTTGCCCGATTTTGCCTTTGAAACGGCTTCGGAAAGCCCTGCGCCTGGTGGGGGGTCTATTGCGGCTTATGTGGGCGCACTTGGAGCAGCTTTGGGAACAATGGTGGCCAATTTGTCGGCCAATAAGCGCGGCTGGGACGAACAGTTGCCCCATTTTTCGGCGCAGGCAGCAGAAGGGCAGGCCTTGATTCAACGCCTGTTGGCCAAAGTCGATGAAGACACAGAGGCTTTTAATGGGATCATGCAGGCTTTTCGTTTGCCTAAAGGCAGTGACAGCGAAAAACAGGCGCGGCAGGAGGCCATACCGTGGAAGTGCCTTTTTCGGTTATGGGCATTGCTTACGATGCGTTGGACTTGTTGGAAGACATGGCTAGACAGGGCAACCCCAATTCTATTTCGGATGTGGGCGTGGGCACAAGTTGTATCCATACGGCGGTATATGGTGCCTATTTGAACGTACTCATCAACCTCAAAGACTTAGAAGACGACCGCTATGCGGAATTGCGCCGCGAAGAGGCCAATGCGTTGCTACAAACCCTAGCCGAACGGGAACGTGTAATTTTGGATTTAGTACACGAAACCATCGCTGGCTAGTTCACTGGAATATTAATTTTTGTTTAAGAATTTGGAATAGAACCGCAGTGGGCAGCGCTGTGGTTCTATTTTTTGTTGTAAAATAAGCCGACCAGAGGGCAACGTATAGTCTACAACGCTTGTTCTACCTGCATAGCATTTAATAATATTTTTATAATGGGCGCTTTTGTTAGTAAACGATTATCTCAGCAAAATCCAAGATCAGAAAAGCAGCAAATTCTTACTACCTTTGTACTCTTAGCATCCGCTTTATGTTATCAACTCTAATCATTATGAAACAACGCTTTACCTTTTTATTTTTTCTACTTGTATGGAGCTGTCCATTACTGGTCTCTGCACAGGCTAGCGTAACCTTTAATAACACCAACGTCAATTGTTTTGGAGGCAACGACGGTTGTGCTACGGCGGTCGTTTCGGGCAGCAGCACAGGGCAAATTGGCTATCTGTGGTCAACAGGGGAAACCACCATGACTATTTGCAATCTGGATACGGGGGCTTATTCCGTTACAGTAACCGATACAACAGGGGTTGGGGTGGACACCATTTTTGCCAGTACAGTAATTACTCAACCTGCATTTTTATTGGTCGGTAGTATAGATAGTATACAAGGTGCTATTTGTCAAGGCGATAGCAATGGCTTGGTCAATCTGTCGGTTTCTGGGGGCACGCTACCGTATAGTTTTTTATGGTCAAATGGTGACAACACACAGAATATTGCAGGTTTACCAGAAGATACCTACACTGTTACGATAACCGATGCCAATGGTTGTACTTTTTTAGATACGGCAGTGGTTCCCTTGCTGGGAGGGATCTCTATTTTGTTGGATAGTATTGATAACCCGCTGTGTAACAACGATTCGACGGGCGCTATAGCGATAACCGTGCCTAGTGACACGAATAATTGTAGCTCTTCTGTAGTGCGTTTGAACGAATTTTTGTACCGACCAGGCAGCGGTTTTAACAATGGAACCGACCCCAACACGGGAGAATACATTGAATTAATTGGCCCTCCAGGTACCGATATTAGCTGTTATGTGTTGGCGGATGGCGATTGGACGCTTACGATTCCTCCTGGAACAGTGATTCCCAGCGATGGTTTTTTTACGATTGGTAACGACGCTGTTTGGGGGGCTGGAACCTTTGATTTAGACGCGGAAAACTGCGGTTGTTTCACCGATGGAGCAGGCGGACAGGGTTTGTTAATTTTGACGGATGGGGGAGAAACGATTTCCTTGTTTGATGGTACAGGAACATTTATAGACGGCGTGGTATATGGCAGTCCTTCAGCGGGCAACCAGCCTTTTGGCTCGACTTTTACAACCGTTGGGTTGACGGGCTGTGTGAGTTCGGTAACGATTCCAGCAGTTGGTTTTTTTAGTACCGCACCTGGCGGTTTGTTGGCCAATACGGCGCTGGTACGTGACCCTGATGGTTCGGGCAACTGGGTGCCTCAAGTCGGCGGCTCTCTAAATGGTTGTAATAGGGTAAGTGGGGGTACGAACGCAAATAGTGTTACTTATTTGTGGAGCACAGGCGATACCACACAAGATGTATCGGGGCTTGCAGGAGGCAACTATACGGTAACGGTGAGCAACAATTTGGGGTGTACAGATACCGCAAGCTTCACCGTTAACGCACCTGCGGCATTAACCGTACTAGATACTTTGACAAACATTGCCTGTATGGGCGATTCTACAGGAAGTATAGACTTAACGGTTTCTGGGGGTGTTGCGCCCTATACGTTTGTATGGGACAACGGCGCTACCAGTGAAGATTTGGACAGCTTGACGGCAGGGACTTATTGCGGTACCGTAACAGAGGACAACGGTTGTACGGCTGTTTTATGTGCTACTTTGACCGAAGATTCTTTGGACATTCCTGTTGATACCCTTTTCATCTGTTTGGGCGATTCGGTGCAATTACAAGTCAATACAACAGTAAGCGACATTCGTTGGACGCCAGCGGGGAGTTTGAGCAACGATACTCTTGTTAATCCTTTTGCTAGTCCTAGTGTAACGACTACTTATGTGGTGACGGGAAACTTAAGCGCTTGTACCATGAGCGATTCGGTCGTTGTTGTTGTAGCGCCTATTGATTTAACAGCAACAACCCTCAACAACATCGCTTGTTTTGGCGATTCTACAGGAAGCATCAATACGAACTTAGCGGGTGGCGGTTATACCTATTTGTGGAGTACGGGCGCTACCACTGCGGCTATAGACAGTTTGCCCGCAGGTGGCTACAGCGTAACGGTTAGCAACGCCACGGGTTGTACGGCCACGGCTACGTACGCCTTAATCCAACCCACTACCGCTCTAGCTGCAACGGCTACAGTAGTGGATGTACCTTGTGCCAGTGATACCACAGGAAGTATTGATTTGTCTCCGACGGGAGGCACCGCGCCTTATACCTACTTATGGTCTAATGGAGCAACAACGCAAGACCTTATCAATTTACCAGTTGGATTCTACTGTGGAACAATTACCGATGACAACGGCTGTACCGCTGTGTTGTGTGACAGCATCAGCAGCGATTCTATTAGTTTGGATATTCCAATAGACAGCTTATTGATCTGTGCAGGCGATTCGGTACAACTATTGGTAAATACATCGGCTGCAAGCGTGCTTTGGACACCCGCGACGAGCTTAGACAACGATACTTTATTTAATCCTACGGCCAGCCCCAGCACTACCACAACGTATACCGTTATGTCGCAAGGCGCTTGTATGTTGAGCGATTCTGTGGTCGTCGTAGTGGGCAACGCTAACTTTGGTTTAAGCGTAACGACCAGCACCGACCCCAACTGTTTCGGGGATTCTACAGGAAGCATTACAACAATAAGCACCGCAACCAGTTTAAACTACTTATGGAACACGGGCGATACTACAGCTAACCTTAGCAATGTTCCCGTAGGGACTTATATTCTAATCGCAACAGACAATAACAGCAGCTGTACGGATACTTTGACCGTTAGTTTGACAGAGCCGACTCCTATACAAATTGTTGTAGACTCCATCACTCCCGTTACTTGTAGAGGCGGCAGCGACGGAGCAGTTGCATCCCTCACCGTTTCAGGTGGTGTAGGAAGTTATACCTACTTTTGGGATCCGAACACAGGGAGTCAAACTACGGCTATGGCGACCAACTTGTCGTCAGGGGTGTATTCCATAACGGTAATAGATGCCAATGGCTGTACCGCTATTGCCAACGGTGTTTTTGTACCTCAAAATACTGCCATTGATAGCAACGAGGTAAGCATTGTAGCAATTGACAGTCTATTGGATTGTGATTTGTCCCCTTCAGGAACGTTGGCAGTGGCCACGACCAACAACTACAATTATTTGTGGAGCAATGGCACAACCAGCCAGCAAGCTGACAACTTAGCAGCAGGTGCCTATTCGGTAACGGTAAGCAACAACCAGGGCTGTAGTTTGGTGTTGATGGATACCATAACAGCACCCTTTGTACCCAGCGTTTTTCCTTTTATTGAGCAATTTGGAAATGCAAGCAGCACAGGTGTTGCCGATGAAGTTTTTGATTTAGGTGCGGGCAACGATCAAACCAGTCAAGGTGTGCAATACAGTTGGACAGTAAGCGATCCCAATGCAGTCGTGGCCGATCCTTTGGAGGCATTGACCACTGTTTCGGCGAGTACTTCTGGTACTTATACGATTTCGTTGTTGGCTACGGCCAACGATGCGAGCGCTTGCCAAGATACAGGTTCGGTCACTTTGACCATAGAGTCCATATTTTCGGGCATGCCTACGGCGTTTACACCCAACGGGGACGGCATCAACGACTTTTATCGTCCTATTGGTTTGTCAGGCGAAGATGTGCAGCACTTTGTAATTTATAACCGCTGGGGGCAGATTGTCTACCGTGGCGATGACTTAGAAAACGACGGCTGGGATGGCCGCTTTCAGGGCAAAGAGCAACCTACCGAAGAATACATTTTTGTATTGGAATACCGAATCGGCAACAGTGCGCCACAAGTGCGCAGAGGTGGTTTTACCTTAGTGCGCTAAGCGCAATACAAGCCCACAAAAAAAGCAGACGGAACCAGGCCCGTCTGCTTTTTTTATTGGTAGTAACTGCCTAAGGCAGGAAAAGTAATTTGTCAAAGGCGACCTAAGAAGATTGCTCTTCGCTTACGCGCAATTGGAAACCATTGCCGTGTATGTTCACAATCTCAATGGCGTCGTCTTTTTTGAGGTATTTGCGCAGTTTAGTGACAAAAACATCCATGCTGCGTGCGGTGAAGTAGTTGTCTTCGCCCCAAATTTCTTTCAAAGCAACGCTGCGCGGTAGAATGTCGTTCATATACATACAGAACAAGCGCAGCAACTCCGATTCCTTAGGAGAAAGTTTGTCTTTGCTCTCGTTGTCGCCATAAGTGAGAATGCGCAAGGGATAATTAAAATGGTATTTGCCAATATTAAATTCCTTCACTTCCTGACGTTGGCGCTCTGGTTTTTGACTGCGTTTGAGAATAGCTTGGATGCGGTAGAGCAATTCTTCGGGCGCAAAAGGCTTGGGAATATAATCGTCCGCCCCTGCCTGAAACCCGCGAATAACATCGTCTTTCATGGTCTTAGCCGTTAAAAAAACAATCGGTACAAATTGGTCAATTTCTCGAACGTCTTTTGCCAAACTCAAACCGTCTTTTTTGGGCATCATCACATCAAAAATACACAAATCAAATGTATCCTGTCTAAAACGGCTCAAACCCGCTTCTCCGTCTTCTTCCAATAAAACTTCGTAATCGTTCATCTCCAAGTAGGAGCGCAGAACATCGCCAAAGTTTTTATCGTCTTCCACTAATAGGATTTTTCCTTTTGTCTCCATAATTTGTGTATTTTTATATAATATTGGAATGGTTCTTTATAATGTTCCGTTGCAGAGAATAGTTGGGGAATTGCGCAAGAGCAACCAACGCTAAACCGCCTATACAACAACCTAGATAGTGTTAAAGTTTGTCTTAAGTAGTCCCTCAAAAGTTCTCGCATTAAAAAGCGTCTATTTTTACCTATTCCAGCGTTGAAAATAC
>CAYUZF010000280.1:0-5930 GCA_964449615.1 uncultured Aureispira sp.
TACTCCATCATCAACCTTTGAATAGGCAAATCCTACTTTTGTCCTGTACTTAGAATCCAGGTATCACAAAAGAGCGCTTAGTAATTTATACGTGTGTCAATGCGCGAGGATACGTAGTATCTGCTGAATTTGTCAAAACAGAATCTGGAAGAGCCGTTCCTCAAGCAACCATCGAGGCAGTACTGGAATGTGTTCGACAATTTCGATATGCGCCTGCGCCCAATACGCCTGATGTTTGTGGCAATTTGGTACAAGCTATTTAAGTGCAGTTTCACAGAGTTGGGAACGCTTGAATTAGCAAATTCTAACTATAAGAGAACCAATAATTATTGGTAAATATTCTAGAAGTATAACTTTAACATCTTAAAACTGTATGACGTCGACTTTAAAACCATATTTAGCGCAGGCATTTTTGTTGTTGTTTGCTGCCTTATTAGTCAATGCTTGTAACACTTCTCAAAAAAACACCCAAGAAACCGCCGCTTACCATTACAAAATGGGTGCTAACCATCTGGAAGTGGAGGAGTACAAGGAAGCGGTGTTGAATTTTAGTAAAGCAATCGAAGCGGATAGTTCTTTTATCGAAGCGTATCAAAATAGAAGCATTGCTTATGCAAAAACTGGAAATATTGAAGCAGCCTTGAGGGATTTGCACCACTGTTTAGCGATTGATTCTAGCGACAACTATACCTATTATTACATTGGTCGAATAAAGTTTGAACAAGGGAACACTGGCGAAGCGCTTTCCTTTTTTTCGAGCGCTATAGAGCGGGATGCTACTTTTCAGCCAGCTTTTGCCAACCGCGCTGCCGTTTTTTATAGCTTAAAACAATATTCTGAAGCTATTAAGGACTATTCTGAAGCCATTCGTTTGGATCAGGAGTATATAAGAGGTTATTATTGCCGTGGGGTGTCCTACAATGCTATTGGGGAGAACCAGAAGGCAATTGCTGATTTTAAGCGCGTATTAGAACTACAGCCCAACCATTCCAAAGCTGCACAAGAACTTTCTAGAACTTATGAAGTGCTGAAATTGAATGGTTACACCTCGGCAGATTTTTAGCGCAAGGTAAGCCGCCCAACTACCTATTTTATATTGTTGCAGTAAAATAGGGTGTGCTGTTGCTTTTCCTATTTTCGCTGCTTCCTACGTCGAGGGTCGTCCTCTGGTTCAAATTCAATAAACTTTCCCATTGTACCTTGAAAGCGTACCGCAGCGCTCTCCCGCTCTACAATAGACGTAAAATCTTCTACATAAGCCCAAGAGGGGTCAATCTCTGGAGTGGTTAATTCCATTTTATCCAATTTTTTGAACACAACAGGTAGGAAACCGATGCTGTCTAGTTTGATTTTGCTGGCAAACCCGCGTAAGAACGAGCCCTGAAAGGGATCGGTGGCCAAAGCGATTTTCTCCAAACCGTTGTCTTTGGCTAGGCGGTAGGAATAGTAGAGGTTTTCGGAACTGTGTTCGGCGCGCTCCTCGGTATAAATATGCGCTTCGTCTACCCCTAACGCTTGAGCATATAACGCCATAATACGGGCTTCGATGTAAGGCGAATAAACCGAACTGCCCGAAAAAACAATGTTTTTGGCAATGCCTTCTTTGTATAAATGTACGGCCCAATGTACCCGCATTTTCATAATATCGCTCCAAGTTCCGTCTTTAAAGGGTACGCCAGGAACAATAATCGCATCGTATGGTTGATGTACCGTGTATCGCTTGTAACTGCGCTCTGCGCCCAAACTCATACAAGAGGCAACTAATAAAAGGAACAAACCCGATAACGTGGCTGTTTTAGCAAGGGTAAACAATTGACGCATAGCAAGGCGGTATTTGTATAGGACGGTCGGCGAAATATGGGGAGAACACTTTATTTTTGTTTAACTTATTAGTGCATTTAGTTAAACAGAGCAACAAGGTAGACTTCTAAATGTTCTATTTAAAACAACGTTGTTCTCAAAAAAAGTTTTGAATTCCGAGGGAAAAATACTAAAATAGCTGTTTAAAGACCTACCTCTACTATGTATATAAAAGCCACTTACGCCCTTAACCTCTTTGTTATTTATCATCCTAAGGATCAAGCTAGATTCGATGAGTTTTGGCAACAACTCGACCATCTCAATGAGCGCAATAAAGGCTATTTACTAGAAAAAGTGTGGTACAATGGGCGGGACTTGTCGCCCGAGAGTCGTTTGGAAATTGCCCGTTTAACGGAGGCGGCAGATATTGTTCTATTGCTCCTTTCGGACAACTCCATTCTATCGCCCTTTTTTCAATCCCAACCCATTCGGGATACCCTCCAACAGCACCAACAGGGGCAAAGCATTGTACTGCCTGTGGTGCTCAATACCTGCTGGTGGGAGGATACGATTTTTCGCCATTTGGAGGTTTTGCCCAAAGCGGGCTTACCGTTGTACGAAGACGAAAGCATCAAGGAGGAGTTGTATGAACAAGTTTTGGGGAGCATTCAGCAAAAGCTGTTGCTGGTACGCCAGCAAAAATTAGCGTTGGAAGAGGCGTTTGATAAAAAAATAGCAGAAGCAGAGGCCATTTATGAATACTGGGAACAAAATCCAGTGCAGTTGCGCAGTGCTTTGCCTTTGTACTTGGCTGCTCTTAATTATTGGCGCGAAGGCTTTGCACCTGACCGCAAAATCATAGAAGCCCGCATCGCCATTTGCCAACGCGAAATAGACTTTCGGCATTACGCCAAAGCCGCCCATGATGCCTACAAACTCAACGATTACCAGACTTGTTTTTTTAATTGCAAAGATGCGTTGAGTTTGCGCGACGATGCGGTCGTTCGCAAGTTGTACCAGAAAGTAAGTGCGCATTTGGAAGCGGAAAATTGGAAGGAGCAACACGCGCCGTTTGCCCAACAATTGCGCACCGCGCAAGCGCATTTTCTGGATTTGAATTGGTTGGCCGCACAAACCAACTTTGAAAAGGCCGTTGCACTGCACCAAAAAGGGTTTGAACCTAGCGTAGCCGTATTGGAACGCAAAATCTCTATTTGCCAGCGGGAACATCTCATGGAATCCGCACTGCAAAAGGCCGAAGAGCGCCGCCAAGTGCAAGACTACCAACGTATGGCTGATTTGCTACTTGACAGTGTGCAACGCGTCAACCACGAGGCCTTGTACCAAATGGAATACGCGCTGAAACTCCTACAAGACCTTTCGGAAGTGCAAGTGTTTATGGATGAGAAAACGAAAAAGTGGGGCTATTTGCATCAAAGCGAAAAGCGGGTGTTGATTCCCGCTAAGTACAACGCCGCGTATGAATTTACCGAACATTTGGCAGGGGTGAAAAAATGGGATCGCTGGGGTTTTATTGATATTGAGGGCAACGAAGTACTTCCGTTTCAATATGAGTATGTAACGCATTTTCAAAATGGGATTGCGCAAGTAATTGATGTCGGTGGCACGGAACCGTATTGCATCAACCACCGCGGCGAGCGCGTCGAAGCCGATGTCCTAGAAGTAGAAGTCCCGACCGATGTTCCCGATACCGCTGTAGAACGCTTGTTTCCGCCTTCCAAACCACAAACATAACCCCCATGCCCCGCTACAAATCCCTCCCTTCCATTGTTACACTCTACGCTACCTCCCTTAGCAGCCTGCTATTGTTCCTTGCCATAGGCATACAAGCACAGCCCCTTGCCCATCGTCAAACCCTGCATTTTACCATTAATACAAGAAACTTGGAACGAGATAATCCTAGTAGCAGCATCACCTTGCGGCGCTTGTGGCCCCCTTCCCCTACGGTTCCCATTACTACCCTCATCGACCGATACCAGTGGACTGGCAAACAATTGCGTTTTTCTATACAGTTGGACGCGCCAGTCCAAGATACCGCAGCGTTTGAATTGTTGTACGAAAGCGTTCGAGACCGACAACAAACTGTAAAAAAGATAAAAGTAGTATTGGCGCAGCTTCCTGAGTCTTGTAATTATCATTTTGTATTAGAAAGAGCGTACTGGAAAGCGCCCAGCTATGTAAACGATGGAGGCTTTCTCTATTTTGTAGAAGTAGGTATGTTGGAACGGGGCTTACAAAACGGACAAGATACCGCCTATTGGCACCACTATCGAGCCATGCGCCAACAAAACCATGTTGTCGTGCAGCGCCATATTCAGAGCCATACGGATTTGGAACAAGTAAAGCAACACAACGCTTTTTTGGAGCGTTTGCACCAGCGCTTTAACAGCCCTTTTGCTAGTCATACCGTCAACGACTATTTCAAGGTAGTTCCAGAAAAAGCGGCCCCAAAAAATGCCTTCCAATCCTACCATTATACCCTCAAAAAACAAGACCACGGGCAAGTTCCTGCCCAAGCTATAACGCGTTATGTACACACCACTGCACCCAGCATGTTCCGTTCCAAACACGGGCGACGCCGTTCCGAAACGGTCTGTACATTTTATGAGGACCACACTTTTATAATGGAAACAAAAACAGAACCGCGCCCTTTGGATATGCCCATGTCCTACCACACGGTTATGCTGGGTTTCTGGAGCCGTTCTGCCAATACGCTGCAACTACAACTCCCCCCAGAGTGGCAGCAGTTTGTTCGAAAGGCCCATTCCAATTACCGAAAAGGTCCGAGGTCTGCCTATACCAATAGCGATGTGCAGTATTATACCTTTATTGGGAATAGTTTGGTGAGAAAACAAGGCCGTTACCGACAGCGCTTTGTTCGGAAATTCACCCGAGGAGGCCAACGGTTAAGAGCAACTTCTAGGTCTGGCTGGCGCATTTGCAAAACACCCATGTTTATAACGGTGCCGTAGGTGGGTCTTCTAGCGCGCTGTAGGTCTGCTTGCCGCGAATGAAATGCTCCCAAACAATGCTGCGGGAATAACGTCCTGCGGAACGAAACTCCGCTTGGCCTTCGTAGGTATGCTGGGCAACCACTTGTGCAATGCGGGTTCGTTTCTCGCGGCGGGCTTTGGCTTGCCCAAAGAAATGCCAATGGGCGCGGACGATGGCCCAAATATTTTTAAACTCTCCATTCATCAAAAAGCGCACCCCTGCTACCCCATCGAGTAGCAAGCGCATCCAAATCGTTTTGTGTACCTGTTGCTCGGTTTCGTTGTTGTAAACCATGCCCAAACTGTTTCTAAAATTGAGGTAGGTTTTGTGGGGACTGCTCTGCGGCAAAGTACCGCCGCCCACATGCCACACCACCGATTGGGTACACACGACTATTTTGTAATTGCCGCGTTTGAGGCGCCAACACAAATCAATTTCTTCCATATGTGCCTTAAAATCTTCGTCGAAGCCGCCAAAATTATGAAAGCAAGCCGCCCGAATAAACAGCGCTGCCCCACTTGCCCAAAATACTTCCTGCGGGTCGTCGTACTGTCCACGATCCTCCTCCAGTTTGCTAAAAATGCGCCCTCTGCAAAAGGGGTATCCCCATTTATCAATATAGCCGCCTGCTGCGCCCGCGTGTTCAAACAAATACGGCTCCGCTTCTAAGCGAATTTTGGGTTGGCAGGCTGCGATTTGTGGGTCTTGTTCCAAAAGCGTTACCATTGGTTCTATCCAATTGGGCGCTACGCGCACATCCGAGTTGAGCAAAATATAGTAATCAGCATCGACTTGCTTCAAAGCGCGGTTGTAGCCGCCTGCAAACCAATAATTTTTGGGCAAAGCAATGAGGTAACGCCCACCGTAACGCTCCTGCGCCGCTGCTTGGTCGGCACTCACAAAGCCCTGCTCTTGCAAATACGTTACCGAGCCATCTGTAGAAGCATTGTCCGCCACATACAAGGCCATGTTGGGATAAGTAGAAGCGTAAACGGAAGGCAGAAAATCGGGTAAGTAGTTGTTTTGAAGACCGTTATAATTTAAAATTACCACAGCAACACGGGGCAGTTGGCTCATAGTCGAAAGCTATTTTTGAAACTAGAACAAAAAAATTA
>CAYUZF010000281.1:0-4174 GCA_964449615.1 uncultured Aureispira sp.
TGTATCGACAGGGGGCAACTCGGCGTGGGGTTGTTGCGGGGTAGGGAGCAAAACCGATAGGAGTGTTTGCAAATCGGCTACGCTGCGCGCCATAGGGCCAGGAACTACAATATGTCGAGCCCCTTGTGGGCGTTTGGGGTTCTGTAAGTGGCCGCGATTAGAGAGCAAACCCTCGGTGGGTCGTAAACCGCAAAGGCCACAAAAATGGGCAGGTACCCGAATGGAACCCCCTGCATCCGATCCAATGGCCAGCGCGCAAAATTTGGCCGCAACTGCCGCTGCCGAGCCGCCCGAACTACCGCCCGCCACCCGCGAAAAATCATAGGGGTTGTTGGTTTGGCCATTCCAGAAATTGGTGCTCTGCCAATCTATAGAAAATAAGGGAACATTGGTCGTACCCAAAACAAGCCCGCCTGCCGCTTTGATCTGTTGCACCAAAACGGCATCTTCCTCGGCGACATAATGGCGCAGGAACGGATCACCGTTGGAAACGCGCAGGCCTTTGGTCATAAAGGTTTCTTTGATGGCAATGGGCAAGCCAAATAAAGCGCCTGCTGCGCTGCCTCGTGCCAATGCAGCGTCTTTTTGCTGGGCTTCTGCCAGTAGTTCGGCGTAGGAGCGCAACTGGGTGAAGGCATTGACCGTAGGGTTGAGCCGTTCAATTTGCGCCCAGTAAACTTGCAAGACTTCTACGACGGAGTATTGTCGCTGTTGAATGCGTTGGGCTAATTCTGTAGCGGAGTAGTTTAAAATAGTAGTGGACATGTTGATAAGGCTGGTTAAAAAATGTATGTTACAAAGAACCAACAACGTCCGCTTAATCTTTTTGACAATTATCAAAAAATAGCAACACCAGCGATTTAGGTAGTCGCTTGTGCGCGAATGCGACTGAGGGTTTCGGCGGTGATGCCTAAATAGGAAGCGATGTAGCCCAGATTTACCCGCTGCGTCAAATTAGGATGCGCCTTTAGTAGATTGAGGTACCGCTCTTTGGCGGTGTAAAACAGCAGAGCCTCCACGCGCTCCGCTAGTTCTATGTAAATATGTTCTAAAAATAAACGCACACATTTTTCGTACTGGGGCTTCTGAATGAGGAGTTGCTCCACATCACTGCGATCTAAGCGGTGGACGAAAGCGCGTTCCAAAACTTGTACCGTGTAACGGCTGCGTTTTTGTTGAATATAGCTGTCAATAGCGCTGATGGCGTGCCCTTCGGTGGCAAAGTGTGCGCTAACTGCTTTTCCTTTTTTATAATAATAAGAATGTAGGACGCCCTGTTCTACAAAATACAAACTGCTGCAAATCTGTCCTTGCTCGTGTAATGTATGCT
This sequence comes from uncultured Aureispira sp., assembly GCA_964449615.1. Classification (GTDB taxonomy): domain Bacteria; phylum Bacteroidota; class Bacteroidia; order Chitinophagales; family Saprospiraceae; genus Aureispira. The sequence goes on from CAYUZF010000281.1 coordinate 1,331, forward strand.
GTTTGGGGTACCAAGTGCTTTGCGCAATAGCGTGAAAATCGGTCGACAACTCTTGTAACAAAAAAGGATCTAAGGCAGCAGAGGGCGGCGGCAACATGGTCAAAAATTGAGGTGGTGAAATCTTAACGTATTAGCAAGTATGGTTGGGGTAGAGGGCCTGCCCCGCCCAAGAAACGGCAACCCACTAGGAACCCTTGATTTGCTTGCGAATGGCCGCTTTGATGGTCGCATCCTTGACGCGTTCTTTGGGCTCGAACTTTTTAATTACACGACCATTTCTACCCACCAAAAATTTTTGAAAATTCCACTTCACGGGCGCATTGAAGCGGCCGTTTTGTTCTTTGGAAGTTAGATAGTGGTACAAGGGGTGTTTGTCCTTGCCTTTGACCGAAAGTTTGGAAAACATAGGAAAAGTGACCCCGTAGTTGCTGGTACAAAAACGATTGATTTCTTCGTTGCTACCTGGTTCTTGATTAAAAAAATTATTGGCAGGAAAGCCCAACACAACAAAACCATCGTCTTGGTATTCTTCGTAGAGGGCTTGTAGGTCTTCGTACTGGGGCGTGTTTTTGCACTTGGAAGCGACGTTAACAATCAATAAAACCTTGCCTTTATAACGCGACATGGATACCTTGTTGCCAATAATATCGCGCACATTGATGTCGTAAATATCGGCAGGCGGCGGCGCGGCACTGAGAAATAAAAATAGTATAAAAATGCTGGTTGTCAAACGATAAAACATAGAATTAGAGGATTGATCCAACCCAAAAAAACAGCTGGAAGGAGATAAAATAAAACAGTGTTAAGATCAAACATTTCCACTGAAAATTAGAAGGGGCGTTTAATACATTGTAACAAAAATAATCAACCATTTTTAAGCGAGCCTTTTTTCCCAAACAAGTGCGGGACATAGCACGCTTGTTCGTTGGATACTCGCCTTCGTAGCTAAGGGCGCAGTTGATGCACTGCATCAAGCTCTCTCGGCCTCCAACCGCACTAAAAATCCTCTGTAAAAATACCCGCTTTCTTTTGTTACACTGTACTTAGACCGTTGTGCAAATACATTTTCAGAGAGCTTTTAGTTGCCTAATTGGTACTTTTAACGTTTCACTAACAGCGGTCGGAGCTGTTCTTACAACAAAGTACACGCCACCTTAATAACGCGAGAAAAATAGAGGATAAACAGAGCCCAATGCAACCGTTTGGAAAGGGGATGTATGCCCTTTGAAACAGCCCTGTTTTTTAACCCTTTGTTAAGGAGAGAAAGCGCATTTTACCCTAAAAAAACGACCAAAAAACCGTATCTTTATAGGTATGGAAAAGCAGCAAAAACAGGCCCCCACTTGGTGGGGGAAAGCGTGGTTGGAACGCTTAGTAGAACCGTCTAAAACGGTAGTTTGGGAGCAGGGAGCGCGTTACTTGGCGCAAGGTGCCTTGCAGGAGTTGACCCTAACCGAAAAAGGCATGGTACACGCCCGCGTACAAGACCACGGCGGTCGAGAGTACCAGCAACAATTGCAGTTGACTGCCCTACATGCCACCCAGCTCAAGGCTTGGGTATTGCATTTGCGACAAGCGCCGCACTGGCTCAGCCAGTTGTTGAGCCAGCAGGTACCCGATTCTTTTTTTCAGACGACTACCGAGCTGCAAGCACCGCTTTTGCCGTTGGGGCCGCACGACTGCAACATGGCCTGTTCTTGTCCAGAGCGCAAAACGCCTTGCAAGCACTTGACAACCGTTATTCTGGCCATTCAACAGCAGATAGATCAAGATCCTTTTTGGCTCTTTCATTTGCGGGCTGTGCCTTTGGTAGCAGAGTTGGAAAAAGAAGGCGTGGTATTGCCCGTAACGCAGTTGCAAGGGTTTCCAACCCTAGAGCGCCAAACCGCTGCGCCCAGCAACAAGAAGGAAGTGTACGACAGCAGCAGCTTGAAGCAACTCGACTGGTCGACCATTGACGACCAGTGGAAAGATTACATGCGTTTGTTGGATGGCCAGCCGTTGTTTTATCAAGGCGCGCTCAAAACAGCGCTGCAAAAGTATTGGCGCAAAGCCATCCGATGGCAAAAAAAGCAAGAATACGACCGTGCGGATTACGCTCAATGGCACCAGCAATTGCAGCAAACAAAGGACATTGCACTCATTGTAGACAACAACCACCAACTCCTCAATTTATTTGCTATTGACAACGGTGGGAATGCGCCGCTTTTTGCCGCCGATCAAGCGCTGGAGCGCTGCATTGGTTTGTTAGAAACGGTAGAACTAAAAGAATTGCCGCGCTACCCAGAGTCGTTTATTGCCTTGCATACGGTGCATCGCTTTGCGCTAAAATTGATGGAGGAACAAGCGCTTTTGCCGCATCTTTTGGCTTGTCCTAAGGGCTTTTTGATGCAGTGGATTCCCGCTTACAACGTCCATAAAAAAATCAAGCAGTTGGTGACTGAACTCGCACCGCGGATACCCAGCGATTTGTTGTTGTTGGACGACAAACCTTTAAAGCGTTTTCGACCAGAAAAACAGCTGTTGAACCTGTGCCATTTGCTAACCAGTTACTATTTGCAGCACAGCCAAGAGTGGGTTCCTGAGTGGAGCAGCAGCCAGCAAAAGGTATTGCACTGTTTTTTTAGTGGACAGCCAACGCCTTTTGAAAAAAGTAAAGAACAGAGCATGCCTAAAAGCATACGCGCTTGGTTGCAACCGTTTTACTTGGGACAAGCCCAATACGCGCCCGTGCTAAAAGTGATAGAGAGCAAGGAAAACGACGAATGGCAATTTTTTATTACGGTACAAGTAGAAAATAGGGGCGACAAGGAGGCTCCAATTGTGGATTTAGCGCGCTTTATG
>CAYUZF010000281.1:4191-5927 GCA_964449615.1 uncultured Aureispira sp.
AATCTATTCTCACACAAGACCAAAAATATACGCCGCCCTATGGCCCTGCCGAATTTGAATGGGTATTTTTTGAAGTGTTGCCGATTCTCAGAATGCTCAATATTTCGATTCTACTGCCCTATTCCTTACAGCGTTTGACCAAACCACGCTTGGGGTTGAGCATTACGGAAAACGCTAAACCCAAGAGCAAAACGCCCTCTTTTGTCAATTTGCAAAATTTATTAAAAGTAGAATGGAAAGTAGACGTAGGGGAGGAGACGGTGGAAGCGGTGGAGTTTTTAAAAATTATCAAAGACAAAACAGGGCTTATTCGCTACAAGGATCGCTACATTTATTTGGATGAGAAAGAGCAGGCTAAAATTCTAAAACAGCTCGAAACACCGCCCCATGCTACCGCCAACCAATTGTTGCAAGCAGCGTTGAGCGAGTACGACGGCGAGCATTTTATAGAAGTAAGCGAAGGTGTGAAAACGCTGTTGCAGGCCATGCAAGAATCCATAGAAGTAGCGCCGCCCGAAACCCTACAGGCTACTCTGCGCCCTTACCAGCAAGTAGGCTACGCGTGGATGTATAAAAACGCGCAGTTGGGGCTGGGGTCGCTCATCGCGGATGATATGGGTTTGGGTAAGACTTTGCAAGTGATTAGTTTGTTGTTGAAATTTAAGGAAGAAGGGCGCTTAGACGCTAAAAAAGCATTGGTGGTGGTGCCGACTTCTCTACTGACCAATTGGAACAAGGAGATTCAGAAGTTTGCCCCTTTGTTGAAGGTTGGAACCTACCACGGCAGCAAGCGGCATTTGCCGCAAAACGGCGAAGTAGATGTGGTAATTACGACCTATGGCGTGGCGCGCACAGAGGTGGAACGCATCAACCAATTGGATTGGTATTGTTTGGTGATTGACGAAGCGCAGGCCATTAAGAATGTACATGCAGGGCAAACGGAAGCAATCAAGGCGCTGGAAGCAGAGTTGAACATCGCTATGAGTGGAACGCCCGTAGAAAATCGCTTGGCCGAATATTGGTCGATTATGGATTTTGTGAATCCCAATTATTTGGGAACGATGGTAGAATTTTCGGAGCGCTACAGCAATCCTATTGAGCGGGAGAACGACCAGCAGCGCTTAGATGCGTTTAGAAAAGTAACTGCGCCCTTCATTCTGCGCCGCCTCAAATCGGACAAAAGCATCATTCAGGATTTACCTGATAAGGTGGAGCAAAATTACTTGGCCAACTTGCAACCAGGGCAATCGGAGTTGTACCAAAAGACGGTCAACGACATTATACGCGAGCTTAAAATGTACAAGGACGACCCCAAAACGCGGCAGGGCTTACTGCTCAAACTTATGGGAACACTCAAACAAGTGTGCAACCACCCTTACCAGTACCTCGGTTCAGGCGGCAGCCAGCCCGTACATTCGGGCAAGAGCCAACTGCTTATGGATTTGCTCACGCGCATTGACCAGCAAGGTGAAAAGACGCTTATTTTTACACAGTATCGAAAAATGGGGCGCTTGCTCAAACGCTGGATCAAAGAGCGCTTTGGCAAAGAACCAATGTATTTGCACGGCGGTTGTTCCAGAGCCGAGCGCGATGCGATGGTAGAAGCTTTTCAGAACGACAAACAGGAGCGCATCTTTATCCTATCGCTCAAAGCAGCGGGCACAGGCTTGAACCTGACGGCGGCCAACCACGTCGTGCATTACGATTTGTGGTGGAACCCCGCCGTAGAAGCACAG
>CAYUZF010000282.1:0-4724 GCA_964449615.1 uncultured Aureispira sp.
ACAACTAAACTTTATTACACCATGAAAAAAAATCTATGGTTTTTCGGTACCGTTGTGGTACTCTTATTAAGTATAAGCAGCAGTTGGGCGCAGTCCTTTGGCACACAAAATACGATTGCCCTGGGCAGTAGCAACCAAGCGGCAGGCGTACACGCTGCGGATTTGGATGGAGACGGCGATTTGGACGTCATCTTTGCTTCCTACGTGGACGACCAAGTAGGTTGGTATGAAAATGATGGCAGTGGAAATTTTGGCAACCAACAAATCGTTTCTACTACTGCCGATTACGCATGGGCGGTACATGCCGCAGATGTAGATGGCGATGGCGATATGGATATTCTTTCTGCTTCAAACAGTAGTATACAATGGTATTCCAATAATGGGTCAGGAGGATTTAGTGCGCCGCAGCCTATATCGATCTTTATCAATATGGGAACAAGCATTCATACAGGAGATATGGATGGGGACGGCGACCTAGATGTAATATCCGTTTCTTTTTCGGATGACAAAGTTGCTTGGTATGCCAACAATGGCGCAGGCGCATTTGGGCCTGAACTAACCATATCCAACTTTGCAGATGGCGTTATTGGTTTGGAGATAGCCGACCTTGATGGCGATGGTGATTTAGACGTACTTTCCGCTTCTACGCTTGATGATAAAATTGCTTGGTATGCCAATAATGGTGCAGGCGCATTTGGCCCCCAGCTAATCATCTCTACAGCGGTTCTTGGAGCGTTTGACGTACGCGCAGCTGATTTAGATGGGGATGGTGACCTAGATGTCCTTTCCGCTTCTAGGCTTGATGACAAAATCGCCTAGTATACCAACAATGGTGTAGGCGGATTTGGTACCCAGCAGATCATCTCTACAATTGCCGATGGCGCTCTTAGCGTAGATGTAGGAGATGTAGACGGCGATGGTGATTTAGATGTTTTCTCTGCTTCCACCGAAGATGATAAAATTGCTTTTTATATCAACAACGGTTTGGGTGTATTTGGTTCACAACAGCTTATTTCCACAGCAGTCGACGGCCCACGAAGTGTTCTAGCGGTTGACATAGATGCAGACGGAGATGTAGATGCTGTTTCTACTTCTTTGTTGGACGATAGATTGGCTTGGTATTCTAATCTTATACTTTCTTGTCCTGGACTGAGCACAGACATACAGGTAGCCTGTGATAGTTTTACTTGGCGCAATGGCGTGACGTATACCGCTAGCAACAATACCGCTACGGATACTTTAGTTGGCGCCTCCTTTTTGGGTTGTGACTCTATTATTACTTTAGATCTTACGATTTTCTCTCCTAGTATGGGAATCGACGTTCAAACTGCTTGTGACAGCTTTACTTGGAGAAATGGCGTGACGTATAGAACGAGCAACAACACTGCTATGGATACCATTATAGGGGGAGCCTTCACAGGTTGCGATTCTATTGTTACCTTGAACTTAACCATTGGGTTTCCTACTGCAGGTACCGACACACAAACGGCCTGCGATAGTTTTACCTGGATTGATGGCATCACCTACACCAGTTCTAATAACACCGCCACATTTTTGACGACCAATGCGCTGGGCTGCGACAGTACGGTTACCTTAGATTTAACCATTAACAACAGCACTGTTACAACGGATGTTCGGACGGCTTGCGCCTTCCTTTTATGGGTAGATGGCAACATTTACACCAGCTCCAACAATACGGCGACCGCTACTACAACTAGTTCCACAGGTTGCGACAGCGTTATAATACTAGACTTGACGATTGAAAACAACACAGGCACCGACATACAAACTGCTTGCAACAGTTACACTTGGATAGACGGCAATACCTACACCACTAGCACCAACAGTCCCACCGCAACCCTAACCAATGCGGCAGGCTGCGACAGTGTGGTTACCCTCAACTTGACCATCAACAGCGCTGATGCGACGGTGCAAACAGCAGGCAACAGCTTGATTGCCAACGCTACAGGTGCGAGCTACCAATGGCTGGCTTGCAACAACGGCAATGCCCCCATTGCAGGCGCAACTAGCCGAACCTTCAACCCCACTGCCAATGGCGATTATGCCGTCGTGGTAACAGAGAATGGCTGTACCGATACCTCCAACTGTGTATCGTTTATGTTTACGACTGTCTCTAAAATTAGATCAAAAGAGTTGGCGATCACTTTTGCGCCCAACCCTACTACAGGTTTGGTGGCCATAGATTTAGGCCGTCTTGAAGCTGCAACCGTAACAATCTATGCTGCGAATGGCCAATTGGTACAACAAGTGTTGCTACAGGGACAAGGCCAACATCAATTGACACTGGAAGGTGCAGCAGGTGTTTATTTTGTAAAAATTCAAGTCGGCGATCAACTGCAATACAACAAATTGATTAAACGATAAGTAACTTAGATTACCTAATAACTACAAATCCCTTTGACTCTCGTAGTCGAAGGGATTTTTATTGAGGACAGGGCGCAGTAGCAACATCAAGGTTTGTTTGCTTCGCAATATTGTTGCAAAGCCGCAGCAGCTTCGACGTGGCCAAACGACAAGGCGCGTTCCCAGTCGCGGCAAGCGGCTTTTTTATTGCCCATTTGGTGGTTGGTCAATGCGCGTTGGTGGTAAGCATCGGCATGAGCGACGTCTAGTTTTAGAAGAGTGTTGCAGTCTTGGAGCGCGCCTTTGAAATCAAACAAATGTTGCTTGACAGCGGCGCGTGACAGTAAAGCTGCTTGAGAATTGGGTTGCAACTGTACTGTTCGATCAAGGTCTTGCAAGGCTGTTTGATAAGCTTGACGTTGAGCGTGTACCAAAGCGCGCTGGTAATAGCTGTCGGCATGGTTGGGCTGCCTGCGCAGGATGTAATCAAAATCGGCCAAGGCTTTTTCCAGTTGCTTGGTTTTGGTGTAGAGTTGGCCACGCTGAAAGCGCACTTTTTCCTGCTGTTTGCTGCTGGACAACAGCTTGGTATAACATTCAATAGCTTGGTTCCAAGCCTGTTGTTTTTTGTAAATAGAAGCTTGTAGCTCGTAAGCGACGCTACAACCAGCATTGGCCTCAATGACTAGCGCACAGATTTCTAACGCTTGCGCCGCTTGTCCATCCCACTCCAATACCTCTGCCCATTCTAACAAATACAAAGGCTGATTGCGACGCAATTCTAAAACCCGCTGGTAATCGGCTTTGGCCGCCTGGTAGTCTCTGTAAGAACAAGCCATTTGGGCGCGCTGGCGGTAAATCTCGGGCTCTTGCGGATCTATTGCAAGGGCTTTTTCAAAGGCGGCACGGCCCAAAGCATGTTCTTTCAGCACTAGATGCAAACGGCCTTTCCAGGCGTAAGCAGCGGCAGATTTGGGCGCTTGTTGTACGGCTTTGTTGGAATGTATGAGTGCAGGCGCATGTTTGCCTATGGCGGTCAACGCTTCTACTTTGAGCAGGGTGGCCTCTACCGCATCTGGGTAGGCTTCTACCGTTCTTTGAGCAAGTTGCAACGCTTTTTCTGTTTGCCCTAAGGCCAAATAACACTGGCCTAGATAAATTTGTGCGTAAAAATTTTGGGGATTGCTCGCTATGGCCGCTTCAAAATCGGCTTTGGCCTGTTCTACACTTCCATTGAACAACAGGCTTTTTCCACGACTAAAATAGACATTCAAAAACCGTGGATTGGCTGCTATAACGCGATCAAAATCAGCTTTGGCCAGCACGTAATTCTCACGCTCTAAGTAGGTTAATCCGCGACCGTAATAGGCGTAGCTGTTGCCGCGTTTTTCTTCCAGCGCTTTGGTAAAATATTCCAGAGCACGGTCCAGTTCACCTGCCTCGTAGTATTGGCTCCCCAATTGGCAAAAATTTGGGGAAGCAGAAGGTTGTGCGAACAAAGGGGTAGCTAAACAAAGGCTTGCGCCCAGTAAGGACAAAGGGAAAAATTTAAAAAACATAGGTTGGGACGTTTAATTGTTATTGGGCAGCTTTCGATTATTTAAATCAAAGCCTTATTAATCTCATAGCAAATAAATCAAAAACAGTGTACTTAAAGTTACGCTTTATTCTGACAATCAACCATATAACTCTTAAAAAACCATACCTTAAACGTGCAAAAAAGCGGTAGGATAATTCAAGAGCTGCTATATTCTAGAACGGTACTTGAAACTTTATAAAAGTACCTTTAACAAAAGGAGAACTGTTGTGGGGTTTGGTCTGTTATTTGAAGTTGTCCACACAGTTTTTACACCGTTTATCGCATTCAATTACGACCACTTCCCATGCTCATCTTATCTATTTTTCTCTTATTCACTTTGTATCATCTAGGCAGCGACTTGTGGGCTTATGGCTATCGCGTGCGCCGTAATCCTAGATTTTGGCTACAAGTTTTGACGGTGGCTTTGGTTGTTTATACGGCTTCTGTAGTTGCCTGACTGGGATAAAATTGTTTCAGTATAACATAAAGTAAGAATCCCACTGGTCCGTACATAAGCGTAAAAATTAAGCAGGGTACTATGAAATAAGGAGGAATTTTTCGGGCTTGACCATCTTTCAATTCCCACATTCCTACAAATAAATCAAAAGCTAGATAATGTATCCAACCGATTAGCATTACTTCGTCTCTACCGAAAGCCGCCTTTATAGATTCAAACGACATGAAATCAATGCTATTGTTGGTGGCGGTAAAAAAATCTATTAGCAATAAGCTCAAATAAGCTATTGCCAAAATAACAATAGGCCATTTACTGCGGATCATT
>CAYUZF010000282.1:4734-5918 GCA_964449615.1 uncultured Aureispira sp.
CGCTCCATCTAGGGGCAACTACCAGCAGTAGCCAGGGCGCCAAAATCCCTGTGTTGAAAATAGTAAAGAGTGTTTCGGTGGACATCTGGTGTGTTTTTAAAGGGTTATTTCTTTTTTAAACTTAAATCTAAGCTTTTGAAAGAATGCGTTAAAGCACCCACGGAGATAAAATTCACCCCTGTTTCGGCGTATTGGCGCACGGTTTCGAGGGTAATGCCGCCCGATGCCTCGGATTCAAAACGCCCATTTATGCGGGCAACAGCTTTGCGCAATTGTGCGGGTTCAAAATTGTCCAACATAATGCGGTTGATTTGTCCTACTTCCAGCGCCTCTTCCAACTCTTCCCTGTTCCGCACCTCTAAGGTAATTTCCAAGTCCAATTGTTTTTCTTTTAAATAGGCTTGGGTTTGCTGCACGGCTTGGGTGATGCTGCCGCAAAAATCAATGTGGTTGTCTTTGATCATAATGCGGTCGTACAAGCCTGTGCGGTAGTTGGTCGCTCCACCAATACGCACCGCCCATTTTTCTAAAAAACGCAACAGCGGGGTAGTTTTGCGCGTGTCCAAAATCTGCACGTCCAAACCTTCTACCGCCTTTACAAATTTTCGCGAAAGCGTGGCAATACCACTCATGCGCTGCATGGCATTCAGCACCAACCGCTCGGCTTTTAAAATAGAACGGCTCTTCCCCCGTACCTCAAATGCAATGTCACCCACTTGAACCGCACTACCATCTTTTATAAAAACAGTCAGCTCAAATTTGGGATCTACGTATTCAAAAATACGTTGCGCCAGTTCTACGCCTGCCAAAATTCCGTTGTCTTTGACCAGTAGTTTGGCGCGTCCTTGCGCGTCCTCGGGAACACAAGCTAATGAAGTGTGGTCGCCGTCGCGGACGTCTTCGTAAAAGGCATTGCTGATGAATTGGTACAATTCGCGGTCTTCTATTCCTTGCATGGCAATTGGTCGTTTTGTGGTGTTGGTGTTTAGGGGGATAAAGTTACGGAAAAAGTGGGACTTTATTGGGGTAGGTGGGCGGTGCTGTGGGTGTTTCTTGTTGTTTGGTGGGCGGATACAACGGCACCGCCCTTACGAAATAATTCGCCCCTAGCAATCCAATATTAAGGTGACGCCTTCTTGAATTTTTTGGTTGGGATCGGGCGCATGTATCACCACAGCAGGGAT
>CAYUZF010000283.1:0-629 GCA_964449615.1 uncultured Aureispira sp.
TCGGGAAAAAAGGCTCGCTTAAAAATGGTTGATTACTTCTTACACACTGTATTAAGTTCGCTTTAGTCCTGCGCATGCTGGTTAGATGAGCTGCTGCTATTGGGGCGCAGGCTATCAATTCCCTTGCTTTGGCTGTTCTAAATAAAGCGGTTATGGGGCGATCCTACCAACCAAACTGCGATAACTCATCATAGTTGTTTCTACTTTCTTGCCTTCTATTATTGTACACCCCTTGCTTTGGGCGATAACGGAAATGTTTATGGGTTCACTTCCTGTTAGCGCGGTGGCTATTTCACTGGCGGGAAAAACGTGGGTAGAGTTGAGCGCTATGGGCTGCTCTAATCTGACGGAATGCATTTTCTGGGTAGAAGTCATTACGATTATGGTTAGTTCGTGTGCTTCCTTGATTCCACTCAAGTGTAGTTCTAAACTCTCATTGCGATTGATCGTACTTTTTTCTAATCGAGCTCCAAAAAAGGGCATTTGGTTTTCTGTGGTATGTGTAAAAGCAGGGAACCCATTGCCGCCTTCCACCTCCCAAGTAGCCGAGCTGGCCATCAAATACTGGCCTTCGAAGTTATACATCGTGTCGTTGTTGTTGTAATACTGATCCATTGCAATCCCATCCA
>CAYUZF010000283.1:639-5849 GCA_964449615.1 uncultured Aureispira sp.
TGTACCTACATTTTTGTAGCTGTTGTCTGCATTGGCATCTTGCCGCGCTGCTGCAAAGTGCGCATATGCGGTAAAACCACTCTGCATGCTGTCGTTTAATAGCTGAGAAATAATAAGTGTGATGTTTGCGGCAGTGGGTGCTATGGTAACACAGGTTTCTTGGGGAGCTTGTTTTTGGCAAGCTACTAGAGATAGCATAAGTAGCAGTATAGGAATGAGAGGAGACTTTTTCATGAGAATTACTTTTTTATGGGTAAATGATCAAAAACGATTGGCGTCAATAGACAACATATAAGATATACAATTTCCTAGAGAGCGTGTTATAGTTGCCCTATTCTCTTTGTGGATTAAAAACACTACTCAAAATCGATAGCTACCAACCTACTGTGGTTTCATAGTTGAGCTTATACTCCTTAAAATAGGTGGTTTGGGTACTTAAAAAGGCCTAACAGAGTGCGCGCTGTACTTCGGGGTGGTCTTTGAAAACGGTTTAAAAACGATAATGAACGAACAAAAAATCCTTCCCAACCAAATGATTGAGAAGGATTCGAGTTCTTAAAAGGCAGCAGGGAACAATTTATTTCAACAATAATTTTCCTGTACTTAACAATTGGGCATCGCCTACCAAACGGTAGAAATAAACGCCCGAAGGCAACGCTCCACGCGCTAGCACCAAACGGTTGGTACCGCTGCTGCGCTCGCTGCGTAACAGTTGCCCTGCCGCGCTAAATACTTGCAACTCCAATTGACTATAGGGCATTTGCTCAATGTCGAAGGTAGCGCTTTCGGCAAATGGATTGGGGTAGACGCGTACCACGGGGGCGGTGCCGTCCAACTGGTTGACGCTGACCACCACGCGGTTTATAAAATCCCTTCCAATGGTATGGAAGACTTCGTTGGTGATAATCGGTGGATTAAAATCAAAATAAATAGCCGCATCGTTGTAAATCACCGTCCCGTCTGGGTTGTTGGGAACTTGGTCTATCTTGAATTTAAAATATCCATTAGAACCCATTAAATTAGCGCCACTGTCGGGCAACATAATGTTATCAAAGGTTACTTTTAAAATTCCATTTTCACGCAACTCCCACGTATAAGCGTGGCTACTTGCCCCCATACGGATGGTAGCAGGGTCGAGGTGGGCATCTATGGTATCTACCACTACTACCGTGAACGCCGTGTCCGTTCCCGTGTTTTGAAAACGAATGTGGTAGTGGAGCGGAATGTTGTTTTCTATATAATGGTTGGCTTGATAACCTGTTGGTTGCGCCTGTTTGTCATTGGGATCGTAAGCCCCGATATTGGCCTGGCAATCTGTGGCAACAAAGGAACTCACATTGCCGTTGTAGAATTGGTTGAGAATGTTAGGAGTATTGAGCACAGGCAAGCCGTTGCAGCCTATGTTATTGGCCATCGCCAAAGAATCGCCCAACTCTGGCGGAAATCCACTTTCTTGCTCGGCCTCCATGCGGTAAATTTTACTGCGTCTCGAAGGCACCGTAATGTATTGATCGGCTCCTGCCCCCAATTGGAAGGGCGCTTGGCGCAACATAATGTGTTCTTCAATAATCGTGTAGTTGCGCATGCTAGACATCGCAGCGCCTGTATTGCGCAAGCGAAAGGTGGTAGAATCTGCGGTGCAGTTGCTTACAGTTGCTTCTAATACAGCCCCTGTCCAAACAATAGGCGCACAGATGCTATCGGGAAAAATATGCGCCTCCGTACAGTGTACTTGTCCCAACACAGTCGAATCACAATCTACCAATACTTGTAAGCTGAAGTTTCCTGTACTCAAAGCGGTCAATGTTCCCACATCAAAACGGTAGACGTTTCCTGTTTGTAGGGTCAAGGGAACAGAGCTTGATTGATAGGTCATATATGGGTCAAGCGTCACTTCTACATAAGCGTTCTGGGCGGCTTGTGTTCCCAAGTTGCTGTACGTTACGTTGTACGTAGAAGGGAAACAACGGCGCAAGAAGGGAGCAGAAATGTCTACTTCCAAATATACACAACTGTCTGTAGCTTGAATGGCAAAATCTACCGTATCTCGCTGAAAAACGCCGTTAAAGGTTACGGTTTGAGGGTTTTGGCAGTGCTGCCAATAGGGGGACACCAACGTAGCGTCTACCGTAAAGTTGCCTGTATCTACTTCTATAAAATAGCGCCCGTTACTGCCTGTATTCCCAAAATAGGTTCTATTGTTACCTGTTGCTCGAATGATTTGATGGGGAACAATCGGCTCGCCCGCATCGCGCAGGCAGTTTTGATTGTAATCGTTGTAATAAACTCCGACAATTTCGTTGGTATGTAAGCGGCCCAATGAATCGACGGCCATTAAAAAAGGACCACGGCTATCGCTGCCAAAAATAGTATAGCCGTTGGGTGCTCCCACTTGCAAATCTCGATACAACCGCAAGCCGCGCGCTACATTTTGCCCCGTTCCCAATGCTTTTTCTACCAAGGACTGTCCCGTTGCCGATAGGCGTATAAACGCAATCGAATTTCCATTGTAAAAACCATAGCCCAATGCGGTGAAACTTCCATCAGGCAATTCTACCGCATCTACCAAATCAGCATCGGCAATATTCGTTGAAGATGGCGCTACCCAATCCCATTCTAAGTTTCCTAGTGCATCTGTTTTTTGAATCATGGGCAAGTTGTCCGTACCGATACTGTGCTGCCCTGTAACTAAATACCCCCCATCACTGGTAGAAATCGCATTATATCCTTTTTGAGTCCCGTTGCTTGCAATAGAATTACGCCAAAGCTCTACGCCTGAAGTATCTGTTTTCAACAGCAAACTACCGCGCTCTAAGGTAGACGTCGTAGCCACATCTGGACGCTGGTACCCTACTACTAAGTAGTTGTCGTCTTGCGTTTGCAGCACATTCATCGAAAATTGATTGATTCCAGCTGGTGCGGTGTACATCCGATCCCAAACCACATTGCCCGACAACGCTACTTTGGCTAGAGTCAAGCTGTACAAATTCCCGTTGTTGGCATCTTGCTTGGTACTGGAAATTAACACATGCTCATCTTTAGTAATCAAAGCCTTAGCATTGTGTGAGCCGATAAAAATATCGGACTGTAGCGCCAACGACTGGTTGGCTATAAATTGCCCTGTAGCACTCACGCGCAACATTCGAGCATTGGACGTTGCACCATTGAACTGAGCGACATTGTGCAAAACGACGTAACTTCCATCAGAGGGTACTTGCAACACCGTGACCGACCATTGGCTGCCAGGAGTAACATAACGGTACGTCCATTGCTCATTGCCGAAGGCATCGGTTTTTGTTAATTGTAAATCTTGGTTAAAAGCATCCACATAACCAATTATAATATAGCCATTGTCCGCTGTTTTTTGAACGTCGTTATAAAGGTAATTGGATCGGTAATCGTAATATGTTTTCAACCAGCCTTGTGCCTGCAAAACAGGTTGCAAGAGGCAGGTAGTCAAGAGCAATAGTAGTATATTTTTCATAATGTTGTAGTTGTTTAAATTAAGGGGAAGACGCCTTTTTAATCTCTTTTCACTGTTACAATAATCCACAATCGCGCACAGAATAAAAATTACATTTTTTAGAGTTTGCCGAAGCTTAGAACTCCTGTATTTCTTTATTCATCGGTGTTTGCTTCTTTTTTTGTCGTAAAATTATTACTTTGTCAAAATGTGAATTTTCTAAAAGAATCCATGTTTTCTAGGGCAACCTTGCTCCTCCCTCCTAATTTATAGGTTTAGCCATGTACAAAACCAAAGCCATCGCCATTTTCTACCGACTCAGCCGCGCCGAAAAAATTGCGTTTCGCAAATTTGTGCAATCGCCTTACCACAACCGCAGTCAAAAAGTTGTAGCGCTTTTAGAACACTTGTATCCGCTCGACACCCATCGGCAGCGCGAACAATTGAACCGCCGCGCTGTTCATCGGGCTGTTTTTGGCACTGCGTCCTTCGATTGGCCAGCATTGCGCCATGTGGCCTCTGCGCTCGCCCAACTGCTAGAAAAATTCCTCCTTAGCGAACGAGATGCGGCCACCATCGAAGAGCAGTTGGCACTATCGGCCATTTATCAACAAAAACAGCTGCCACACCTAGCCGAACAGGCCTTTCGGAAAGCCGAAAAAACATTGAACAACTACCCTAAAAACGACCAGTGCTATTTGGAGTTGTGTTATTTGCTGGAGCAAAACCGCCACCAACAAGACTTGGAAAAAGGCCGTGCAGCCGTCAACAATGTGCAGGCACTCAACAGTACGTTTGATCGGCAGTACATAGCGGGCAAGCTCAAACACGCCTGTCGAATCCTCTCTTACCAAGGCATGTATAAGCAGCAGTATGATTTGGGCTTGTTGCCTGCAGTGTTGGATTATGTGCAAGCGCGGCCATCTTTGTTGGAAACGCCGTTGATTGCGCTGTATTATTCGTATTACCAAGCAGCAACAGTAGAAGAGCAGGCTGCGACCTATTTCGATCAATTCAAGCACTATTTGTTGCAGTATCAAACGGTCTTGGAGCGGGAGGAGATCAAAGATTTGTATATTTTAGCGACCAATTACAGCATTCGGGTTGTCAATAGGCATCCTCACAAAGCTCAGTTTTTAGCGACATTTGAGCTGTTTGAACAGGCGTTGCAGCAGGGCGTGTTGTTGGAGCAGGAGCGCATGAGTCCTTTTGCGTATACCAATATTATGGCGGTGGCCATTGGGTCGGAGCGTTATGCTTGGGGAGAAGAATTTTTAGAAACCTACAAGCGTTATTTACCGCCACAGGTGCGGCAGGCTTGTGTGGCCTACAACCGTTCGCGTTGGTATTTTTATCAAGGGCAATATCGCCAAGCGGCGCATTTGCTCCGTGCAGATAATTTTGAAGATGTGCATTTGAACTTATCGGCCAAAATTCTACTGCTCAAGGTCTATTATGCCTTAGAGGAATTGCAATTGTTGGAAGGGCTGCTCAACCGTTTTAACACCTTTTTGAGTCGTCAGAGAGACTTGGCTTATCACAAAAAAAATTACAACAACATCATTCGCTTTACACGGCGCTTGGTTGCTCTCAACCCGTATTCGGCGAAAGCCAAAGCCAAACTGCGCCAAGAAATAACCAACACGCCCCTGCTAACAGAAAAAACGTGGCTGTTGGAACAGTTGGATAAGTTGGATAAGTTGTCTTAAGTAGGCACACAAAAGAAACCGTGTGATAAAAAGTGAAG
>CAYUZF010000284.1:0-5818 GCA_964449615.1 uncultured Aureispira sp.
AATCCGATTCGGGATCACTGAAATAACCATTGTACGTCATCGTTGGGCCGTGCGGGCCTTGACAAAACTGCTCCTCGTTGTGTTGGCAAGGCGTGCAACTTTGACAACTGTCTATCATACAGCCAACACCGACAATGTCCCCTACTTTAAAATCGCTTTCGGATACGGCAGTTTCTACAACGCGGCCAATGATTTCGTGGCCTGGCACACAGGGATAGCGCGTATTCATCCAATCGTTGTTCACTTGATGGATGTCGCTGTGGCAAACACCGCTGTACAACACCTCTATTAACAACTGATCGCGGGTAGGAATAGGCCGCTTGACTTCCATTTCTTTCATAGTTTTGCCACCGAGCAGGGCGCCCGTAGCGCCATATCCCTTTACGGTAAAAGTATGTCCGTCGCGCTTTATTTCTTTGTTCATTCTTGTTGTGTTTTTATAGTTGAAACGAATAGTTGCTGTTACCTTGCTTCTAACAATAAACCGACAAACATAGTTGTAAGTGCCACGTCTTCCCCAGCTGGTTAGGCCACTGTAAAATGATACCCTACACCGCGCAACGTCAATATTTTAACACGCTCCTCCCGTTTGAAATAGCCCCGCAATTTGGTCATGTAAACATCCAAACTTCGAGAATTGAAAAAGGAATCGTCTCCCCAAATTTTATTTAAAATTACCTTGCGCTCGACGGTTTGGTTTTGGTGTTGTACCAAGAGTTTGAGTAGTTCCACTTCTTTGTACGAAAGCGTAATGCTGGGTTCACTTTGGTATTGTAGGCGGTGTTGGTGGGTAAAGAAGGTAAACCGTCCCAATGCAATTTGCTCGGACAAACCGCGCTGTGGATTGGCGACTTGCTGGGTAAGTGCCAGTAAATTTTCTAACCGAACAATCAATTCCTCTAGGCTGCAAGGCTTTCGAATGTAGTCGTTTGCTCCTACCGAAAATCCCTTCAAAACGTCTTCGGTTTGGTCTTTGGCCGTGAGAAAAAGGATGGGTACAGCAGGCGCTAGCGTTTTGATGGCTGCACCAATTTCAAAACCATCGCGGTGGGGCAACATAACATCCAGCAGACAAATATCGGGTTGTGCATCCAGAAAAGCCGCCTCGGCCAAGCGCCCATCGCGTACCAGCGTTACCTCGTAGCCGCGTTGCTCTAGACTTTCCTTGATTATTTTTGCTAAGAAAACCTCATCCTCTAAATAGAATATTTTTGTAGCGCTCATGTTATTGTATGCTGTTTGGTAATACAATCTTGAAGGTACTGCCTTTGCCTAGTTGGCTTTTTACTTGAATGGTTCCCCCGTGTTGCTCAATGATATGCCGAACGTAATACAACCCCAATCCATAACCCTTAACAGTCTGTACATTGCCTTTTGGTACTCTAAAAAACTGCTCAAAAATACGCCGTTGAAAGGCTTCGGAAATACCCTCCCCATTGTCCTGAACAGTAATCAGTGTTTTATCCGTTTGCCGAATAGCCACTTGAATAACAGCAGGTTGCTGGGCGCTGTATTTTAAAGCATTGTCAATTAAATTATAAAGTACATTACTCAAATGTAGGCGATCCCCTTGCAACGTCAAATCCACTGGTGTTACGTTCCACTCTAAGCGTGCCTGTTGTTGTTCCAAAGTTATCTTAAAACGCTGAACGATGTCCTCCAGCCACAGTGTTGCAGCAATAGACTCTACTTGCAACAACTGTTTGCCTTGCTCCAACAAACTCATTTCCAATACTTTCTCCACCAATAGAGACAGGCGTTCGACCTCTTTTTTGGAAATAGCTACGTATTCTTGTGCGCGTACGGGGTCTTGCAGAACTTGAAACCGCTGCAAGGCTTCTAAGGCTGCCGACACGGTAAAAAGCGGAGTACGCAACTCATGCGTCATATTACTCACCAAATCTTGTTTCAACAGCACCAATTCCTGTTGTTGGCGCAAGTGGTATAAATTGTAATAGAAAGCTGCTGCAATAGTGGCCAGTAGTAAAAGCGCCAACAATAGTTCCCACAGCATTTGATAAATCAGGTAGCCGCTAGCGGGCGCGATTTTCAAACGGTACGAGCGTCCCAGTGCAGTGCGGGTTACAAAGGGATCTTGAAAGCTGCTGTCCGTTTTGCCCAAATCCAACAGCTGGTAAGCCCCGTGCAACTGCGCCTGCTCCAAAGCCGCCGCCAACCGCACACCTACCTCAGCCGTATCCAATTGGAAGCGCTGTAAAATGTTGAGTTGCCCATCTTGTATGTCTATGGTAAACTGTTGTGCAGTAGAGGGCAAGGTTTCCGAAAAAACCGTATCGCTTCCTATCGTCCATTCTTTTTGTAGAAATACCGAAGCAATTTTTCCCTGCAATAAGTTGTTGGATAGAGTACGCCCCTTAGCAGAATCATCAGGCAGTTCGATCTGGTCGGTGGAATCTTGAAGGATAATTTCTGTCGTAAATACCTGCCCTTCCACGGAGCGACCATCTAAGGGAACACTCCCCTGCAAGGAGACCCCAGGCGCACCAACCGTACGAAGCAAATCCGAAAAACTTTCCGATTCTACGCCTTTTACTACGCGCACCCACTCCAAACTGACCGCTGTGTTCCAATCCTCCAGCTTCTCTTGGTAGACGCCGTGCAACCAAAAGCCCAGAAAACCAACCAATAACAGCAAGCTAGCTCCAAAAAATAGTTTAGAATTTCTATAGCGTTGTTCAAAAGTCATGTCCTAAGATACAAAACCTCCTACAGCCAGCTGGAATCCATTAACCTTAATTAACCTTATACAACTTAGCTTAACAAGGCTTGTCTTTACCTTTGCAACAGCGGCAAATGCCTAATTTAACACAGCGTTTTTTGTTGGCAACAACGCGCCGTCAAACGCCTTAAATTACAGTTATTAATTTTAAAAAACATCAATTAACATGAGCAAGTTAACGTTAACAGCAACGTTGTTTTTGGTTGCTTTATTCACCCATCGCCTAGCAGCACAGCAGCACTCGGGGCGCATTGTTTACAAACATACTTTACAATTGGAACTAGATGAAGCGCAGTTGAGCCAAATTCCAGAAGCCATGCGCCAACTGCTACCTACCCAACACAGCAGCCAACACGAACTGTTGTTCAATACACAAGCGTCTCTTTTCAAAAATATACAACAAGCTGAGGCGCCTACAGAATACGAATCGGAAGAAGGACAAGTAGAAGTTGTGGTACAAAGGTCTTTCAATAACAATCAATATTACAACGATCTAACTACCAACTACAGCCTAGAATCCAAAGACCTTATGGGCAGGCGCTTTCTGATTGAGCACCACCAAAAAAGAGTTTGGAAAATACACCGCCAAAGCAAAGAACTATTGGGCTATGATTGCCAAAAAGCCAGCAGCACCAACAAAGACGGAACAGTAACCACAGCTTGGTTTGCCAAAGCCATTCCCGTAGCCGTAGGCCCTGAAAACATACACGGCTTGCCTGGAGTCATTTTAGCTGCCAGCAGCGACGACGGGCGCATACAGTGGACAGCAACGGCCATAGAACTGCATCCAGTAGCCAGCCAACAACTTGCCGTACCCAAAAAAGGCAAAAGGGTTAGCGCTCAGGAGTTTAAAGCCATTGCTGAAGCCAAACAACAAGAACTAAAAGAGCAATACGGCGGTTCTGGGAACGTCATTATTCAAACGCATTCGCGCTAACAATGGCGTTCTTAGCATCTGGCTACTACTACTTATTTAATGTTCTTTTTTCTTAATTTTCTACTATGCTCAATCGTTGCTTTTGGGGCTGTTTGCTGGGCTTACTCCTCTGCTGCCCACTCTTTGCACAATCGCCTATTTTACTAACGGGTCAACTCTACGAGGAACAAGGCCAACCCTTAGTCGGGGCAACCGTGCTGCTGTTACAACTTCCCGATTCTAGTTTGGTGGCGTATGCCACCAGCGATCAACAAGGCCGCTTTCGGTTGGAGGTAGCTGCCCCAATGGATGGTTTATTAGAGATTAGTTTTTTGGGGTATGAACCCTATCAACAACGCCTATTTTTAGCGGAAGCGACAACCTTAGCCGCCATTGCTTTGCAGCCCCAAAAGCAGCTTTTAGAAGCCGTAGAAGTAACCGAAGAACGCCTGCCCTTGCAATTCAAAGGGGATACGTTGGTTTACAATGCTCAAGCTTTTGAAACCCAAGCGCACGACAATGTAGAAGCATTAATTAAACAATTGCCTGGTTTACAAGTAGACCGCGACGGCCAGGTTAAGGCACAAGGTGAAAGGGTTGATCGAATTTTGGTAGATGGCCAAGAATTTTTTGGTGATAACCCAGCAGTCGCCCTCAAAAACTTGCCCGCTGATGCGGTAGATCAGGTGGAGGTGTACGATAGAAAATCGGAACTGGCTGAATTTTCGGGTGTGGACGATGGCGGGCGCAAGAAAACCATTAATTTGACCTTAAAAGAAGATAAAAAGCAGGGCTTTTTTGGGCAGGTGCAAGGCGGTTATGGATGGGCAGCTGCGGCGCCGCTTAGTCGGTCGGGGCAGCGGTATTTGGGCAATTTAAGCGCGCATTATTTTAATCCCAAACTACGGCTTTCGACCATCGGCAACCTCAATAACCTCAACCAGCCCAATTTTAGTTTTATGGATTATTTTGATTTAATGGGCGGTTTGGAGGCAGTGGGCAGTGGTGCGGTCGATTTGGAATTAACAGAGGAAGATTTGCTGTACCAACTGTTGCTCAACAACAACGAAGGTCTTAGCCAGCGTCTAGGTGGCGGTGTTAATTTAAATTATCGAATCAGCGATCAAACCACGTGGAACAGCCATTATTTTTACAGTTTTTTGGACAAACAAAAAAAGAAAAACAGCTATATCCGTTCTATAGCGCCCGAAGATTTTTTCACCATGCAAACGCAAGAACAACAACAAGTAAAAGCACATTATCACCAATGGAAATACGCGCTTACCCACCAACTGGATTCCAGTCAAGATCTTAGATGGAATGGAAGTATGACTTGGAACAACAGCCAGCGACAAGCGCAGACACAAGAAGCTCGTTTTGGCCAACAGCAACAAGCTCTTGCACAACTACAACAGCAACAACAGCAGGCGCAGCAAGCTTGGGGGGTAAACAGTACTTTGCTCTACCGCAAAAAACTCAACAACAAAGGGCGCATTGGGCTCTCCAAACTGCTCTTTGGTTATAGCTATAACCACGAGAATTTACAAGCCACACAAATGCTGCTACCTACTCCCCCATTGCAGCAGCAGCAAACTCAACAGGAGCGCCAACAGCGCTATGGCGGTGAATTGGCTTGGGTAGAGCCGTTCGGCAAAGGTCATTTTTTAGAGTTAAAATTGTCGGGATCTTGGCACTTGGAGCAAAGCCAGCAAGTTGTTCAAGAGTCAATCGGCGATAGTCTACGCCCTGTTCCGTCTTTGACCAATGCTTTTCGCAAGCACTACGATTACCAACAGTTTACAGCGCGTTTTCAACGGCAATACAAAGCGTATACCTTAACCGTGGAAGCAGCAGCACAACGCAGCCACTTAAAAGGGCGGCTGCAAGCAGGGACTCCCCTTTCGATGGCCAGTTACTATTATCCTTTGGTAGCCGTAAATTTCAAACATAAATTTAGCAAAAGCAGCCGTTTGAACCTCCGCTATTCGACCCGCATTCAAGAACCTAACATCGAGCAGTTACAGCCTGCTACCGATATTCGCCAAGCGCTCTCCCTGAGAAGTGGCAACCCGCAACTGGTGCCCGAATACCACCACCAATGGAATTTCGATTATCATCTTTTTGACCAATTTTCTTTTACCAGTCTCTTTGTGCGCGCATCG
>CAYUZF010000285.1:0-618 GCA_964449615.1 uncultured Aureispira sp.
TTCTGCTTTGCGCAGGGGCGTACAACAGCCCCCAATTGTTGCAGCGTTCGGGCATTGGCGACCGCCGCCTACTCCAAAAATTAGGCATTGCCGTAGAAAAACATTTACCAGGCGTCGGCCAAAACTTACAAGACCACTTGGTTTACTTTTCTATTTATCACGCCAACTACAAAAATTCCCTAGACAGCGCCGAAAAGCTGCCGCATGTCTTTCGGCATTTGTTGCAGTATTTATGGAAAAAGAAAGGCCCTTTTAGTAGCAATCTGGCCGAAGTAGGCGCCTTTGTAAAATCGTCGCCCCACCTTAGTGCATGCGATACCCAGTTCCATTTTGCGCCCAACTATTTCATCGATCACGGTTTTTCCAACCCCAAACGCGGCAACGGCTATTCTATTGGCGGCAAAGTCCTCAACCCCAGTAGTAGAGGCAGCGTAACCATCCAAGCCGACCAAGAAGCGCCCATCATCGACCACAATTATATGAGTACCGAAGACGATGTGCGCCGCGCCGTTTGGGGCTACAAACTCACCCAACAGCTGGGCTTTTCAGACGCTTTTGCTCCCTATTGTAAGGGCTTGTTCATTCCCAATACGCGCCTAGAGGACGACGCTGCCATCG
>CAYUZF010000285.1:720-5769 GCA_964449615.1 uncultured Aureispira sp.
ATCGACCACATGGCCGTCGTCAATCCGAAATTACAGGTGTATGGCATTGCACAACTGCGCGTTGTCGATGCTTCGGTTATGCCCAATGTCACCCGCGGCAATACCAATGCACCCACGATTATGATTGCTGAAAAAGCGGCCGATATGATTTTACATACACAGACTACCGTATAGTGGAAAGCAAGTGTCCAGAACAGCGCTGAATTTCAAATTGTACCCTTATCAAAAAGCAAAATAAAAA
Organism: uncultured Aureispira sp.; assembly: GCA_964449615.1. Classification (GTDB taxonomy): domain Bacteria; phylum Bacteroidota; class Bacteroidia; order Chitinophagales; family Saprospiraceae; genus Aureispira. Next base: position 962 of record CAYUZF010000285.1, read on the forward strand.
TCGCCCCTTTAGAGCTGGGTTCCAAAGGGGCGATCTATACAAAATAGCAGTAGGCAAAACGCGAACGTTTACCGAACCACCGTAATTTTCTGGCTGTTTACAGCGCCTCTGTCGGTCTCCACTTGTAAGATGTAAGTGCCTGCGGCCAAAGTAGAAACGTCCAATTGTTGGCGGCTGTTGAGGCCACTGCGCGTCGTACTCAAAAGGATTCTACCCAAAGCGTCCACCACTTTAATGGTGTATTGTTCCGTGGCGTCGGGCAACTCTAGTTGCAGGCTGTTGCGCACGGGATTGGGATAAACTTGGATGACTGTTGCACGGTTAAATTCTACTACTTTGGTAGGACTGTAATCGCTAACCCCTGCATAATCTACTTGGTGAATGCGGTAGTAATTATAGCCAAACAAAGGCGTTTCGTCTACGTGGCGGTAAACCGCTGTACTGTTACTTTCTTCAGCTTCAAAAGTTACTAAAGTCTCGAAATTGACGCCGTCGCTGCTGCGCTGCAAGTGGTACACATCGCCTGCGTGCTCGTTGGCTACTTCCCAAACCAAGTCGGTGGTCTGTTCGACCTTGTTGGCTTCAAAACGCAAAAGGTTCAACGGCAAAGAAGCCTGACGCACCACATCCCCCAAAGTAAACGGACTAAAAGAAGTCACCCAATCCGATTCCACGCTTCCCCGCATGGCGTTGCCCGTAATTACAGGGCTGTTGCCTTCGCGCTCCCAGCGGTCGCTGGTACTAGGCGCTTGTGTGAAATAGTGCGCGACGCGTATGGTACTAGGTGTAATCACATCGCTGTGGGGGCCCCAGTGTAAAGTTACCCGCAAATGCTCTCCAGAACTCCCTGGATTGTCCCGCTCATCTAAATCCCAATATTCCAAGCGACTGACGTGGTCCAGCTCGTTGTAATTGATGGCATAACTAGTGGGAAAAACACCAAATCCAGTGTTGTGGTAACGCGCTATGAACGGCTCGCCCGTGTGGAAACGGGTTTGTATAGCAATTGGCCCGTAGATGTTGTTGTTGCCTGTTGGGTAAGTAAAGTTCGTCACCGTGCCCGTGTAGGTTTCTTTTACGACCGGTCCCTCTACATAGCTCAAATCTGAAGCGCCTGTAGCGGTGGCATCCGCTTGAAATACAATGTATGACAAGGCCGAGGTACGGATGGCGCCACGAATAAATAAGGCATCGTTTTCAATTACCATGTCCTGTATATCGTTTTGTAAAAATCCGTTGGGCTTGTTAACTAAAATGTTGTGAAAATTCTCACCAGTAGCTACTTTACTAGCAAATTGCAGCGTACTCCCTACAAATTCTACCGTGCTTTGTCCTTCAGAAAAACCATTGCCAGGGTTGTTGTTGATCCAGTTGCCATGTAAGCGAAAAACGCCGTCCATTGCAGAAGAACCATCGCTGTAATCCAACCGTCCACTGTTGTCAATCAACAAATTACCGTACACTTCCATACCTGTTCCAATGTTGGAACCTTGGTGGTTTCTCAGTACAGAAGTTCCTGTAAAACCATTACCACCAATAATAATCCCCCCTAAAATCTGCATGGGTGTTGCATTGGTATTTCTGTTGAACACCTCTACCGAAGCAGTTCCTGTCGTTCCTATAAAAAGGCTTCCTTTGATTGTTGCAAATCCACTAGACCCTTGAAACACCTCCGCAGCACCTGAAAAACTGTAAGCGCCATTGGTAGACTCAAAATACAAATTGGGATAGAACATGTTGATAGTGATTACTGATATACTACTGCTGTTGCCCGTGTAGCGGTAGCGCCAAATAGCAGTATTAGGTACACTAGCGATGCCCCCTTCGTAATTGTCGCGGTATTGAGTAACCGAACTAGAACCTGTTTTTACTATCGTTCCATTGGTTCCATAAATCCAAGTAGCTCCATTATTAGAAAAATTAATTCCGTTGCCGCCACCGTTTCCATTATCGGTTAAAATGCCCAAAATTTCCAAGTCTGTACCTGGTCCATTAGCAAACTCCAATAAACGGTTGTTGGCAATAATGAGCTGTCCATCAAATTCAATCACCACTTCGTCTACCGTCAAATCAATGTCGGCGGTAACTTCGTGGGTAGCTAAAATATGAATGTAATCGCTGTTGTCGGCGGTGGGATACGTACACGTAGGCGACCACGGCCCAGCAGCAGAAGTGGCCGTTTCCCAAGTTGCAGAATTCGTCCAATCGCCCGTTCCGACAGAGCGGAAAAAGCGCCCTGTAGTCAATTCAAACTGCACCGCTTCGCTAACCTCGCTGCAACTGCCGTTTTCGGTTACTTGAACATAAAATTGATAACCGTCAAAATCCGTTAGATTACCTTCAATAATTAAATTATCGGACGTTTCACTTCCTGGCGTCAAAATCGCCCCTGGAAAATCACCTGCCGTTACCGTTGCCCAACCTGCAGTAGCCCCGTCGTTGGGGTTGAAAAACCATTGATAGCTCAAGGTACCTCCATTAGAAGGCGTAGCCGTAACGGCAAAATTCATGGCGCAGCTGCTGGCATCGCTGGGCTGGCTGGTGATGCTGGGCGCTGCGCCGCCGACCGATACGTTGTAGGTGCCCAAATCCGATACATCGCCCGAGGTGGCCGTAGTCCATTCGCTGGTAACATATGTAGGGTTGGGACCTGTTACGTTCAAATTTCTGCGATAGACATAACCTGCAGCTCCAACTACATCGTCATGAAAATCATCTACTACCGTACTGCTTGCGATCAACACCAATTCTAAACGGTCGCTAGCATTAAATCCTGCTGTGGAACCTCCGAAAACAAAATCTTGAGCGCTCCCGCCACTGTTTACTCTTCCAACTAGAACTTGACCAGATGCAATGGTTGAGCCGACCCCTGATGTGGGAAAGGTGTAACTGTGGGTTATCGTCGTAGAACTTAAACTGCCATAACGGTCAATTTGATAATTTGTTAAATCTATGGTAGCTCCCGTACCATTAAAAATTTCGATATACCCTAGCGCCCCTCTATTGTTGTCGTAAACTTCACTAATAATCAAATCACTAAAAGAAGTGCCACAAGAAGCCGCGCCCTGAATAACCGTATAGGTACCAGCCGTAACGTCACAAGCATTTTCAGTTACGACGATGTTGCCTGTACTCACAAAAGCGGGAGCCGTTGCAATAATTTCCGTCGTACTGACAAAAGTCACGTTGCTGGCGTTCAGGCCGCTGAAAGTTACGGTAGTGGCATTGGTGAAGCCGACTCCAGTGATGCGCACTTCAGTACCAGCGGGGCCGCGGTCGGGGGCATACTGGGTGGTGCTGTGGGTACAGCCTGCGGTGGGGTCGCCTTGTAAGATGAAGTTATCGAAGGCGGCACGATCCCCTCCTCCATTTTGGTCGACCAAAACTTCTAATTCTACGGTAGATGTTCCATTGGGAATAGCAATCGTTTCTGTTACATAGCCGCCTGTAGTGAAATTACTTGCGCCGTTAACCAACTGTACCTGTGGCTGTGCTACCCCATCAATCGTTACGGTATAAAATACATCATCGCCGTTGTCAAACCCCACAATATCGTAATCAAATAAAATTTCTACATTTGTGAAACCCGCTACAGAAGTACTGGCAAAAAACAAGGTTTCACCATTGGCATTACCGCAGTTTCCTGTCAAATTCTGTACTGCCCAAAAAGCAGTTCCCTGCGAGGGCATCAACCCACTTAGCCCAGTAGAGTAATCCCAAATATCTCCCGATATATTACAAGGTAGCCTAGAAAACGTCAAGCCCCAAGTATCGGAGGCAGATTGTTCAAAACCCTGGTAAGCAATTTGGGTTTGCGCGTGCAGGGAAGTTGCAAAAAGGCAGCCGAGTAGACTGCAAAAGAGTAAAATTGGTTTCATGTTGATTATTAGTTTCAAAATAGCAATAAAATACTATGATTAGGAGCTGTATAGGCTTGTAAAAATAGCACTTTATCCTTATTAACAGTGAAAACCCTGTATTAGTTAATTGTTAAGTCATTGTGTTACGTTTTTGATTGTCAATTTCATAGGTCTTAAATACCTAAAAAAACCTTAGATTACACGGCTCTTTTTGTTCTTTGAAATTTCTTTTTCATTATAAAACAAAACGTTCTATTTCGAGCATACTCGAAATAGAACGTTGAGCTATTTAGTGGTATTGTAGTAGTTTGTTCCTACGGAACAAGTTTTTTATACGTCGGCTAGTAAACCTTCTAGTGCTTGGTTGAAGGTTTCTATTGGACGCATGGCAGCGCTCACTTTTTCCTCGTTCGGGAAGTAGTAACCACCGATGTCCATCGCTTGGCCTTGAATGTCGTTCAACGCTGTCACAATTTTTTCTTCATTTTTTTCTAGCGCAGCGGCCAATTTGCTGAATTGCGCCTTCAATTCGGGCAACCGATCTTGTTTGGCTACTTCTTGCGCCCAATACAGGGCCAAGTAAAAATGGCTGCCGCGGTTGTCGAGTTCATTGACTTTGCGCGAAGGAGATTTTCTGTTGAGCAATAGTTTTTCAGTCGCTTCGTCTAGTGCTTCCGCTAATACCAAAGCTTTGTCGTTGTTAAAGGTATTGCCCAAGTGTTCCAAAGAAACCGCCAGGGCCAAAAATTCGCCCAAAGAATCCCACCGCAAGTGGTTTTCTTTTACAAATTGCTGCACGTGCTTGGGCGCAGAACCACCCGCTCCCGTTTCAAACAACCCTCCGCCGTTCATCAACGGTACAATAGACAGCATTTTAGCAGACGTACCCAATTCCAAAATCGGAAACAAATCCGTGTTGTAATCGCGCAACACATTTCCAGTTACAGA
>CAYUZF010000286.1:0-695 GCA_964449615.1 uncultured Aureispira sp.
GAACGCGGTGCCCATCGAAAGACAAGCCAAAGGTAGGTTTTTTTTCAAATTGTTGCGGTAGCCCAGCCAGTACCAATATTTTATGTGCTTTCCAGCAATTCCCTTTTTTGTTATACAGTACTATCCCACGGCGCTCGTGCTCTTTTTTGGTATCGTACAGTTGCAACTCTACCCCTAATATTTGTCCTTTTGCAGAGAGATGTAGGTGGTAACCAAACGCTTTGTGTCGGCGGGTATAGGTTAAGTACTGCATGGGCGTTTGGGAGAGTTGCACCGTTTCCCAAGTGAATACACCTATGGCAGGTTCGTCCCTACGCCTCGTTTGTCGCCACAACTGCACCAGCAGTACTGTTCCGTCTTGGGAAAGTGCGATTTCTTTTTCTATGCTAAAAACCGTACTGTCTCTGTAGGTTTTGAACAACGGCGCTTCTAAAAAGCTGCCTGTTACCGTTCCTTTGGGCTGCCACGCTACTCCATTCCACGCATAAGCATACAACTTTCCTACTTGATGAATATTGTTTTCTTCCTCGACTATATAATCGGCGGCACTCACCACCAAGCGCGTTCCATCGCCCGACAAAGCCAGTTGCTGCCCAAAACCACTAATGAGTTGCTCTTCCGACAGCGGTTTTCCCATAGGTTTCCATTGTTTGCTTACCCACTCGTATAGTTGTACTATAGAATCGCTGTATTTC
>CAYUZF010000286.1:705-4293 GCA_964449615.1 uncultured Aureispira sp.
ACTCCCAACACTGTTCCATTCTTAGCAAAAGCGACGTCTTGTATTTTTGATGCTTTTTGTGTATAAATACTTTGCTCCCAATAAGTTCCGTTCCACACACAGGTTTCTATTTCAAAAACGCTGACTTTCTTGTTGTCTAATACGCTGTGTTGGGGAACCAGTATTACGCGCTTACCGTCTGCCGACAAGGCTAGGCTAGGCTCGAAACTTCTGCTTCTTTTACCTCAATGACCGCGCCTACGCGTTGCCACTGTTCTTGTTTTTGAGCATACACAACGAGTTTGCTCTCGGTATATCGGTTGGGCTTGGCCTCCCAATACGCAATGGCTACGTGCTGCTGGTCGGCAGAATAACAAACCTTATTTATTCTAGCGACGCTTCTACCCTTTTCCAATTCTAGGACTAAGGTACTGGGCAGTCTCTCCCAACCCCTACTTTGTGCAAAGGCCGTTTTTATCATTACAACACTCCAAATTATACAAGTTACGATCCGCATAGATTCTAAAAATTAGGTTTCTCGACTGTATTAATAAGTGCCGTCCACGCAAAAGTTACATCCAATTTGCTTTCTTAATTCCATAACTCAATTTGTCTTTCCAACGTCTATTTTTACAACCTACTTACGACAAGGGCAATTTTGGGGTTGCTGGCTTTTTGTACTAAGCTTTTGAGGTCTTTTGCTTGCTAGGAGTGCAATTGGCAACTCTTATTTTTCGTTCTTTCTTTACGGATTAGTATAAAAGCCGTTTTTAAAACTACGTTAAGATGCTAAATAAGCAGCAGCTTTAGCCGTATTTGTTGTACTTTATAGTCCCAAAACAGTATTTTTGTCAAAAATTACAAGCATGAAACAACTACTTTTACTCGCGTTTTTTCTAGTCGCTTCCCAGAACACACAAGCGCAAAACGCACAACCTGCCCCTACCAAAACCATCAACTGGATGACTTGGGACGAAGCGGTGGCCCGCGCCAAATCGGAGGAGCAACCTAAGAAGATTTTTATTGATTTCTACACCGATTGGTGTGGCTGGTGCAAGCGCATGGACGCTTCTACCTTTGTCAATCCATCCATTGTAGAGTATATGAATGCCCATTATTACGCTGTGAAATTTGATGCCGAGACGATGGACACGATTGTATTTAATGGCACTACCTTTATGAATTCAGAGCCGACGTTCAAAAAAACGAGTGCTAGAGGCAAGGTACACATCTTGGCCTATTCGCTGTTGGAGGGCAGCTTGAGTTATCCTTCTTACGCCATCTTGGACGCTAATTTTAATCGGTTGCACATTCTTAAAGGCTACAAACAGCCCGAACCGTTGTTGGGTAATTTAATTTTCTTTGCAGGAGAAGAGTTTAAACATTACCACAATTATATACATGGCCAGTGGCAAAAACAACTGCAAGCCGCACAACAACAGCAGGCCGCAGCTGCACAGGGACAGAAATAGCACAAGAGGCACTTAAAAATTATGTAGAAAGCACTTTTGGAGCATTTCCAGAAGTGCTTTTTTGTAAGAAAACCGTTTTTTATAGCTCAAGCTTAAAACGGTGGTTTTCTAAGCCCCTTTTCCTCTATTCCAAACCATGTGTGCAAGGCTTCGGCGTAGTTCGTCCCTTCTAACCTACTTTCGTTCACCGTTTTTCCTTCTTCTACTATTTTTAACTGTCGCCCTGCAAGAGTTATTCGTCCTTTATTGGGCAAAGGTTTGCTGATCATAGGTTTTTGGGTGAAATGAGAGTGGGGACTGTTTTGGTGGTAGTGGCACAGTTCTTCAAACGCGGACAATTCTTGTGTTTTCGGAGTAAAACTGTATTGCAATTGCTTTTGGCCGTCTTTTAGTTGGTAGACTTCGTAATGCGTTGCCACCCGTTTTACAAGGTACATTCCTCTAGGGTCTTCCTGGGGCTGCTCCATCTCCAACGCCAATGGAAAAAAAGCAAATTCCCCGAAACCAACATCGGTTAAAAAAACGCCTTCTTCTAATGTCACTAATTCTGGCCCTAGTGCTTGCTTCTTGGCATCGTAAACGCGTGCTGAAATTAGTTTGGCCTCAAAGCCCAATTTTGTTAATAACCAGTGATACAAGCCATTGAGTTCATAACAAAACCCACCTCTATCCTCTCTTACAATCTTTTGGTAAATTCGTTCTAAGTCCAGTAGAATAGGCCGCTGGTAATGAATGTCCAGATTTTCAAAAGGAACGGCCAATAGATGCTGCCGTTGCAGCGAGCGAAGCGTTTCTATATTGGGTTTAGTAGAAGCGGTGTAGCGAATGCGCTGCAAATAAGCTGGAGCCTGCATGGTTTCTCTCTGTTCAAATGACTTAAAAATCCTGTGTACTGTTTTTGCTGATGTGTATCAAGGCATCCCCTTGGTTGACTGTTGGGGCGTGGTTGGTGCAAATAATATAACCGCTGTAAGTCGCCATTACACCGACTTCAAAATCACCATACGGATCACTAATAGAGCCTAATTTATCGCCTTTTTCTACCCAACTGCCCAATTTCACATCGGTTCTAAACATCCCCGAATGTTTGGCGCGAATCCAAGTAGAATTTTTAATAAGAACCAGCTTGTCCACTGCGCTGTAGGGTTGTCGCTCCAGTTCTTCTTGAAAATTACGCATGCCCAACCGTTGCATAACGCGCAACGCCCCGTTTATTCCTACTTGAGTCACTGCACGGTCTAAGCACAGCGACTGCCCTCCTTCGTACAACAGTACTTTGGTATCCATTCCCGACAGCGTTTTTCGAAAAGACTTGTCTCGGTTTTCGGCGTCTACGATAAATTTAGCGCCAAAGGTTTTTGCCAACTCTAATGTTTCTTCGTCCTCAGCATCCAAACGAATTTGGGAGTAGTTGAAACGGGCGTCTCCCCCTGTGTGGTAGTCAATGCAATAATCGACATGTGGCGCGATGTATTGCATGAGATGATAAGCAAAACGACTGGCTAAAGAGCCGTTTTTGGAGCCTGGAAACATGCGGTTGAGGTCGCGCCCGTCGGGAAATTCGCGTTCTTGATTAAGAAAACCAAAGACATTGATAACAGGAATGCAAATGACGGTACCGCTCTGCGGTCGGTTGTAGCCTTTGGCAATGATTTGCCGCACAATTTCTACGCCGTTGACCTCATCGCCGTGTATGCCTGCCGTTAACAACAAACAAGGGCCATCCTCGATCCCCCGCTCAACAATAACGGGTACGGTAAGGGTGGTTCGGGTATGTAGACGAGCGATGTTTAAATTGACGACTTTGCTGTCGCCTTTGTGTATGGTTACCTCTAAAATTTTCATAATGCAAAGCTGCGTTTGAACAAGCGCGTGTAGTTACGTGTACAACTTTTATAAATCGATGTTGCGTTCGATGTATCGAATAATTGATTTTCCAATATCTTTACCTGTAGCTTTTTCAATGCCTTCCAAACCTGGCGAAGAGTTTACTTCTAGGATCAATGGCCCGCTTTCGGATTGCAACATATCTACCCCTGCAATGCCCAAGCCGAGTGTTTTAGCGGCTTTGAGCGCTGCGTTTTCTTCTTCATTATACCTGGCACTTATGAAATTTCCAACTACGGTCAATTTGTAA
>CAYUZF010000286.1:4314-5669 GCA_964449615.1 uncultured Aureispira sp.
TCTTTGCCCTGGCGCTTCATCGCGCCAATCACCACGCCATCTACGACAAACGCCCGCAAATCCGCTCCTTTGGCTTCTGCAATAAAATCTTGAACAATTACCCGCGCCTGCAACCCGTTGAAAGCTTCTAGTACCGAGCGTGCTGCACTGGCTGTTTCGGCCAAGACAACACCTACCCCCTGGGTACCTTCCAGTAGTTTGAGCACACAGGGCGCGCCGTTTACTTTTTTGATAACGCTGTCTACATCTTTAGAATAATTGGTAAAAACAGTTTTGGGCATGCCCAAGCCAGCACTAGACAGTAGTTGTAAACTTCTCAATTTGTCTCTAGAGCCAACCAAAGCCTGCGAACTGGTGGCGGTAAAGACGCGCATGGTTTCAAATTGTCGAATGACCGCTGCACCGTAGAATGTAACCGAAGCCCCAATACGCGGAATAACTGCATCAATGTGTTTGAGTGCCGTTCCCTTGTAATAAATCTGGGGCTTTTTCTGCTCAATCAAGATATCGCATTTGGTATGGTCAATGATCAACATCTCATGTCCTCGTTTTTCCCCCGCCTCTTTGATGCGCTTGGTAGAATAAAGGTTGGAATTGCGAGATAAAATAGCCATTCGCAGCTTATTTCTCATAGTTGTGTTTTAATTTGTTGGTGAAAGCTACATCTACTAAAAAACGTTTCTTTAAAAATTTACGACCAATTAAGACAGGGTAACGCATTTCGCCCCGATCGGTTAAGGTCAATGCGATAGAATACTCTTTGTCCCCGAAAAAAATACTAGTCATTATTTTGTAACGGCGTTCGCTCTGTCCATTAGAACTCTTGACCACCGCTATATTATAAGTATCAAATATCAAGTACTTGTTGTTGGAAGCTGCCGTTAAAGGATAAGCAAATCGACAATACAAGCGGCCGTCTATTTCTTTGATTTCCTCACAATGTATACTAGAATTGTAGGCTCCTGTATCTATTTTAGTATGAATGTTATACAATTTTAACTCTGGGAAAGTTGCTTTTTCTACCCTACCAATGATAATTTTTTTTGTCATGCTAATCAACTTCCTTTTAATGATAATCGTATTGCTGTATGTCGTTGAGTGGAGCCGTACACGAGCAGATTTATCTTGCAGCTACTTCAGAACGCCTTAATATACGATATCGTAAAGTATTTGTAGCCTTTAGTAGAACTATTTTTAGTGGATTCTTGGACGGACACGTTTTTACCGAGTAGGATAAATTCTAAAAGACTCCTTTTTGCTCAAGCAACAACTCTCTTTCTCTATATTAGACATTATTACGAATAATTTTGTAGCGAACGGCGAAGCCCTCACGGAGTAAAAAAGAATCTTGTTTC
>CAYUZF010000287.1:0-946 GCA_964449615.1 uncultured Aureispira sp.
CTCATGAGCAACGCGAACTAAGCCATTACTCATTTTTAAACAACTTCATCGGGTGTTTTTTTTCAAAGATAAGGATTACAAGACTATTTTTTAGCGGAAGCCAAAAGCAATTTATAGTGCAATGGCAAAAACACGTTTGACGCCCTGCCTATTGTTCTAATCCTCTTCATCTGGATCTAAGTCGCGTTTGCGGCGTTTGTCCGTGAAATAATCGTCAATATCGCGTTCCTTTTCTTCCGTCATTACAAAGTCCCCATCAATAATCATAGAGCTAATAGAAGCTTTGTCGGGTACTTGGAAGGTTTCCTCTTCTAAGAAGTAGATCGGGTTCGTTTCGAATGGAATCAAAATCGACCACGGCTTAGTCGCCTTAATAATTGGCGAATTGGTGGCGTGTATGGCCGTATCGTCTACGTCAAAGCCTACCCCATCTTCGGGGAAAACTTGTACCGCCGAGAACTTCGTAATAAAGTTGACGTAAGGGCGTTTTTCGATGAAGCTTAAAATCACATCTTTCACCAACGTACCGCCCAAGGCCAATTCACGCTCTTGCCCCAACATCCACGGACACATAAATTCCACAATGTCTTGGTTGAGTTTTTTGAGGTAAGTCCCGTTGTTTTTGCCTTTGGTAAAACGCACACCCGCAGAAATTTTGACGCGCTCGTAAATGGGGTTGCGTACTACAATATCAATAAACGGTGACGACAATTGTTCCAAATATTCTTTGATGGCCGACAATACCGTGAAGTTAACCATCGGTAAATAATAGCTTCTAGAATTCTTATCAATTTTAGGCACCACAATCATCAAAACGGTCCCCGCTTTTACAAATTCTTCGTTGCCCACATGCGTGACGCACTTCGCTTGGTGGATGTTTGGAAATTTCTCCAACACCAAACGCTCGTAATCCCAAGCGGATACCGCACGGTTTTTGTGGCGCAAA
>CAYUZF010000287.1:973-3002 GCA_964449615.1 uncultured Aureispira sp.
TCGCTGGTACGGGTATAAAACTCGTTTTTGCTCTCGCCTGTACGGCCTCCAAAGGAGGGAAACGGCTGGTGTACGCCGCGAATGGCTTGTATGGAATTGTGCAACCGCGTAATGGTAAACGGTTTCAACGGCTCTTTTAAATGCTTGTCGCTGGCGCCATTGTCCTGCCAAGTCACCGATACAGCTTGCGTCGCTACTTTGAGACAACGCGGCAATAGGTTCGGCTCCCCTTTAACAGTAACGCGCAACCAATGGTAGTCGGGCTCCAAAATCTGGTTGCCTATTGTAATATCTCTAGGTATTTCCAAATTGATAATCCCCGACTTGTTAAAGCCATCGGTGGTATCCGATAAGATTTTATTCTGAGAGAAATCCTTCCAAATATTATCAGAGAGATAACTCCACACCACTTCTGGTTTCTGCTGCTTGGCTGCTTCGTCCGAAAAGAGGTTGATGTTTTCTTTTAATTCAAAATAAATGGACAGCACATTCGGCGGCGTCAAGGCGCTCACACCCAAGTACAAATAGGCATTGTCGTCGTAATTGGGCATCAAAGAGCGGTTGGAAGAGCGCCCGCCCTCGAAAGTACGAATGATTCCAAATGGATGCAAGTGGTACAGCTCCTCGCGACTGTTCTCCCCTTTTCTCAAAGTGCCAATTGACAATACATTAATTTCGGTGGTTGCCGAATAGTCCAAACTAATGGTTTTAATCGTTGGTGCCCAGGGCGGTGGCGGCAAGGTTTTCTCTGGCCCCTTGCGCTTGGGATCGCTGTTGTAGCGCACTTTTCGCGCGTAGATTTCAGCGTATTTATCGTGGGCAAACATCGCCTTCGGTGCCGTCAGTTCCAACTTAAAGTAACCCGAACGCACTTCTTGCGAATAGGTTTCTTGAAACACAATGTCCTCCTGCGGCTTGATGTTCAACGCTTCAACATCAATTTCCGAGATGATGGTTGTATCATCAATGTTCAACGGGTGCTTTTCATCGGGTTGGAACACTTGGTACACCAACGGCGTATCTTCTTTTAACGGATAGAACGTACCATCCGACAAGGCCGATAGGCTCATCTCGTATTGCTCGTTCTTGACGCCCAGACCATAGTCTCGGTAGTACCCGCGCAGGCCTTTGGGATCGTCGGGCAGGGCATGCCATTCAATGTTGAACTGCAAGTCTGTAATTTCTTTTTTGAAAACTTCCTCTTTGCCCACCATTAAGTAAGACCCTACTTTTGGCGCTGCACCAAAGGGCTGGAAAGGAATGTTCGGGAACAAAGGCCCCACCTCGCTCGACAGCGACAAGCCGCGAATGCCTTTTACATCAATGTCGATGGCCACGCGCTGTACTTCCAATTCTTTTAAGAAAGAATACGAGAAGAAAGAGCCTTCGTGGCGTTGGGTCACTTTTAGAATGGGCGTAGTGGCCTGGTAGCCTTCGCCGTGGAATTCCACATCGTAGTTGATAACGCTGGGCGCATTGGCCGAAAGCGTCGCCACAATGGTAATTTCTGGATTGCCCCACTCGCTCGGTGGCAATACTTCTACCGTATGCGCCGCAGTCCAACCTTCGGGCGTGGTAAAATGAATTTCTAAACTATTCTTAAAAATCCTAGAAAAAGCATCTTCCCTAGAAACATTTTGGTTGATGCTGATGTCCTTAATCAATAGATTGAGGGTGTACATGGTGCTGGGCACAAAACGGAACGTCATGGTCACAATGCGGTGGCCTTCGTCCATTTCTAAAATCGGTGCCGCAATCGCCCACCCCACTTGCGCAAAACTCATTTGCTGCTCGTCTTTGGGCAATTCCAGAATCTCATGTCCAAACGTCGGCCAATTTTCCTCCCCATCCAAGAAGGGCAACCCGTTGCCGTTTTTGGTGTTGGCTTCTGCCGCGCCGTACAAATTGGTAATCACTCGGTAAGAGCTGCCAATGCCAATTTTTGGATTTTTACTAACAAAAAGCGTATGAATTTTATCAATCTTGGCTTGGTGCAACATCAAATCTTCATCGGTGGCATAAAAATGCT
>CAYUZF010000287.1:3012-5624 GCA_964449615.1 uncultured Aureispira sp.
ACGCCGTCCTCATCGCGCCCTGCCGTCACCAAGGTGCCTTTCCGAAGGATGTGCGTGTCGATGTGGCGCGCTACATCAAAATAGACGTTGGCCTGGTCGGGCGAAAGCCCTTTTTGCTCTTGTTTGAGAATGTTGTAATAATAGAAGTCTAAATGCTTCTCGGTGATTTTGTTAATTTGTTTTTGAAGCTCTAAAAACATTTCTGTAAAAGAAATAAATAAAGCTATATCAGGGCGGTGGTTGGCCTTTTGGGTAAGCGATTCAAATAAATAACGCGGTACAATTTGTCGAATGTAAGCCGTTACGCTGTAGAAGGTGCGGAACTGAATACGAATTTTTTTGGTATAATCCTTAATTTTATCCGAAGACCCTACGCGCTCGAGGTCGATGCTGCGCGCTCCAATCTGCTCGTGCTTCTTGAACCAGTTGTTGTGGAAGTGCTTTTTAATTTGTCCCGCACTAAATATACCCGTTGTATTGAACCCCAAATCCTCTTGATAAATCAGCAGTTTTTGCAAGTTTTCTGCTAATTGTTGTTTAATGGCGTTTTCCAACTCGTTCTCGAGTTCCGAAGATTCTGCCATATTCAGCCGATCCATTCGCAGGGCATGTTCGTACCAATCATTAATTTGCTTGGCCATGTCCATAATTTGCTGCATCAAATGTTCCAGCGCTTCTAATTTTTCTTCGGCACGGGGGGCATGCTCCAAATAGTTAATCCACTTATTGTGGTACAATTCAATCGCCTGCATATCTGTCGACACAATAGTGGATAGAAAAACAGCTTCGTTTTGTTGAAAAAACTTACTCCAACTTCCAGAACGATTGTTGTTCAAGTCGTAATATTGAATTAATTCCGAAAACTTAGCTGAAAAAGCCAATAGATCGCTTTGGGAGCGCTCATCGATTTTAATAGAATCGGGCAATAAGGCGCGGAGCAAACGCTCGTCTTGCGCAGTGCCATTCCAGTGCAATACAGATTGGTTGTTGTTATCGCTCATAAGGGATTGGTATTAGAAAGTAGTACTCCCGTCAAAGGGAATAGGGATGTGTTAGAGACAAGATAGGATTGTTCGAGCATCGGACAATCGTTTAAATATCGGTTCCTTCTGTTAAATAGAACGGATAAACCATGTTTTTACGAGAGTTGGTACCTTTTATTTCGTAAACCAGCTGTATTTCTATTTTACCATCAATCAACTGGCTATCATCTATATCAATGGACTCTACCGTCACGCGGGGTTCAAAATATAGAATGGAAGTAGAAATCATGTCTTTGATCAGCGCCTTGTTGCTCTTGGTCAAGTTGGCAAACACCATACTGTGTAGGTCACAGCCGTATTTGGGATTCATCACGCGTTCCCCTGGTGTCGTGGAGAGCAAAATCAGAATAGATTCTGCAATATCTCGGTCGTCGTGGGAAAGTTCCAACCCTTCGGTACTCTCCAAAAAACGGGGCGGAAAACTCCACCCCGAGCCTAAAAATGATTTATTTTCTGCCATGTTGCTGTCTTGCTGTTAGAGGTCTTTAGAAGTAACACTATATGGTGAAGCACCGTTTTTTATGCGTCAAAACTTTTGTTCCTTTTGTTGGGAAACATTTTGTAATACTGTTTGGCGCGTTTGTCGCCAATTAGGTTGCGCATTCTCTCCTCTTCGCTTTTCTCCAATACCGAACGCACTTTCACTTCCTCGTAATCGTTCAAATATTTTTCATTGAGCATGTGGATAGAAGGAAAGGTTATTTTGCTGCCACCTTCCAAATTCCAATCGATGAGGTTGTTGTATTCGGCTACCGCAGAGCATATTTTACTGTCGTGGCGGCCGTATATCTGGTTACAAAAGGTCGTCATCTTATCCCCGTCTGTAATCTCATAGACGTGCGTTAAATCAGGCGAGTTGCCCAATGGACGAGCCTCTGGGGCAATGGTCGAGGTAATCGACAAATTTATTTTTGCCTTTACAGGTTCTCCCGATAAAGAGAACAAGTTAATTTCGATTTTACACTCTTTTAAAATCCCCTTAAAAATAGGCGCATGCCCATCGCCCGTCATATTAGTAGTATCGGGAAAAATATCTCCCCACACCAATTTTAAATATGGAGGGCCGTGTATCTCGGGCACATAACCATACACCACACTCTGCAATTTACTCAAATGCTTGCGGATACTCGGCTTCCCATCGTCTTTCTGGAACTCCTTTTTCATTTCTTCTTTAATCGGCAAAATACCCGTCGCATCTGCGTAAAAAACAAAATCCATGGTCATTTTATTGTAGCCCTTGAAACCATCTGCGGGAGCACCTTGACCTGAGCCGCTCATCATGTCAGCATCATCTTTTTTATCTCCCCCGATTTCATGCATGCCAAAACTATACTCCAGCTTTTCAGGATTGGCTTGCACCACAAATCTTCTTTTTTCGTCCTTTTCAGGCACATCATCCGAACAATCGCTTAAAGTGTGGGAAGTAATGGTTAAATGTTCCATGGTAGAATCGTTCCCACCAAATAAAGACCCTAGTTTCATAGTTAATGCTTTCTAGTCAGTTAATGCTACCTCTAAAAATAGGAAAACCCTTTGAGTTTTCCAAAAGGTTTTACTTTATAATTTTGT
>CAYUZF010000288.1:0-5597 GCA_964449615.1 uncultured Aureispira sp.
AATAAAAAACGGATTGGCCTTTCTGGGTGAATCCGTTTTTGTAATTTTAAGCTTTAAAAACAACCTACAAATACGAGCTTTCCAACATGCAAGACTTAAACGTTGACATCATTGATGTGTTGTTTATAGTAATGGCCACCTTTGGCTTTTACTTTGGCTTCACCTTTGGCTTGCTCAGGTTGGCGCTCATCTTGTTTTCTTTTCTGTTTGCAACCTTGGCAGCAATGGCATTTACGCCCATGACTACCAACATTATAATGGAAACTTTTGCGGTAGATTCTGTTTTTCTGCCTTTCATCGCCTTTTTTGTAACGCTGTTGATTGTACTCATGTTGGCGCGCATTATTACCAAACTCCTAGAAGAAACGCTAACCAGCGAGCGCTTTGATGTGTTGAGTAGGATTGTGGGTGGGTTGTTGATGGTAATTTGGTTTAGTCTGTTGTACAGTGTGTTGGTGATTTTCTTTGGACGGGCGGGTGTTTTAGAATTGGTATTTAACGAGCAGGCGATTATAAAACCAATGGACGGCGCTGTGCGTCTGGGTATCTTGGGCAAGACGGTTCCCACAGGAGGAGCCGATACGCTGTATATGAAGTACAACGCCGAGCAAAACATCTATCCATTTACCACAGGCAAAACCAGCACAGGCGTCAATCTAAGTTTTGGATTTGTCCCCGAAGGACAAGATAATTTTAACGCTTACATTAGCCAGCGCGGCCAAAGCTGGGATGTTTTGCCTACTGACACGGTTATGCTTTGGGGAACCAACCAACTTATTATACAAAAAGACAAAGAAATGATCTGTTTTTGTGACAGTAGTTTTATGTTGCACACCGAAAACAACCTGCTTATTTTTGATTGTTTAGACGAGGACCTTTCAGCCAAAAGTCCAACCTCGCGCCTATATCCCTACATTGAGCAAATTCCAAAAAGGGGCACCCAACTTATTCGGGGGTTTCGTCCTTTTATTAAAGATTTTTCAGAATACATGAGCATAGCCGTAGACAACCTCAAAAATGACCGCCCAAGACCCGAAAGGATTATTAAAACCAATTCTGAAGAAAACAACAAACCAACCGTTCAACCCGTCACAGAAGAAGAACCCGATTTTGAACCAGAAGAAATGGACACGCTCGGTTTTCCCATTGATACCACGCAGATGCCTGTCGTGCGGCCACCCGATGAGGCCGTAGATTTGCCAGAATTAGAAAACATCGAAGACGATTCTACCGACTATGAAGGATAGGCCACAGTTGCTTTTGGTAGACAATTACGATTCTTTTACGTACAACCTATACGATTATTTGAGTCAGTCGGGAGCAGCCTGTACTGTTTTGCGCAACGATGAATTTTCGGTAGAACAACTAACCTCTTTTCGGCAGTACGACGGTGTCGTTTTATCGCCCGGTCCCAAACGCCCGTCTGATGCAGGCTTACTGCTCCCGCTGGTTGCCCACTTACACCAGCAGTTGCCAATTTTGGGGATCTGCTTGGGCATGCAAGCCATTGGAGAGTACTTCGGAGCGCGTCTTATCCGAGCAGAATTGCCCATGCACGGCAAAGTTTCTAAGGTGAACCATCTACAACAAGGATTGTTTGAGAACATAGAACAACCAACAGCTGTTATGCGATACCACTCCTTAATTTTGGAAAACTTGCCACCAGAGTTGGAAGCGACAGCATGGACAACAACGGGAGAAATTATGGCCTTAAAGCACCGCTATTATGCTTTAGAAGGGGTGCAATTTCATCCAGAATCTGTTTTGACCGATCGAGGATTACAGATGATATCCAATTGGTTAGAACAAAATATAAAAAGTAGAAAAAGAACCATGAACTCTTAAAACGAACTTAAAATTGCAAAAAAAAATAGGATGTGCTCGATTTTTGTACTCAAAAAGGGGCACAGTGTTGCTTTTTTAGATACCTTCAATCCATAACGGGCACGCTACCCAAGCCGCCAGCGAATTCTTTTTACTGGTAGTCTCCCACTTCCCCAATTAGCTCCTCGTTACGAACTATTGTAATACAAAGACTATGTACGCATCAACATTAATATCTTATTCCGTTCCCCCTCTGAAACTCGGCGATACAGGGGTAAAAGCCCTTTTGTGGATGAACGATTTCCATGTGCGACACTTACCCGTTGTTGAAGATGGTAGATTATTAGGTATTTTGTCAGAAGATGAAGTGCTCAATTTCGTCGATCCAGACCAGACCATAGAAGAAAGTGCTTCCTTGTTATTAGAAAAATACGTGCCCGCCAACAAGCACTTGTACGATATTATGCGGTTGGTTGTGAATCATAATTTGACCGTTATTCCTGTTTTGGATGAGAAAGAAGAATACATGGGATTAATCACGGTGGAAGATTTAATTCGAAAACTGGCTGACACGGGTTCTATCACACACCCAGGAGGGGTCTTGGTGTTGTCAATGGCACCAAGAGATTACTCCTTGTCAGAAATATCCCGACTGATAGAGGCAGAAAATACCACCATTTTAAGCAGTTTTATTTCTTCCCCTTACGGAGAAAACCAGTTGGAGCTGACGTTGAAATTAAATAAGGAAGACCTCAAGCACGTAGTTGCGACTTTAGAGCGGTTTGATTATCATGTAAAATCTGCGTTTTACGAATCCGAAATTATTGATACCTTACAAGATCGCTACGAAGGTTTAATGCGCTATTTGGATGTATAACGGACTTGGTTTTCTACAGAAACAAGAAAGTTTCCTTGGCTACGACAGTTGAGGAAACTTTTTTTGTGAAATTCCTTTGTTTTGTAAGCTAACCGTTGCGCAGGTTAAACACTTGAACGAGCAACCGTTATTTTTTATACAAAAACATCAAATCATTGAAGAAAAATCGACCTCTAGTAACAACTGTTCTTAGAAAGACTACCCTTTACAGCATTTTATGGATTTTACTCATAGGCACAGTTGCTTGTAGCAATGGCGGTGGTGTACCACAAGAACCTCTCATTGTTTACACCGATACTACCCTATTGCAAATCCCTATGCGAGACGGACATACGCCTGTTACCCGCGAAAAACCTCGAAAAGTAATCCTACTTATAGGAGACGGGATGGGCTTATCGCAAATTACAGCGGGTAGTATTGCTAAAAAAACGCCTTTGGTTTTGGAACAATTTGGTTTTATTGGTTTAGTGAAAACCTATTCTACCAAACTCATCACCGATAGTGCCGCGGGGGCTACTGCAATGGCCACGGGCAGCAAAACGTACAACGGTGCTATTGCTATGAATGCCCAGCAAGAAAAATTACCTACTATTTTGGAAAAGGCAGAAAAAGAAGCATGGAGAACAGGAATCGTGACAACGGCAACCGTTACCCACGCTACGCCCGCCTGTTTCTACGGCCACCAACCCACCCGAAGCAACGTCAACAGACCGCTAGCCGCTGAGTTTTTGACCAAAGATATTGAGGTGTTGATGGGAGGTGGTTGGAATTATTTTAAAAAAGGTCCCGAAGGTCGAGATTTGATAGCAGAAGCACAAGATAAGGGCTACTTCGTGACAGACAGCATCCAATCTGTTGGTGCTTATCGTCCTGATCGTATGATTTGCTTGATTTCTGCAGCCTTGCCTCCGCGAGTAGAGGAACGCGGAGATTTTTTGCCACTCGCTACAAAAAAAGCGATTGAGGTATTGAGTTACGGCAATCAGAATTTTTTTCTGATGGTAGAAGGCGCACAGATTGATTGGGGAGGACACCAGAACAAATCGGATTACATTGTCAAGGAGATGTTAGACTTCGATAAAACAATAGAACAAGCGTTGGAATTTGCCAAACAGGATGGAGAAACCTTGGTGGTCGTCACTGCGGACCACGAAACAGGAGGATACAGCATCAATGGTGGGAGCCAGAAAACAGGAAAGGTAGAAGGGAAATTTACTACCGACTACCACACCGCTACTATGGTGCCTATTTTTGCTTACGGTCCAGGTGCAGCCTCCTTTGTAGGAATTATGGATAATACTGAAATTTTCTACAAATTAAACTATCTAATGGACTTATAAAACAGACCAATATCTAAAGGAAGAAACCCAATTATAGAGGGGATCTGGTTTTAATACAATAGAAAGTAAATAATCAAAAAAAATGCTGTCATGCGATAGCAGTAACTAATAAAATAGTAAAAGAATGGCTTTCTAATTGAAATCTAACGCAACAAAACTTGCGTTTTCTATATTATAATTATACCTTCTATGAACAACGCAATGCACACGTATAAGACCTGCTTAAAAAAGACCTATCATTTAACAGGATTGTTCTTCTTTAAACAACACCAATATGTGTATCTTGCAGGAGCGTTTTTATTGCTAATAAAGTGTAGATAGAACAAGCCTATCTCTACACCACACCAGTAAACCAGATAATGGAGATAAATAAATACATAGAGCATACCCTACTGAAACCCGACACCAATAAAACAGCTATAGAACAACTTTGCCAAGAAGCCATAGAATTTGGTTTTGCTGCGGTTTGTGTACCGCCTTTTTATGTAAAGGCAGCTTCTACAGCTTTGAAAGAACATCCCATCAAAACCGTTACCGTTGTGGGATATCCAATGGGGTACCATGCTATTCCAGTAAAAGTAGAGGAAATCAAAAGGGCCATTGACGAAGGGGTGGACGAAATAGACGTGGTAGTAAACGTTGCTGCTATCAAAGATGGTAATTGGTCACATGTCAGAAACGATATTGACAGCGTTACTACTGCTGCGCATCTCAAAAGCAAGAAGGCACGTATAATAGTAGAAGCAGCCCTGCTCAACAAGCAAGAGTTAAGCAAGTTGTGCGAAATTTGTAAGGACGTTCAGGTGGATGGAATAAAGAACACAACCGACCAAGCTACGACAACCATCACTTTAGAGATGTTAAAACTTTTGCAAGAGAGTAGCAATAAAACTCCAATTATAGCAGCAGGTGCTCTACACAACCGAGAATTCGCAGGTGAATTGCTAGAAGCAGGTGCCCAACGCATCAGTACCACCAATGCACTACAACTAATAAAATAGAGGTGTTATGAAATACATCACCACCCTAGTACTACTATATATAGTAAGTGCGGCTCAGGCGCAGTACGAAGAGGGAATTGTACGCGTAACGGAAGAATCTAGTATTCGGCAGTTATTAGACCACAGAAAAGCACTCAACTTTCAAAAAGACCGCCATATTAAAGTATGGAGTGTGCAATTGTTTCTATCCAGAGACAAATATCTAGCAACAAAGAAGGTCAATGAAATCAAACAGCGTACAAGATATCTTAATTCGGAAGTAGATTGGTTTTACGAAGCTCCATATTACAGAGTTTATTCGGGTGGTTTTTACACCAAACTAGAAGCTGCGTCCCTATTGAGTAAAGTGGTAGATTTGTATCCAGATGCCATCCTTTTTAAAAATACAGAGGCGAAGCCAATGGATATGCCATAACAAGTAAAACACTAAAAGCATAGTTATCAGCAACCTGCAACAAGACACTAAAACTATCTTTGAAAAAAGGTAGTTTTTTTTTGACAAAAACTTGTGGGAACAAGAAAAGGGTCGTACATTTGCAACCGCTTCGGAAGAGA
>CAYUZF010000289.1:0-2523 GCA_964449615.1 uncultured Aureispira sp.
TTAAACGTGACCGTAGTGCATCAAGACAAACCCGATGCGCACCTGCCGCTGGCCAAAGCTAGAAATGCAGGCGTGCGAACAGCCCGCTCCGAAAAAATACTCCTATTGGACGTGGATTGTATTCCACATTTTAATTTTATTTCTCAATTTTGCGCGTATTTAGATCAATACTCCGATGCTTTGCTTATGGCTACTCCGCGCTATTTGGAACAAACAGTGGAAACACCCATCAATTTTGACGTTTTAGAACAAGGATCTGCTTTTCATCCCCATAGACCCAAACCCCAACTTCCGATAGAGCGCTGCCAGCAATACGAGTTGTTTTGGAGTTTGTGTTTTGCATTAACGCGGCCTACCTTCGAGCGCATAGGGGGCTTTGATGAAGATTATATAGGATATGGTGCAGAAGACACGGACTTTGCCTTTAAAGCGCGAGAAATGGGCGTGCCTTTTTACTTGGCGGATGTTTGGGCGTACCACCAGCAACATGCCATTTATCGCCCACCCCTCAACCGCCTAGATGACATTATTGTCAACAGCAATATTTTTTATAAAAAATGGGAGCGTTGGCCTATGGAGGGCTGGCTAAATGAGTTTGCCCAACTGGACTTGATCCAATGGCAAGAGCAGCAGCAAAACAACATAGAAAAAATAAAATCGCCCTCCGAAGAATTGTTAAAGCGCTGTTTTTTCCCAAACGCGCCGTTTGTTTAGTTTTAGTTGAATGTGGAAGTGTACACTCGATGACGTAGTTCCTATGCTGCAATAGACAACTGCTAGGGCGCTTTCGCATGGTTAGCAAAGTAGCCGTTCTGGTCGTTTATCGGAACGGCTCTTTTAGTTTTTTTAACTTTATTTAGATTAAATCTAGTTAAGGCTTTGTTATTTTCAGAGAAGTACTATCTTTGCTTTTGTTGTTATTTGGACTTAATCTTAATAAAAATAAAACAGAAGCACGATGACCAAATTTGTTACTACTTCTCTGTTGTTGACAGCGGCCTTATACGGTGTTGCTGCACAAACCATCCACACCATTTCTTTAGGGGCAAGTTACGCCAAAGGGGAATACTACAATTTAGCAAACGATAACAAAACGGCCTTGTCACACAGCGACTGGGACATTGCCTTTAGTGTATATGGCACTACCGATGCGGCGGTTTTTATCAATGAGGGGAGTTCTTTTTCGGGAACTGCTCCTACACTTTATGAAATTCCAAACAAGACTTTCTCGGACAACATTCAAACCAGCGATTTAGGCGGGCCGCTTAAAAACCCTGAAACGAATTGGACGACAGGAGCTTTCAACACCCCTAAAATACCAGGCGACTGGATGGACTACGGTTGGGGCCGTTACAGCATGACCAACCACCAAATTCAAGGAACGCGTTTGTATGCGGTACAGTTGGGGAACGGTTCTTACAAAAAATTGACTATTGATAGCTTGGCCAATGGCACTTACCATTTCCGTTATGCGGATTTTGATGGGAGCAATTTGCAGCAACATAGTATAGATAAAAGTACTTACACCAACCAAACGCTGGCTTACTTTTCTATGGCAACCAATACGTTGCGTAGTGCTGTGGAGCCAGCGGGCGGCTGGGATCTTTTATTAACACGCTACGAAACAAGGCTTTATTCTACCAATCCTCCAACCCCTTACCAAGTAGGCGGGATTTTGCTCAACCAGGGTGTAGAAGCTGTGGTAGCTAAAAACATCAATCCTGCTACGGTAGACGTTGACAATTATGTATTGGGTGCAGACAGCTTAACACTTATTGGACACGATTGGAAATATTACGATTTTTCGGCGGGTTGGTCGGTGGAGCCCAATCGAGTTTATTTTGTGAA
The DNA here is from genome assembly GCA_964449615.1 of uncultured Aureispira sp. Lineage (GTDB taxonomy): Bacteria > Bacteroidota > Bacteroidia > Chitinophagales > Saprospiraceae > Aureispira. Next base: position 1,849 of record CAYUZF010000289.1, read on the forward strand.
AACTAAAAGTAACGAACTTTACCAATTAGAATTCATTGATTTTCAAGGCTCTTCCAGTGGTATTGCTACCTTTCAAAAAACTTACTTAGGCGTTTGGACTACCGTTCAAAAGACACCCAATAGTTTGGTGACTCAATTAGGGGCTTTTCCCAATCCAGCGGCCAATTACATCAATGTTGCGTTCTCTTTAGAGCAACAACTAGAAACGGTGCAACTCCGCTTAGTGAGTCCGCTGGGTCAAGTCGTTTTGGAGCAAACTGTAGAAACACAGGTAGGACTAAACGGTATCCTACTATCGGTAGACGATTTACCAAAAGGCAGTTATTTTTTGACACTGCAAGTACAAAAAGAGTCCATAACAACAACGGTGGTCGTTGACTAGAAGGAGAAGGACAAAAAGTTAATTTATAAAAAACGATTCGAAATGACTTACTCAAAATATATCATTTTGTCTTTATTGATGCTGTTGCTGATGGAGTCTTGCCAAGAAGGCAGGACTCCTGAACAGCCAGCCGAAGACCAAAAAAGACAAGAACAACGCCTGATTTCTCTTAACGGCACTTTGACAGAATTGCTCTATGAGGTGGGCTATGGCGATCAATTGGTAGGGGTAGATGTTACCAGTACTTACCCCGAAGCGGCACAGTCCAAAACCAATTTGGGCCACGTGCGGCA
>CAYUZF010000289.1:2533-3539 GCA_964449615.1 uncultured Aureispira sp.
TGGTGGATGCTCAAGGAAGTAAAAGCCCTGCTGTTGCGGCTCTCCAAAACAGCGGCATCCCGATTGAGGTGGTTGACATTCCTCAAAATTTGGAGGGAAGTTTAAGCGCTATCAAGAAATTGGAAGAGGTATTAGACGAAGATTTTACCGTGGCTTACCAACAACTGCAACAAAAAATCGAAGCCAATCAACAACAGTTGGAACGGTTGCTACAAGAACATACCGACCGTCCTAAAGTGCTGTTTATCTATGCGCGCGGCGCGCAGACCATGATGATTGCGGGCACCAATACCTTTGCCGACGCGATGATTCGGCTGGCTGGTGGCGTACCTGCGGTAACTGATTTGGATGGATTTAAGCCGTTGACGCCCGAAGCGTTGCTGGAAAGCCAACCTGATTATCTATTGATGTTTGATTCGGGGCTGGAAAGCTTGGCGGAGGAGAAGCTGGGTCAAAGCGCCAAGCAGCAATTGTTTAGTACGCCTGGTTTGGAGCGCTCCCCTGCGGCGGTCGAGCAACGAGTGATTACTATGGACGGCGGTTATTTATCGGGGTTCGGGCCTAGAGCAAGTGCGGCTGCCTTAGAATTGGCGCAACAATTACATCCTTAACGACCAACTATGCGTGCATTTTCTTTTGTTTCTAATCTACCTGAAAAAGTACAACAACGGTACAACCTCTCCCAGACTCGGGTCTTGCTGCTGGGTTTGGGGGTGGGGTTGCTGGGCAGTGTTTTGGTCTCGGTTTTAGTGGGCGCATATGCGTTATCTTGGCAGGAACTAGGGCGGTTGTTGTGGGCTTGGACGGGCGCAACGGAAGTGGCCTCGGAAAGCAGTGTTTATTTGTTCTGGCAAATTCGCTTGCCGCGGATCGTTTTGAGTGTGTTCTTGGGCACGGGCTTGGCCATAACGGGGTTATCGGTACAGGTCGTTTTTCGCAATCCGTTGGCCGAGCCGAGTTTGATCGGTATTTCTAGTGGCGCTATGTTGGCCGCAGTGGCTTTTAT
>CAYUZF010000289.1:3568-4133 GCA_964449615.1 uncultured Aureispira sp.
CTACACGAGCTGGATACACCCAAATTGGAGTGATGTTGTTGGCAGGGATTGCCATCACGGCGCTGGCGGCTAGTTTGACGGGCTTGCTTATTTTCTATGCCGATGAAGCCGAGTTGCGCGATATTACGTTTTGGAATTTGGGGTCGTTGAGTGGTGCACGCTGGCCAACTGTAGGCTTGGTAGGGGGCGTCTGCGCGTTGGCCTTTTGGCAAATTAGAACATGCGCACAGCAACTGCACATTTTGCAACTGGGCGAGCAAGAAGCGCGGTGTTTGGGAGTTGACGTACAGAAGACCAAACGCAGTTTGATTTTTTGGGTAGTCTTGGTAGTGGGCACCTGCGTAGCTTTTACGGGCTTGATTGGATTTGTGGGTTTGGTGGTGCCGCATGTTGCGCGGCTGTTGCTTCCGCAACGTTCGTTCAATGATTTGCTGTTGGCAACGGCGTTGCTCGGTGCGGTATGGCTGACCAATGCCGATACGATTGATGCGCTGGATGTCAGCACGGATGATGCAAAGTTTAACAGCACATTTGAGGACATGCGCACCGAGCTGCAAAACAGCAG
>CAYUZF010000289.1:4143-5546 GCA_964449615.1 uncultured Aureispira sp.
GATTGCGCGCACCATCGTTAGCCCTGCGGAGTTGCCCATCGGCATTTTAACTGCCCTGCTGGGCGCGCCTTTCTTTTTGTATTTATTGACCAATAACCGTTCATTTAATGACCAATAAAATCATACTACAAGCGCAGCAGCTCGGCGTTCGGTTGGGCGGCAGAACAATTTTACAAGACATTGACTTAACCGTACAGGCAGGAGAATTTTTAGTAGTGCTTGGTGGAAATGGCGCGGGTAAATCGACGTTGTTAAACACCTTATCCCAGCAACTGCCCCACAAAGAGGGCACCCTCGAATTTCAAGGCCAAGCCCTACGAGATTGGTCGGTGGCGGCGTTGGCGCAACAGCGCGCTGTCTTATCGCAGCACAGCAATACCGTTTTTCCAATGACCGTAGCCGATGTGGTTTTATTGGGGCGCTATCCGTTTAGCAAAGGGCATCCTACTCCAAACGATTGGGCATTGGTGGAACAGTTAATGAGAGAATTGGGGCTTTTGTCCTATGCTCATCAGAATATTCAAACACTTTCGGGTGGTGAACAACAGCGGGTTCACTTGGCGCGGGTATTGGCACAGGTTTGGGACAGTACGCCCGATCAACCCAAACTGTTGTTCTTAGATGAACCTACAAGTAGTTTAGACATCGCTTATCAACAAGAATTATTAAACAGCGTACGCGCATTGACGAAACAAAAAGGATTGGCCGTTTTTGCGATTTTACACGACATGAATTTAGCAGCGCGCTACGCCGATCGCATTGCCCTGCTGCATCAAGGGCGTTTGTTGCAGCAAGGCGCCCCCGCTGACACGCTCACCAACCATTGGATACAGCAGACCTTTGGCGTAGCTGCAATGGTGCAGCCGCATCCTATTTTTGATTGTTTACAAATATCGACTTACTAATTATGGAAATTACCACATTAAAAAAGACATACCAGGCCTACAAAGAGCAACACCCTAGAGCCCGTATCAAAGACATTGCACAAGCCTTAGCTGTTTCTGAAATGCAACTCTTAGAAGTGGCCGATTATGCACAGTGCATTTATTTGGGCAACAATTATCAACAATTGTTAACCCAATTGCAGCAACTCGGAAAAGTGATGGCACTCACGCGCAACGAACACGCGGTACACGAGGTAAAGGGAATTTATGACAAGGTAACTTTTATGGAAAAGGCTCCAATGGGTTTAGCGCACAACGAATTAATTGATTTGCGCTATTTTACCAGTACATGGGCTCACGTATATGCAGTGATTTTTCAGTCGGGCAAGCGCCAAATGCACAGCTTTCAAATTTTTGATAAATACGGACACGCCGTTCACAAAATCTACACCACGCCAGCCAGCAATTTGCAAGCTTACCACAACTTGGTGGAAGACTTGCGGCAAAAAGACCGCCTGC
>CAYUZF010000290.1:0-2942 GCA_964449615.1 uncultured Aureispira sp.
GCGCTGCGCTTGTAGTTCGCCGAGCCTTTGTTGCTTACGCGAGTCGGCTGGGTTCGGGTGCTACGAGTCCGCAGGTCAAGGAAATACAGCACACCACCATTGCAAAGGGTTATCCTACATAGACGCAAATACCTATGACCTTTGGCAAGGCAGTAAAGAGTTTCACCCGCAGTTTCTTGTAGATGCTATTAGAAACAACAGTGTTTGGAAAGAACAAGAAGAAGCTATGACACTTCGATTGTAGATTCTCCCTACCGACAAAACGCCCCCATCTGTTCCAAAAACCGCCGATTGACGGGCACTTCCGCATCGCCTTTGGCGCTGTAGGTGTCGCGCCGCATTTTCTGATCTTTCAGGGAAAAAATTTGGGCGCTGCCGAGGGCGGCGGCGTGGGTACCGCGGTTTTCTTTTTCTAGGAAAACCACTTCTTCCGCGTCGGGATAGACAAACAGTATGCGTTGGCCGTCATCGCTGGTGTAGTAGGGTTCGCCGTCGAAAAAGTGGATATTTTTGTAGGCGGTGGCGTCGCCGTTTTTGTAGAGCGCGACCAAAAATTCATTGCAACTGCACACTTTGTTGCCTTGTTTTTTGCGGCTGAGGTGGTCGGATTCTTGGGTGATTTTCCAGCCTTGTTCGGGGTCGTGGTAGAGGGCTAGAATACCTACAACGGTGTTGCGAATGCTGTCGTGTTGGTAGGATTTGTTAAAAAAAGCTTCTTGGGTATTTTTATAAAGGCGCTGAATTTTAATGTCTTCGATGGTTTGAGAAAAAGAAGGGGCGCGTTCTAAGGCCTTTTTTTTGCGCTGTAGGGTTTCGGCGCGGGCGAGCTGCCGCCCGTAGTAATAAACGTCGTTGGCGTAGACGCTTTCGAGCAAGGCCCAATCGCGGTTGTTAATCCCCTCGTTCCAAGCCAAAACAACAGCTTTGGCATCATGGTAGGGGCTGTAGAATGCAGTGGAAAGGGTCGCGGTATCAACCTTGTGTGAACCAATAGCCGTAGTTGTTGGAGGGGCGTCTGTGGTGCAGGCAACAAAAACCACTAGGGGCAAGAGCCAATGTATTTTTTTCATGGTTGGGGTGTTTTGAATGCTTGCTTAATAAAGCCTTTTAACCTACGATTATTCTAAAGCAATTGTTTAAACTAAAAAAACTGCTCTCCTATTGGAAAACAGCTTTGTATATTTTTGGAGGTTATAAAAAAGCGGTTAAAGCGCTCCTACGCCTGCTTGGGCAACGCTGTGGTCGTTCTCTACCGTGCTGCCGCTCACCCCAATAGCACCGATGATGTTGCCTTGCTCATCGGCTATGGGCAAACCGCCTGGAAAGGTAATCAGTCCCGCATTGGAATGCTCAATATTGAACAAAGCGCCGCCTGGCTGCGACAACTCGCCAATCTTACCCGTGGGCATGTCAAAAAAGCGCGCTGTTTTGGCTTTTTTGATGGCAATGTCCAAAGAACCCAACCAAGCGCCGTCCATACGGGCAAACGCTACTAAGTTGGCGCCTGCATCTACAACGGCAATATTCATTTTTGTATCTATACCTTGGGCTTTTTCTTGCGCCGCCGCAATCATTTTTTGGGCTTGTGCTAATGTTACACTCATTTGTTGGTTGGTTTTTATTGGATGATGTAAAAGTTTATAGATTACTAGAGCTACAATTTTTTGGTTGAATTGTTGGTATAATTGGGTAAAAACACTTCTGCTACCATACAGCGAAGGCTTCCACCGCCTAAGGTTTCTATTATTGGGATGGGACTAGATAAGAGCCGTGTATGGTGTTCTAATACCTGTATTTGTTTGGGAGTGAGGGCTTGACGCGCTTGTGCCGAGAGCAACAAAAAACGCGTTCCTTCTGTATTCCGCACTTGCAACATATTTCCTGCGAAGGCTTTCAATTGTTGCTGGCTTAACGTTACCACGCGTTTGCCTGTTTGCTCAAATACCGTTTCTAGTTGCTTTCGCTGTTGAGCAGCGCGCACGGTGTCCAACCCAACTACCACAAAATCTTCGCCCAAAGCCATCATGACATTGGTGTGGTAAATTGCTTGTCCTTGCTCGTCTACTGCATCAAAAAGTAGCAATTGGTATCCAAAACGCTCACAGAATAGGTTCAAGGCGCGTTCCTGCGTACGGGGACTGCGGCAGGCGTAACACCAGCGATGCACGCGATCCAATACCATGCTGCCAGTTCCCTCCAAATACACCTCCTCGGCTTCCAAATACTCCAACCTCCAATGCTCCCGAAAACCGAAGGTTTTTTGCAACTGTTCGACAATATCTTTGCGCCGCTCTAACCGTCTATTGGCACTCCACATGGGGTAGGTTACCAAGGTTCCATCTGTATGACAAGACAGCCAGTTGTTGGGAAAAACTGCATCGGTTTTTAAAGGGTTGGGACTGTCGTCAATTACTAAAACTTGGATGTTGTTGGCGCGAAGTGTTGCCACTAATTGGTCAAATTCTGCCTGCGCTAGGACTTGGGCATGTTGGGTGCTGGGTAGCTTTTTTTGAAAGGCGTTGTTGGCGGCGGTTTCTGGGTTGAACCCAAAATTAGCGGGGCGAATTAGCAACAGTTGATGGGTAGTTTGTTGAGGCATTTTGGTTGGTTGATTGGAGGTGTGTCGGTTGTTTTTTTATTGTTCGGTTCTTCATTGCGCGGCGAGCGCATGTTTGATCCCCCAGGCGTATGCGATACGCCCCTAAGGGTTGACCGCCGCGGCTAATTTTGTGCCTACGGCTACCATGTCTTCGTGTGTTTGGACATTTAATTTGTGCAATGTTTTTACGGTATACCGGGCATCGGCTTCCAATTGAAATTGACTCAAAAGGGCTTTGCTGGGATTGCCCAACCCGTAAATGTGCCAACCGCCTTGTTCGGCATACAATTGTATGCCATCGGGCAATTGCAAACAACTCGTTTCGCGGTTGCGGGCATAAATC
>CAYUZF010000290.1:2952-5521 GCA_964449615.1 uncultured Aureispira sp.
GCCAATGCTTCTACGTATACATTAATGTGTGGACTTTTGAGCGTTTTGCCTAGAATTTTTTCTACGCGGTAATCGTCGGGTTCAGCACTGAAAAAGGCATACGATACATGCAGCTCTTCGCTTTGCAAAATGACGGGGTAGCGCAAAAAAGCGCGGTGCCAGGGCGCCAACTCGGCTTGTGTGGCGGTCTGTTGTATGCGCTGTTCCAATACCGTTGGAATGTTCTTTAAGGCCGTTTGTTCCAGCAGCGCCAAAAACTGCCCCAATACTCGACGTACGTCGGAGTCGTGCACTCGTAAAATGCGCGCCCAATACCGCCGCTGCCCAAAATACCACACCCAGCCCAGCGCCGAACCCGATATGTTTTGCGCGTGGTTGCCTATTGACAACAACCCACGAGCACACAAGCTGTTGTCAAAAGCGCCTTTGCCATCGGGCCAGCAATAATAAAACACTCGAACTTGTCGCCGCAATGCCGTTACGGATAGATTTTCTAAGTCGAAATTGTGCAAAGCACCGCGCAGCAAAGGATGGTCTTCCAACTGTTGCAAGGGCGCTTTGTAGCGGCTGTTTTCAACGATTAATTGTGCTTTTGTGATTTCGTGCGCCAGCGCCCCCCGAGTAGCGGGCGGCGGCTCGCCTAGGGCGGCCAAATGGCGGTAAACGTGCTTCTTGGCAAAACAGCAGCGAAAACTTTGCAGCAAACCGTGGTAACCGTTTTCGTACAAACTCGGTATCCATTTGTCTTTGTTCGGCTGTTCCAAGCTCCAAGTAAGATTGCGGCAAACGCGAAAATAAGCCAAAAAAGATTGATTGATCGACAATTGGGCTGCTGCTTTGGTGGTCGTTGTTGCTTGAAAATACAAAATGGCAAACAGCAACAACCGCGCTCTGCTGTGAAATAGCCGTTGTTCTAAACAGCGCGCAAACAAATCCTCGTCCGTCTCCATCAGCGGTACACTCTGCTCTACTTCTTTAAAAAAGTCCTTCATCCCTTCGGGATTGTTGTTTAGCGTATTGGCAACCAAATGCAATACCTGCGTGAGCAATTGCAAATTGCGCGGCTGCTCCAACAACAACAACGCATCTTCTTCGCTTCGATAACGCACTTCTGCTTCGGATTCCCAATAAAACAGCAAAGGCAAAAAGAAATTAAAAAAGCGCATAAATGCCTCGTCGTAGTCTACCGTCAAACGCTGGCTCAACTGCCAAAACACATCGTTCCATGTGTTGTCCAACTCATAAAAAAAGACCCGTACCGCCGCACCTTCTCCTTGATAATGCTGGTTTAAATGTTGGCTCAAAGCCGCCTTAAAATTCTCGAAAGGCGTCAGCGGTCGCCCCCGCGAATTCATTTTAATATACAAATCATCCGTCAGTTGCCATTCGTCCAAATTCAACAACTCAAACCGCAAATGATGTTGCTTGTACAGCGCTTGGTAAGCAATTTTTCTATTTTTATAAAAATAAACGTGCAAGGCCTGCAACATGTGCAACATCGCCCGCACCGTCGGGTCTTGCTCCCAAGAAGAAAAAAACCAACTGCAATCCCGCAAATAAGCTTTGAGATCGTCGTTCAAACTGCGGGGGCGACTCTCCAAAGCTTCTGAACCGACTAGCGCTTGGCAGAATTCCTGCGCGCTGGCCCGCGTGGCATACGAAAAACGCGTGCGCCCATCCGCCAAGCAAAACCGTTTTTGAAACGCCCTAAAACTCGCTTTGCCATCGGCAAAGGCCAAATACCAATGCAGCAAAAACAAGGTCGTCAAGCGCTGCTGGCCATCTATGGGTACAAAAGCACGGCCACGAGGCCCGTCTTGCAAATTGCCATACACAAAATCCAAGTTCAGTTCCTCGCCCTCCATCAATGCCCGATGAATGGCCTTTAAAAACCCTTGACGTACCCGTTTGGCCTTTGGACGCCCCTGGGCATAATCGCGTTGAATAGCAGGAATCTTAATATAAAGATCGTCTGCTTGATCGAGCAATTGCAACAAACTAAAATAACTGCCTCGGTTCATGTTGGAAAGGTTTAGGAGGGTTCAAAAAATAATTGATCCAAATCTAGGGCGGCTTGCAGCGCCGCTTCTACATCCTCCATATCCGTTACCGTCCATTGTAGCATATTATCTAATTTAGAACTGTAGGATTTTAAAAAAATGTTTTTGGTACAAGGCAATACGTAAGCACCGATGCCATCTTGACGAATGATTTCTTTGCGCTTGACGGGAAAAATAGCGTTTTTATAGCGGCGGTTGGTGCTGCGGTCTAGCAAACATAGGTTGCCGATTCGGTGCAGGTCTTTCTCCGAATAATCTACGCCGTCGAATTGCCTCAACACCCGCTCGTAAAAATCCCTAAACGCCTCTTGGTCAAACTTGGCTTTGAGTAAGTTACACAGTTCGCTGTACAAATCGTGTAAAGTAGCTTCGAGTACTAAGGTGCCGTGTACCGTTTCAAAAATTTCTTGGGGCTTGCCCGACAAGAATTCCCACAAGCGCCAGAGCCAAAGCCGTTGGGTGTTTTCCGTGGTGGGCATGTCCGAGTGCGCCGAACGAATGTGTTCAAT
>CAYUZF010000291.1:0-5519 GCA_964449615.1 uncultured Aureispira sp.
ACAAAAAGGCCTACAAGAAGTACGAAAGTACCATGGATGAATTTAAAGAGAAGGAAATGCCTAAAGAGCAATATTTCCTAGATGCTCTAGCGGCCAGTACTTCGGCAGAGGATCCCAATTTGCCTGAAAATCTGGTTCAAGCCGAAGAGGAAGCGAAAGAAGAGCAGCAGTATGATTTTAGACAGATGGAAGCTGACTACAAAGCGTGGTTGAATGAGACGTTGAACGAGTTAGAAAAAGTAGACAGTACAGAGGAAGGAGCAATTATGGATGTTGATTTGTTGAGTAAGAATAAAGATGGAGAATTGGATGCTCCAGAATATGCACTTGCTTTTTGGAAAGCAGTTGGCGATCAAGCTTTGAAAGATATTCAAGCTATTGGTGGTGATGTCTCCTATTTGCAAGCTAAGGAGTTAACCGAAGATGCCTTGACCAATACCTACAAAAAGTGGTTTACCGACGATTTTTACAAAACTGCAATTGAAAGCCAAGATTTGGAAATGCCTCGTGGCCTAAAAAGCTGGCTCAAAAACGCCACCAACAAACGCAAAGGTTTACAGGGTGATTTTGCAGCGGCTTATTTGGCTTGGACGCAACAAATTGCTCAAGTTGTCGCCGTCTGCGAAAATCAAAATAAAGGCAGAATTTTCACTGTAGATGTGCAGAAATTAAAGAAAGAGCTGGCCGAGCGCTTTGGCTATACGGTGAATGGCGTGCAACCTGGCGAACAGTTGTTGCCCGTTTTACAGCATGCTTTGCCCTCTACCGAAACCACGGATTTTCCCACCCTACTCCCCCATTGGAAAAACGGTGTGGTGTCTTTGCAGCGACAAGATTTGATCGACATTTTGTGGGAGCAGTACTTAACTAGAGAGGCGGGCCAACGATCCATGCAAGAGGCGGTCGACAATTTTATTAGCAAATTGCCTGCGCAAGAAAGCCTAATCAATGCCTTGTTAGACGCCCGATATTACAAAAAACAACGAGAAATCATCAAACATGGAAGCCGCGAGCTTCTCAGAATGGGGGTAGAAGTAGTATGGCGCCCTGTTCGGGTTTTGATGGGTATAGCAACCGAAGAGATTGTAGAGCAAGTAGGGTTAGAAAGCTTGGCCAATTTAATTAGAGCGAGACTACAAGGCAATGAAACGGTGATTGTAGAGAACGGCGAAATCGTTTTATCACGTTTGACTGCTCCCCTTGAATTTACAGTTGCTTTGCCCATACACGTAGTTCAAGGCGACAACCAACAAGCGCCCTATGCAGTACCCAACAGCCTGGCCAACGACACCGTAAAATTGAGCGGCAGCGGCGATGGGCATTACCAACTCAACATACAGCGCATTTATACAGAAAGTGAAGAACCTCAAAAAACGGCTCCCAATACCTACCGACAACGTATTGTAATTGCTACACAAGTAATCGATCCGCCCATCTCTACCGCTATTTCAGCCAGTTTAGTAGTAGGCACAGAGATTACCATGTCCAAAAACGCCCATACTTATTCCATAGATTTTTTGCTGGATCTCGAAAGCCAGTACGACGCCACAACGGATACGTATACGATAGAATTTGCCGCACCTATTGAAATAAGAGACGAAGGCAGTATTGTACAAAACATTAACTTAGATACTTTTAATCCTTTGGAATTGAAAGTGCATCAAGATTAAAAATTTATTACTACCATTTTTAGTAGACTTCAAAAGAAACATACCATGAATGAAATACTAACACTTTTTGCCGTTGCCTTGCCTGCATTCCTCTATCTACTTGTATTTTTATTGCTGTTCTTATTATTACGCGGATTGGTTTTGTGGTATTGGAAGGTAAATAGAGTCATCAGTAGTTTAGAAAAGTTGTACGATTTGCACTTTGCCCTTCACTTGGAAGAGCTACAAACAAAGCAAGTGCTGTTATACGACAAGAACACCCAGAAGGAAAAGCAAATGTCTATCAAGAAGTATTTAGAACAAAGTGAAAACAATAGAAATAAGTACAAGTTTCATTAATTGTCTGTTTACTCTTTCTCCCTAGCTCGCAACGCCGCTTGCACCTTTTTGGGCAGTCCTTTGACTACTAAATCATAAGAATAATCCACCAGTTCTAATAGAAAAGACTTAGAAAGACTCCCCTCAAAATTTACGGTATTCCAATGTTTTTTGTGCATGTGGTACCCTGGTTGCACCTCTGGGTAGCGTTCGCGCAACTCTACTGCTCGGCTAGGGTCACACTTCAAATTTACAGTGAAGTTTTCTGCCTCAATATTAAACACCAATATTTTATCGTCAAAAGGCATGCTTTCGGTGACGTCCGCTTTAGATAGGCAGTATTCTCTAAAAAATTCTATGTTCATAATCGGTTGATTGTTGAAAAAAGGATCGACTCTAATTTATAGGATTGTAACGGTGTTACCAAGCTTTGTAAGTACAGTTTTTGAGCTGGGTTATTCAATTTTTAATTATAATTAATTACTTTTCCAAAATAAAGTGGTAGCTTTGCAGGCGCTTAGCCTTTCTACTATCATACAAGCAAAGGTTTTCAGCAGACACATTTTATATTTCTACACATTTATAAATTCACAAACATGAAAAATTTAAGCTTTATCCTTATTCCTGTTCTTTTATTAACCTTCTTGTTTTCGGCTTGCAATAGCGACGAATGCGACGACATTACTTGTCTAAATGGCGGTATATGCGAATCTGGTGTTTGCGATTGCCCCGACGGTTACAGCGGAAACACTTGTGCAACCTTCGATTCTTGTTTTAATGTCACTTGTCTAAATGGCGGCACTTGCGACAACGGCATGTGTGATTGTCCCGATGGTTTTGGTGGCATGACTTGCGCAGACACCTTGCCTTCTACAGAAATGACCATTACTAAAATTACGGTTACGTCTTATCCTGCTACTAGAAGCAACGGCAACGCTTGGGATATAGCTGATGGTGCAGACGCTTATGTTTCTTTCAACATCGGTCCCAACGCTAACAATAGCGGTTACAGCTCTGAAACCATCAATGACGTTACAGGTTCCACGTTGACATTCAATAACAGTTTGCCTACCAGCACCGTAGGTGCCCACAGCATTGACTGGACCATGGGTCTATGGGATGAAGATGGCGCAGGTGCTCGAGAATTGATGTCTGAAATTACTTTCAGTCCAGTTGCTCAAGGTGCAGGAAATCCCTCTACCATTACCTTAAGCAACAGCGAAATGACTATTGAGTTAGAAGTTACTTGGAAATACTAGATTGCTACTGCATTGATAAAACACCACCCTTTGTGGTTGGGAAAGTCTCTACGAACTTCGGTTGGTGGAGACTTTTTTTGTGACAATAACGGGTGCTGCTTCTGCCCTACCAGAATGCCCTGTAGTTCCTGGTGCGTTGTTATTAAGGTATATTGTAGTAATGAATGCGCCGACCAAAACTGGTTATTAATCGATGTAAAGAATAATTTTAACTCTATCGGCAAGAAAATTACGTTTGAGTAAAAGTAATCTACGGAAAGGTTGTTAATGCTTAAATAAAAGCTCAATAGTGTAATTTTATACTTCTGATAGTATGTTTTTAAAAACTAAATCATTACTATTATAGATAATTTTTAAAAGGCAATTAATATACAACTTATGAAGTTACTACTAACACTCGTACTTGTTTGGAATTATTTATCAGTGATTGGACAATCCTACGAAATGACTTACGAAGTCGTTCCTGTACAGGCAAGTCAAACCTTGTATCTAAACAAGAAAATACGCCTTCTAGGGAAAAATAAGAATTTCATTGAATTTCACTTACCCCATAATACCGTTTCATGGTACTATGCTTTTGGTACAACCGTCAACAAAGAGGTGAAAAAGGAGGATAATTTTAGTTTGAAAAATCTAATGATGGGCGCACTAAACAAAGGGGGGCAGGTGGTGCTAGCTGCTGCTAGTGAACTGGCCAAACCAACAGGTGTAGCTGCGGTCGACGTTTACTTACTAGATGATTATAACAAAACGCTGTTTATGGAAGGAAACGATTTCCGATATAACTCTAGCGCTAGTAGAAAAAACTTGACTTCAGGAACGATTAAGAGCGAAATGCACCGTTCTACACCTTTGTATTTATGTTTTAGTAATCCAGCTGCCACGCAGGGCGTTTCCGTTCATGTAGAAATATACGCATACGTTTCTAAAAAGGTCTACATAGATGAATGGACAAATAATTCCAAAAACCAACTGAACAGTTATTGTTTAAAATACTTCGCACATAAAACTGAGGCGATACAACATTTATGTGGTTGTGTGATGGATCAAATTGTAACTACGCAATCTCCAAAAGCATTTTTAGAGGCCTCTTCTGAACGCCAAGAACTCATCTTTAAACAGTGTAAACGCGTCTGCTATGAAACGACAGGAACGGTGCATGTAGAAGCCCAGGACGTGCAAATCAAACAACTTTATAAAGATATTTTTGGTTTGCGAGAAGTAAATGATTATGAAACGTTAGTAGAAAAATATGAAGCACTTGTACAGCTGGGGAAAAAGGATGCAGACGTATACAACAGTCTAGCTTGGTATTCCTTGCTAAGTCGTCAATTTGATAAAGCTAAGTCAGCCTTAATAGCTGGACTGGGCGAAAGCCCCAACAATTTATTTTTACACGGCAATCTAGCTCATTATTATTTGATTACAGGAGATTATAAAGCGTGCGAGGCCATACATTTGCGATTCAAAAAAGAAGCGTTAAAGGAAGATTTGTCTTGGAAGCAAATGGTAGAACAGGATTTACTAGTTTTTGAAGATTTAGACATTTATCATTCTGATTTCAACAAAGTACGGCAATTAGTAGGTCTCAAGCGGGGGCGTTTGGCGCAAGTGTTTGACCCACGTTACAACGTAGGCGGTAAGGTTGCTTTTGAACGTGGACAAGACAGCTACGTGGGTGCCATCACTGCTTTGGATAAGGAGCGCGGTGAAAATACCCTGTCCTACCAAAATATCTATGACGAGCCTCAAAGTATCCGTCTATCCGTTACTAAAGTTACTCCTCTCTCAGACCTTGAATACCAAAAACGGTTGGCTGCTTGGCATACTAAAATTGCACGGTATAAATACAGTGTTGGGCAGCTCGGGACTTGGCAACAGCAAAAAAACACTTTATTTGGCCGTATTATTCAACTCAACAACAGTCGCCACCAAGCTACTTTAGAGCATCAAAATATTTATGGCGAAACCGTACACACTCCTGTTCCTTATCTGGAGCTAACTATCATTATGCCCGATGTATTTGAGCGCTTGCAAAACGATTGGGCAACCACTCAAGCACAGTACCAGTTTGCGATAGGCGAGCAAGTTACTTGGACGACCGTTAATATCATTAACGGCTTAAAAACAGTAGAACAAGGAGCAATTATACAGTTAAACGCGGAAAATCATCAAGCGCACATCCGTTATACGAATAAAAAAGGTAAAGAAAAGATTGTTCGAAAAGGGTATTTGTCCCTAAAAAAAGTACGCGTTTAAAAAGATGGCTCAC
>CAYUZF010000292.1:0-5518 GCA_964449615.1 uncultured Aureispira sp.
CAAACGCATGGTACCGCCTTTTTGATGCACTTGTTTTTGGTCGGCCATCAAGCTAATTACAGGATGTTTTGCATTAGGGTTCATCTCGGTGGAGGCCGCTCCTTTGAGGCCGAGTACGTTGCGGGCATATTCTACTACAGCACATTGCATGCCCAAACAGATCCCAAAGAACGGTAAATTGTTCTCACGCGCATAGCGAATGGCTTGTATCTTCCCCTCTACCCCACGCTCTCCAAAACCTGGCGCTACCAAAACACCATCCAGCTCTTCTAATTTTTCGGCTACGTTTGTTTTGGTAATATTATCCGAGCTAATCGACACCACTTGCACCTTGCATTCGTTGGCAACCCCTGCATGCACAAACGCTTCTAAAATAGACTTGTAGGCATCTTGCAGTTCAATGTATTTGCCAATTAGACCCACCCGAATTTCATGCACGGGATTCTTAAGATGTCCCAAAAAGTTTTTCCATTTGGTCAAATCAGGTTCGCGGCGATCGACCAGACGCAACTTGGTAATAATAGTAATGTCCAATTTTTCTTTGAGCATCAAAATCGGCACATCGTAAATACTATCGGCGTCCCGCGCCTCAATGACGGCATGCGGCCCCAAGTTACAAAACAAAGACAGTTTGCGGCGAATGCTGGAACTGAGCGGATGCTCCGTGCGGCACACCAAAATATCGGGCTGCACGCCCGCACTTAGCAATTCTTTGACCGAGTGTTGCGTGGGTTTAGTTTTTAATTCGCCTGCGGCATTGAGATACGGCACCAACGTCAAATGTACGGTAAGGCAATTGTCTGCCCCCAGTTCCCAGCGCAGTTGTCGAATGGCTTCCACATAAGGCAAGGATTCAATATCGCCAACTGTGCCTCCAATTTCTGTAATGACAATATCATAATCGCCCGTGCTGGAAATCAATTGCATTCGACGTTTGATCTCGTCGGTAATATGGGGAACAATCTGCACGGTTTTGCCCAAATAAGCGCCTTCGCGTTCGCGGTTGATGACCGTCTGGTAGATGCGGCCTGTAGTGACGTTGTTGGCTTGTGATGTTGGCAAGTTTAGAAAGCGCTCGTAATGCCCCAAATCCAAATCCGTTTCGGCACCGTCGTCGGTGACGTAGCACTCGCCGTGTTCGTAGGGGTTGAGCGTTCCTGGATCGACGTTGATGTAAGGATCAAATTTTTGGATGGTAACGGAGAAGCCCCGCGCCTGTAACAATTTGGCGGTTGAAGCCGCGATAATACCTTTACCCAAAGAAGAGCTTACGCCTCCTGTTACAAAAATATACTTTGCCATGATGTGTGGTGCAATGCGTTGAAAAAAGTGGAGGTCGCCTCAAACGCGCTTCCATAGTTTACCAATCAATGCCCGCAAAAGTACCCATTTTTTACTAGAAAGCTGTGTTTGCTCGTCGATTATTCCATTTCTAATAAAAAGCACTGCAACAACCAACGAATGTTTCGTAATCCTCGTTTCTACAACCAACACCTTCTTACATTTTCATTCAAACTCTTATTATGCCTAAGTTGATCCTTTCCTTGTGTTTTCTCCTACTAACAACTTCTGTTTTACTCGCTACCCATAGTAGAGGAGGATATATTGAGTACTACCACGTCACTGGCTTGGTTTACCAAGCGCGCATTGTTACCCATACCAAAATTAGTCCGCCCAGCAACCAAGCCGACCGCAATGAACTGCCGCTGGATTGGGGAGATGGCAGCCCCATCGCCATGATTGCTAGAACAAGTCAAACTCTAATTGCGCCTGACATTCAGGAGAATGTTTACGAAGGCACCCACAGCTACACTTCTCTAGGGACATACACCCTCTCCGTATCCGACCCCAATAGAAACGATATGATTTTGAATATTAACAATGGAAATTCCATAGGATTGCCGTTTTACATAGAGTCTACGCTGTCTATCAATACTGCCAACCCTATCAACAATTCTGCTTCCTTGTTGCAACCGCTTGTGATGACGGCTCAAGTAGGTCAAGTATTTAGCTACACGCCTACGGCGTACGATCCTGATGGAGATATTTTACACTATACATTAGTCACTCCCAAACAAGATAGGAACACAGCCGTTCTAGGCTACGAGCAGATTACTGACGTTGGGCCTGGTCTTAACAACAATTATACGTTTGATGAGGTGGACGGCACATTAACTTGGGACGCCCCTCAACTAGCAGGAGAATATACGTTAGCCGTTTTGATACGTCAATATAGAGATTGTGAGTTGGTCGGTAGTATGCTGGTCGATTTTCAGGTGATCGTTTACAGCCGTCTTTTGAACAGCGAATGGATGCTTACTAGCAATGTTATAGGCGATACCATAACCCCCAATACACCTCTAGAAATTAGGGCCGTTTACAAGGACAGTTCGGTCGGGGTAAATTTGGCCGCTTACAGTGAAACGCTCACCTTGACAGGAATGGCGACCTCTACTCCCACCTCCATCAATTCTAACCAGGATAGTATCGTCTTTCGTTGGACACCTACTACCAGTGATGTCCGCTGTGCGCCTTATATTCTCACTTTTAGAGGCACTTCCGAGTATACAGAACACATTGATCAGAATAGGAGTGTAAAAATTTATGTGCGAGATCAAACCACTACTGGTTGCGATACGCTGTATGGCCCAAGTTGTTTTGTAAGCATTTCCAAACTGCCCAACGCTTCCAACATCAAAGTAAGTCTACACCCCAATCCATTCCAACAACAATGCACTTTCCAAATTGACTCCGAGCACCCCGAACAAGCCGTGCAATTGTCTATTTTTAATGCCTTTGGCCAACAGGTATTTGTACAATCTTTTTATGGAACAACCTACGAGTTGGATAACCGCGCTCTAGCAGCTGGCGTATATTTTTATGCCGTGCAATTGCAAGACGGTAGTTTGGTCACTGGAAAAATGGTAAAACTGTAAGGGATTTTTGTATTTTGGGGGTTGCTAAGGCGCAAAACACTATCGAGCGCAACCGCGAGATATTGCGCCCTACCAACCCCTAAAAAATACCACATCAAAAAAATTCCAGCCCTATGCGCACCTTGCCGATTTTGCTCTTGTTGTTTTTTTTGTACGCCTGTCAGGGTGGAAAAAACGTTGCCAACCGCTCCATTGATGAATTGAATGATTTACAACAGTTGGTAGACAAAGTGCGCTTGCAGTACAACATGCCTGCGATGGCCGCAGCGTTGGTGAGCAGCGAGGGCGTACAAGAAATGGCGGTGTCGGGTCTGCGGCGCTTGGGTGGAAAAACGAAGGTAGAGTTGGACGACCGCTTTCATCTGGGTTCGACTACCAAAGCCTTTACCGCTTTTTGGGCGGGCATTTTAGTAGATGCAGAATGGATCACTTGGGACACGAAGGTGCTGGAAGTATTTCCACATTGGAAGGACGACGCTTTTAAAACTTACCACAACATTACCCTTTCCGATTTACTTTGCCATCGCGCCTACATCAAGCCGTTCACGGGCGCACAAGAAATTGCGCAGATTCCACGTTTCCCGGGCAGCCCCAAAGAGCAACGCCGCGCCTTTGCCAAATGGCTCTTGCGCCAAAACCCCGCTAAAGTTGGCGCGCAAGATGGCTATACCTATTCCAATGCAGGCTATTCGATCGCAGCGGCGATGTTGGAAGAAGTAAGCGAAGCGCGCTGGGACTTGGCTTTGGAAGCCGACGTATTGGAACCGCTGGGCATCAAAGGGGTCTTTGGCTGGCCAACCGATGCCAACCCCGAGCAGCCTTACGGCCACCACGCCATTCATCCACTGGACTCTAATTTGCGCCCTGTTACGGCGCGCAACATGTTTCCTATGCCTGAAATTTTAGCGCCTTCTGGCGATTTGAGTTTGTCCATAGGCGACTACGCTAAATTTGTACAAGCGCATTTGCAAGGATTGCGCGGCCAAGACAACTTGGTGACGGCCAAGACCTACAACTACCTGCACTACGGTTTGGTTAAAAATGGCGTTCACATCAGTACCCACGACGGCAGCGCAGGCACCTTTTATTCGCATACCAGCCTGCTCAAAGAAAAAGATTTGGGCATTGTTATTTTTATCAACGCTTCTAACATTTACGCGACCAAAGCCGTTTATACCCTCAAAAAACGCTTGATGGAACTGCATGCACCTGAGGTGCAATAAAACGTTGGTTGTTGTACCGCTTTCGCTAAAATGGTTTAGGACTTGTAATTTCTTACAAGCTGGCATTGTTTTTTCTAAAGGGCTACTGGTAGTTTGCTCTTTTATTAGTATAATTAAATACAAACTGCTTGCCCTAGCGCCCATTCCTAATTTTGTTTATCATCTTTAAACCATTATCATCATGGCTTCTTTGTACAAAGTTGTGTTGGCTGTTTGGGTGTTGCTGGCCCCTCTTGTTAAGCGCACAGACGTTGGAATTGCCCCGCGTTCAATCTCAGTATTTGCACCAAGCGGAAAATACCAACGCGCCTATTTTGCGCCTTCACTATGAACAAGGCAACGTGCAACTGCACAGCCCCGAAGGCTTGCTAGAATTTTCACAAGAAAATGTGACCAAACTTTTGGTAGATGTCCAACGTACTCACTCCCCCGCTCGACGGTTGCTTGCTGCCAATGTACGCTTACAAGCCCCTGCCCAACTGCCAATTTCTTACCTCAACGATTTATTTTTTTGGCTACGCATCGGTGGTTGCACTCGATTATACTTAGCGGCTCAAGCGCCTTTCCAGCCCAACCAGACGCCTTATTTAAGCATTCCTATTGCCCCTTTTCCACTCAATGGAAAAATTTACGACAACGTGGCTGCTGCCCAGAAGGTACACCCCAACACCAGTTTTTTGGATGCGCGCTTTGATTGGGATTGGTATTTTGAAGAACTTGATAAAAAACCCATTGCTTACGTACCTAGTTTTCTGGAAACGGTAACGTTGCAAGAAGGACAGATCTTATTTCGAGAACAGCAGGTCAATCCTATGGTTTTCAGTACAATGGTGCAAGGCGCTCTAGCCCAGCAATATGGCAGCAGCTACGAAAAAGCCACCCCCAAAGCCTATTGGAGTTTGCTCGTGCAGTTGGAAGAAAAAGCAACCTATCAAGAATTTATCACTTTAATGGAGAGTATTTTAGAGGGCTATCATTTGTACTGGGAAGATTTGGCTTTCGCAAAACATCAAAAAACCTACTTAGAATTGGAACCAGCCGTCCGCTGGGAAGTACAGCAAGCGGCTCCGTTGCTGCCGCTCTACTACGACGCCCTGCAAGCTGCGGAGTTGGCTCCGCTGTACGAACTCACCCCTGCTTTGTGGTCAGAATTGGAGCGTTATTAGGCCTCCTTTGAATAGATTCTGTATATTTGTACCCCCTTAGTTGGAGTAATACGGCGCTTAGTCGAAAAAAATTAACCGAACGCTCTTTCGCGCTGTATCTTTATCAATAACAATTTTTTATACACGACTTAAACTAACTACAGTGCAACAAAAATAATCAACCATTTTTGAGCGAGCCTTTTTTCCCGAACAA
>CAYUZF010000293.1:0-4188 GCA_964449615.1 uncultured Aureispira sp.
AACCGACCTATCGAAAATAAAAGTATGCCCCCATTTGTAGTATTGCTAGTGGGGGCATTTTTTATTTTAATACGTAATCTTATTGAGCTTCAATAGCTTTATACTCAGCAACAAATTTGGAGAATTTTGCTTCTTTTGTTTAATGTAAGAGGCACCAAAAATAGCGCAACAACAGAAACAATTATGCGGTACTATTCCCAAATATTTTTATTACCTTCGCTACTCTTAATTTAGATTTTCTTTTGTTTAACATAAGCAAATTAAATCATTCTTAAATTTTTAACATTATTACTAACATCTTAAAATTTATTCAATGAAAACTAACTTCACTTACCAAAAACTAAGTACTAACCTATCCATCTGGACAGTGGTACTACTTTTAGGTTGGAGCAGCGCAGCCGTTGCACAAACGCCCTTGACCTTCGAAATCAGCTCCCAAGATCCATTTGACAGCTTACCAGGTTTTTCCGATGTCTCTGATTATATAGAATTCGGTGATTTGGATGGCGATGGTGATAAAGACATGCTGGTAACCGCCCCTATCAATGGAAATTTTGGTGTTTATTATTACGAAAACACAGGAACAGCCGCCGCCCCTTCTTATACCTTACAAATGGGTTCCAGCAACCCTGTAGCTTTTATGATGACAGCCAACGCGGCGCATCCGAAACTGGTCGATATAGATGGAGATGGCGATTTAGATATTTTTGCCCCTAGAGTAATCCCCAATAGTTCTGCAGTTGCAATATATTACTTTGAAAATAGAGGAACAGCTACCAATCCATCTTTCAGCAACAGTGCGCCTGGTGGTCCATTAAATGCTGCAGCAGGTTATTTCAATGGCCGAAAGCCCAGTTTTGCCCGTACATACTTTGTTAATGTTTCTTTTGTGGATATAGATGGTGATGGTGATTTTGATTGTTTCATGACACCTATTTGTTTTAACGGTAATGGAAATATAGCTTGGCTTCGCAGTACAGTTTCGCCTGGCTCTGATGAAGATCGCCTTGTATATTTGGAGAACATAGGAACAGCTACTACTCCCAACTTCCAACGCCAACAACCAACTAATAACCCTTTGAACTACATAGCAACAAATCTAGGTAGTAATAGTATGATGTTCAATAGTCTGCTATTTTTAGAAGGTAGTAGTACTTCAGATGGAGATTTTGATCTTCTCACTTATAATGCTGGTGGTTTAGTTACAAGCAAAATGACTTACCATGAAAACATCGGTACTGCTACGAACCCTTCTTTTATAGAAGCTAGTTATGATATTTTAGATACGGCTTATGCTAGAGTTCTCAACAACGCTTCTGCTGCTGTTGTATACAGTGTAGCAGATATTGATAGTGATGGTAAGCTAGAAGCTATTATCAGAAGCAGAGGTACAGTATATTATTTAGAAGACGAAACCTTTGTTAACCTCCGCCAAATCTATACGGCTCAACCAGTTCAGGTATATCCCAACCCTACGACGGGGGCGTTGCAACTAGAGCAGCCTTTGACAGGAACAGCCCATATCTACAGCACACTAGGACAAGAACTACACACGGAAGCGCTAGAGCAGTCCCAGCAATTGGATCTTAGCCACCTGCCAAAAGGTTCTTACTTTTTACTGATTCGGACAGGGGAGAAAAACTACCGTCAAACGATTATTTTAGAATAATAAAGTTGCTTAAAACAAAGAGCGGCGCAGCGCCCCCATTAGTAGTATTGCTAGTGGGGGCATTTTTTCATAAAAACGCATAACTTAGTCAGAATTCTGCCAGCAATTTATTCTAGAGAAACGAGAAAGCATATTTATGTCTATCTTCCTAGCGGGCTGTGCTTTAACTTACAGTTGTTTTATAAAATACTTTTCAGATTCATTGTATTATGAGAATGTTTGACAAAAATATACTCGCTTCTACCCTACTAGCTGCTGTGTATTTATTTTTGGGTGCCTGTGCTTCTACAGCCTCTACTTCTACCAAGATTTCCCCTGAACAAAATCCCTTATCAGAGGCTTATTATTTACAATTTCAATCTTCAGAGGAGCGCGTTGCACAATTGATGTGTGGGGTTTTTACTTGTTACAGAGGAGATCGGGTCAGCTTATTTCAAAAAAACGGAAGTCAAGACAGTATTTTGGTCTATACCGTTATTGTAGGCGATCGCGCTAAGGATGGCATGTGGGTATACAAAGAAGCGTTTCTATCCAGTTTTCCCGAAAAACCGCTGGTTCAATTATTTCAACGCATTGAGCGGGTAACTCCCGATAGTTTGACCATTTCTGAGTACCGCGCCAAGCCCATTGCATCAGAGAAATACATCGGTTATTATAAAAAGGAACAACAAGAACGACTAATCGACCTCAAAGATTTTACCTCTACGGGCTGCCAAGCTGGTGTTAAAAAAATAGACCAAACTGCCTATAAATGTAACATAGATATGTGCAAGCGCAACAGCGGCAGCCGTGTGCGTTGGGTAGATATTGAAGCAATTTACCTCCCAGCAGGGGCAGAAATTAAATCTGCTTATTACAGTGAGCCTATGCGTTCTAAACGCATTAAAAATGAAGGAAATTCATTGTTTTACAAACGCAGAAAAGCCTTGTTATAAAAAAATCGAGCGCAACACCCTTTATTTGATACATGCTGCGCCCAATTCCCAAAAGCCTATCGTTCTAGGCAAACAAGTCCTGCTCCAACTCTGCTTCGGTTAAATTAACCTCCTGATCAAAGTCAAGATTCTTATCAACGACCAAGGCGACCAAGGCCGCTACAGACGTGGCTATACTAAAGCCTTTCAAAAATTTACTACTCGTACTCATACTATTAAATAATTTAAAAATACAATTGATTGATTTGGTAAAATTGCAGGCTAAATACGTGATTCTGGTATCTATCCTCTTTAGTAGAAACGTTTTACAACGGTTAGAGTTCGTTTTTAAACGTTAATTAACCATTAAGTTAGTTTAACTGTTTGGTTAATGCTATAAAACTGTCTTTCTCTTGCGCTACTTCTAAGCAATATTTCTTCAACAATTTGTACCTTAGCAAAGAATCACAACAGCTCTGTATGCCCTCTATTGATTTTAATATGCCTTTTTGGAAGGACAAACTAGCCTTGGTAGACAGCCGTCGGTTGGTCTTTCCTGCGCGCAGTTTGTTGCATTGCCAGGGCAACGGGTGCATGGGCGGGCATTTATTCGCGGCCTTTACGCGCAAGGGGTGCGGCATTTTGTAACGGAGAAGCGCGTGGAAGGCTTGGAAGAAGCGCAATTTTGGCTCTCGCCGAATGTACTGGAAGTCTTGCAAGCTTATGCCCAGCACCACCGTGCGCAGTTTGCCTACAAGCAGCCGCACGTGGTCGCCATTACAGGCAGCAATGGCAAAACCATAGTGAAAGAATGGCTGTCGCAGCTCTTGGAAACAGATTGTCGGGTACTTAAAAGCCCCAAGAGCTACAATTCTCAAATCGGGGTGCCACTTTCGGTGCTCAACCTCGCTCCCAAACACGAGTTGGCTATTTTTGAGGCGGGCATCTCGCAGGTGGGCGAAATGCAGCGTTTAGCGGCGATTATTCAACCCCACTGGGGTATTTTTACCAACATTGGTGCCGCCCACGACAGCGGATTTAGCGGCAGCGAACAAAAAATTCGCGAAAAGCTACAGTTGTTTCAGCAAGCCGAAGCGTTGATTTACAACAGCGATCAAGCATTGGTACACCAAACCATTCAACAATGGCGCCCTGCTGCGCTACAATTATGGTCATGGGGAACACAGCCCAGCGCCGACGTTCGCATTTTACCACAAAAAGAAGCCCAACGCACACGCCTAGCAATCACTTGGAAAAACCACGCCCAAACAATTTATTTGCCGTTTACCCATGCAGCCACCGTCGAAAATTGCATGCATTTGTTGACCTTCTTGCTGCATTGGGGCTTGCCCTTGTCGGAAATAGAACAGCGTTTGCGGCAGTTGCAAGAGGTCGCCATGCGGCTAGAATTCAAGCAGGGTAAGAACAATTGTTATTTGGTAGACGACAGTTATAACAACGACGTGGAAGGGCTGAAAATCGCCTTAGATTTTTTGGCGCAAAAAATACCCAACGGCAGCACTTGGCAAAAAAGCTTGATTCTCTCGGATTTACCCGAACTGCACCACGCCCAAGATTATCAGTTGTTGGCGGATTTGCTCGCGC
>CAYUZF010000293.1:4198-5486 GCA_964449615.1 uncultured Aureispira sp.
CCTAGATTCGTTTGTGGGTATTGGCCCCGATTTGTTGCGGCACCAGGCATTGTTTCAACGGCTGGCCAATGCGCTTTTTTTTGAAAACACCGCGGCGCTCTTGGCGGCACTCTCGCAGGATTTGTCCTTTCAGAAAGCCTATATTTTGGTCAAAGGTGCCCGTAGTTTTGAGTTGGAGCGCGTTGTGGCGCAACTAAAAAAACACCTGCACGGCACCAGCCTAGAAATCGATTTACAAGCCTTGTCGCACAACTTGCAACGCTACCGCCTACACCTGAAACCCAACACCCAACTCATGGTGATGGTTAAAGCCTCGGCTTATGGCAGCGGCTCTTATGAAGTGGCGCAGTTGCTTGAATACCAGGGCGTTCATTACCTCGGCGTGGCTTATGTGGACGAAGGCGTGGCGCTGCGCCAACACGGCATTCAATTGCCCATTATGGTGATGAACAGCGCGCCGCATGAGTTTGAGTTGCTCTGCCGCCACCACTTGGAGCCTGCTTTGTACAGCTTTGAAATTTTGGATGCTTTTTTGGCTTTTTTGAACCAAGAGCCTGCCGCTGCGCCCTACCCTGTCCATATTGAGTTGGACACAGGCATGCACCGCTTGGGCTTTGTAGAGGCAGACTTGCCTTTGTTGCTTGGCCATTTAGCGAAAGTAAACTCCATTGCGGTTAAAGGAATTTTTTCGCATTTGGCGGCAGCCGATACGAAGGCGCACCAGCCGTTTACGTTAGGACAAGTACAGCTTTTTGAACGGCTTTCTCAACAATTGTTGGACGCGCTGCCCAACCGCCCTTTGCGGCATTTGCTCAACTCGGCGGGCATTGCGCATTACACGGAACACCAATACGATTTGGTGCGTTTAGGCATTGGCCTCTATGGTCTCGACCAGCGCTTGCCGTTGCTGCCTGTGCTACGCCTGAAAACAACCGTTGCACAAATCAAAACCTTACAGGCGGGCGACAGCATTGGCTACAGCCGACAGGGAAAAATTACCCAGCCTACTCGTGTAGCGGTTTTGTCTATTGGTTACGCCGATGGTTTTTTGCGGGGTTTGGGCAATGGCAACGCCAGCGTGCGCCTACATGGTCAACTGGTGCCTACGCTGGGTAATGTTTGTATGGATATGTGTTTTGTGGATGTTAGTGGGCTGCCTGATGTACAGGTTGGTGATGAGGCTATTATTTTTGAAACGGTGGCAGATTTGGAACGCTTGGCCAAAGCGCTGGATACCATTCCCTATGAGATTTTAACCAATGTAAGCGAGCGGGTGAAGCGGGTGTTC